>NZ_JBEXYC010000105.1:0-10662 GCF_040630835.1 Kitasatospora sp. NPDC005751
AGACGACACGACACCCCGTCTCTGCCACCGAGGCACCGGCACTATGCCTGACCAGCGGAAACGCACCCGTCACTATCGGAAAGACAACGGCTTCTCAGGGAACCGCATCATGTCTCGCACCACCTCAGCCCGCACCTGGCGTGCGGGCCTGTTCGCCATCAGCATCGCCGCAGGCACCCTCACCGCAGGCTGGAGCACACCGGCCGTTGCCGTCTCCGCCGACCCGGCAGCCGACGGCTCCTACGCCTTCACCGCCAAGATCGCGGTCGGTGACACTTTCCGTGCCTGCACCGGCGCGCTGGTGGACCGCTACTGGATCATCACCGCCGCGTCCTGCTTCGCCGACGACCCCGCCCAACCGCAGAACCTCGCCGCCGGCGGACCGAAGTGGCGCACCACCGCCACCGTCGGACGCACCGACCTCACCACCGGCGCCGGTCAGCAGGCCGACATCGTCGAACTGGCGCCCCGTCAGGACCGCGACCTCGTCATGGCCCGCCTCGCCACCCCCGTCGACGGCATCGCCACCCTCCCGCTCGCCACCACCGCTCCCACCAGTGGCCAGAGCCTGCGCATGCCCGCCTACGGGCGCACCAAGACCGAGTGGGTCCCCAACAAGCTCCACACCGGGACCTTCACCCTCGACGCCGCCCGGCCCACCGCGATCGACACCACCGGTGTGAACGGCTCGGCCGTCTGCAAGGGCGACACCGGCGCCCCGCTCCTGCGCGAGACGAACGGCAAGGCCGAGCTCGTCGCCGTCGCCTCCCGCTCCTGGCAGGGCGGCTGCCTCGGCACCCCCGCCACCGAGACCCGCACCGGCGCCTCCAGCACCCGCACCGACGACCTCAGCACCTGGGTGAACAGGACCCGTCACACGACGCCGTCCGGGTCTGTCCTTGCGGGGTCGCCGTTCACGGTCGCCGACCCCGCCGACAAGCACCTGGTCACCTTCGTCCAGGACAGCGTCAACCACCTGTGGTCCGTCGACCCCAAGGGCGAGGGCTGGAAGGACCTCGGCGCCTACGCCGCCGGCTCCCCCACCGCCCTGGTCAACCCGGCCGACCACCACATCGTCGTCTACGTCAACGGGCCGAACAACCGGCTCTGGTCCTACGACCAGCAGGCCGCCCGGTGGACCCAGTTCACGGTGACCGGCGCGGGCACCGTGCTGGCCCCGAACGCCGTCCCGCGCACCGTCGTGGACCCCGCCGACAACCACCTCGTCACCTACATCCGGGACACCGACAGCCACCTGTGGTCCGTCGACCCGGCGGGCGAGGGATGGCACGATCTCGGTCCGATCGCCGCCGCCGACCCCGCCCCCGTGGTCAACCCCAACGACGGCCACGTCGTCGTCTTCCTCAACGGGCCGAACAACCGGCTGAACTCCATCGACGAACGCGGCGGCGTCCGGACCGAGTTCACCCCCACGCCCTCGGGCACCGTCATGGCCCCGGACGCCGTCCCCAGCACCGTGGTCAACCCCGCCAACGGGCACTTCACCACCTACATCCGCGACACCGCCAACCACCTGTGGTCCGTCGACCCTCTCGGCGCCGGCTGGCTCGACCACGGCCCCAAGGCCGCCACCGACCCCATCGCCAGCATCAACCCCCTGAACGGGCACATCGTCGTCGTCGTCCACGTCAACGGCCCCGACAACTACCTCAACTCCTTCGAACCCCAGGGATCCGGCGACGGCTGGACCCAGTACGACCGCACCCCCGCAGGCACCGTCATGGCCCCCGACACCAAGCCCCACACCGTCGAAGACCCCGCTGACCACCACCTCGTCACCTACATCCGCGACACCAACAACACCCTCTGGGCCGTCGACCCCGCCGACGAGGGCTGGACCCTCCTGTAGAACACGCCCCGCGGCCCCGGGACAGAACACCTCCCGGCGGGGGCGCAGGCGCGACAGGCCAGACCCGCCCGCCAGCCGGCGACGGCAACACCGGCACCGCCCGTAGGCGCAGGACCGCCGCATCACCGGGCACCCATCCCGGTGATGCGGCGTCCGCCGCCCCGCGCGAGCGAACGATGCTCGATGGGCGGCCACGGACCGTTCGGGGCACGGCCACTCCCTCACGGTCACCGGCCTGCCTTCGCACCCCCGGCCGCCGGCCCACGCCGGTGACAACACCAAGCACAGCCTCCGGCCGCCGGGTCGACGGACCAGCCGGACGCCAGACACAAGGTGCCCCCGACCAACGGCCGGGGGCACCAGGGTGTGCGGGGTCGCGGTCAGCTGTCGGCGGCGTGCCGGCGACGTGAGAGCGCCACCAGGGCGGCACCGGCGGCGACGGCCGCGGCGGCGCCGCCGGCCTCCCAGCCGAGCCCCTCGTCCACACCGGTCGCGGCGAGCTGACCGGAGACGGGAGCCGTGGCGGAGGCGACCCGCGCGGGCATCACAGCCGGGGCCGGGGTGGCACGGGTGCCAGTGCTGGTGCTCACGGAACCGACGGGCTGGACAACGGTCTGGGCGCTCTGCCCGGTGCCGGTGTTCTGGGCATGGTCAGGCTGCTGGACCGGCGCGGTCGGCTTGGCGGCGGCCGCCGCGTTGGCCTCGTCCTCGGCACGGGC
This sequence comes from Kitasatospora sp. NPDC005751, assembly GCF_040630835.1. Classification (NCBI taxonomy): domain Bacteria; kingdom Bacillati; phylum Actinomycetota; class Actinomycetes; order Kitasatosporales; family Streptomycetaceae; genus Kitasatospora; species Kitasatospora sp. NPDC005751. The sequence goes on from NZ_JBEXYC010000105.1 coordinate 2,590, forward strand.
CTTGTACTGGCCCTCCTTCAGGAAGGCGACCACGTCCTGGGGAGAACCCTTCAACGCGGCGACCCCAGCCTTCTGGACCGCGGGACCACCGACCGACAGGATCTGCGCGACCTTCACCCGGTTGTCGATCACCCGCGCGTCCGCGAGACCGACCTCGAGGAAGCGACGCAGGTCGGCGGGCGTGCCGCCCAAGGCCCTCTGGGCCCCCTCGGAGACGCTCGGGCCGATCTCCTTGTCCGCGAGGATCGTGAGAATCTCTACCCGGTCGTCCTCCGCGCGGGCTACGTACTGGCCCTCCTTCAGGAACTTCAGGATGTCCTCATGCGAACCGAACAGCGCGGCCTCAACGCCCTTACGCATCGCGGGTCCGCCATTGTTGAGGAGCTGGGCGACCTTCACCTTGTCGTCGCGCCAACGCCAGTCCTCCAGTTCAACCGTGAGAAAATGCCGCAGGTCAGCGGCGCTACCGGCGAGAGCCTTCTCAGCCGCCTCACGAACCCCGCGGCCCGACTCCTTGTCCTCCAGAATCCGCTGCACCTCGGCGCGGTCCTCGTCCTCCGCGCGGGCCGTGTACTGGCCCTCCTGCAGGAACTTCAGGATGTCGTCGTAGGTGCCGTTGAGCGCGGCCACGACGGCCCTACGCATCGCGGGTCCGCCAGCGTTGTAGAACTGGGCGACCTTCACCTGGTTGTCGGCCCGACGCTGCTTGGCCAACTCGGCGGTGAGGAAGTGCCGCAGGTCGGCCGCGGTACCGGCGAGAGCCTTCTCGGCAGCCTCCCGAACACCGGGCCCCGACTCCTTGTCTGCCAGGATCCGCTGAACCTCGGCACGGTCCAGCGCCTCCTGGGAGTCATGGTCCCCCGACGCATCGGACGCCGTGTCCGGACCGGACACCCCCGCGGGCGCCGGCTGCTCGGCAGCGGACGCCATCGACGGGAACAGCACAGCGGGCGCGAGCGCAGCGGCGGCAAGAACGGCGGACACCTTGGGCAACTTCATCAACCAGACCTGCTTCTTGAGCGGAGAACACGGGGAGAGATCGTGAATTCAGCCAGCATAGATCGTTTCATCCGATCACCATTCCAAATTCCCGGCCAGGGCCCGGCCGCCCCTGGCGCTGCTCTCCTGTTCGTCCTTCATCGGGCCTTCCGAACAGCTCACCGATCCTCAGCAGGCCTCCCACGCAGGGACCGGAGCGCACCGGGCAGACGAAGGGGTTCTCACGCCCCGCTCAATCAGCTGAGCTCTGGTCAGCATGGGCCCGGATACTGCTGCGGGTGCCAGGCGCCGGCGGGCAGGGCTTCGAGGTCGCGATCGCGGAGGGCGGCCCGGAGGATGGCGATGGCCTGGAGCACGGCAGGCGCTCGGTAACGGTCTCGCCCTCAAGGCCGGCGGGGACGGTGCGGTGGTGGCGGTGGTGGAGCGCGTCCTGCTGGAAGGATGCGGGCGAGGATGTCGGGCAGCATCTGGTGGATGGGAGGCTATGGCCGAGGTCGGCTGGGACGCGGTGTACGTGTCGGCGCAGGGATTTGCCGCCAACGCGAACCGATTCATAGGGGGTGAGCCGTCGTTGTACGGCTGGGAGTGCGCCAGCGTGCTGTGGCTGTCGGGCAACTACCGGTTGGCGTCCGGGTCCTGGCCTCCACCCCGTGGCCCCCGGGGACGCATGCACCCGGCCGGTCAGGGCCCGGGCCAGGCCGGGGGTCGAAGGCATGCAGGGTCGTGTCGATGATGCGCCATGACGAAGCACTGCCCGACTGCTGTGTCAGTGTCTCGTGGCACTGTGCGGCCCATGATCAACAATTTTGACGGTGCCGACCACATCGACTGGTCGTCCATGGGCCACGCCTACGGTCCGGCCGACGACGTACCGCTGTGGCTGGAGCAGATGGCCTCGCCCGACTCCGTCGTCCGGGAGAAGGCGTTCAGCAGTTTCTACAACTCGGCCCTCCACCAGGGCTCCGTCTACGAGTCCACGGTGGCGAGCCTGCCGTTCCTGGCCACGCTCGCCAACGACTCCGGAACGCCGGACCGCGCAGCTGTTGTCGGGCTCCTGGTCAGCATCGGGCGCTCAGCGCTGGAGCGCTTGTCCTTTGTCGACGAAGACGGCCTGTCCAACTACGATCCGTCCGTCGACGAGCCGTTCCCCGATGCAGACGCCATGCTGCAACTGCGCGAGCGGGGCGACGACTTCGTGCGGCACGCGGCGGACCCGGACCCGCGGGTACGGCAGGCCGCCGTCCCGGCCCTGGGGATGTTCCTCGACAACACCGAACGGGCGTTCGCCCTGCTGCGCGAGCGACTGGCCGCCGAGAACGGCACCGTGGAGCGGCTGCTGGTGATCGAGGCCGCCGCGACCCTGGCCCAGCGGCTGCCGACCGCGCTCGGCCCGGTGACGGCCTGGCTCACCGCTCTGGCCACGGACCCGGCGCTGGACGCCGACATCCGGCTCGCCGCCATCGTTCACCGGGCCGCCTGCACGCCGGAGGCCATCGACACCTGCCTCGTCCCGACGGCGATAGGCCTGCTTCAGCAACTCACCCCCGAACCGGAGCCCGAGGACGGGGCGGCCGAGGCCGATTCCGAAGTCGGAGCCCGGCCGACGGACTGCGGGCAGTGCGGCTGCTTGAACACCGCCGCCGAACCAGCACCGGACCAGGGCGCTTCGCCGCAGCTCGCGGCGATCTTCGACGACCTCGACCGCCACGGCCGTATCCACGCCCCCACCACCGAACTGCTCACCACCCTCCACCGGGCCCTGGACGCACGGGTACCCGAGCGCACCGCCCTGCTCATTGCCCAACTCCGCAGCCCCGACCGGGCCACCCGCCATGACGCCATCACCATGACCTGGGACCTGATCCGTTCCCGGCGCGGCGACCACACCGGCCTCGTCCTCGCCCTCGCCGACAACCTGCGACCCGACGACCCCTACACCGCCGCCGAAGCAGCCGAAACCCTCGGCAAACTCCCCACCGCCCTCGCCGAACCGGCACGCGAAGCCCTCGCCGCTCTCGTGGAGGCCCACCGCACCACCTCCTGCCCGAACGTCTGGGCCGCACGACACCCGCTGCTACGCCGGGCCCATCAGCAGGCGGTCACAGCGTTGGCCGGCCTCGGCGACGAGCGGGCCCTGCCCAGCCTGCTGACGGCGCTCGACACCGGCACCGACGACTGGCGTGCCCTGCAGGTCGCCGGACACCTCCCCCAAGCAGCCGGGGAACTACTGCCCAGGATCACCCGGCTCCTGGCCGACGCGGACCTGTCTTCCTGGCCCTGGGGATCCGCGCCCACGCTCATGGCCGCCCTCGGCAAGCTCGGCGGCCCGGCGGCTGTCCCGGCGCTCGCCACGGCGCTCGTCACCGCCCTGGAGCAGGGGCACTGGCGTACCGCGGGCGCGGCCCTCTACAACCTGGGCTCCATCGGCACCGGTGCCACAGCCGCGCTGGCGGTGATCCGGCCGATCGCCGACGCCGAGGACCCTGACCTGCGCTTCGCAGCCACCAAGGCCCTGTGGGACATCGAGGGCAATCCCGGCGACACGGTGCCGCGGCTGACCGCCCTGCTCGACACCGGCAAGAACCAGGACGCAGCCGACCTCCTCGGCCGGATCGGGGCGCCGGCGGGCGAAGCACTACCCCGCCTGAGGCAGATGCTCGAAGGCGGGCATCCCGTAACCCGGGTCTACGCCGCCGCCGCGATCTACGACATCGGCGGCCCTGCCCAGGTGGGGACCGTCCTGCCCGTGCTGCTGGAGACGTGGGAGGAGAACAGCACGACCGTCGGCCGCGTCCTGGACTGCCTGCAACGGATGGGCCCCTCCGCCGCGCCCGCCCTCCCTCTCATCCACGCCGAACTCGCCCTCGCACGCCGGGGCGGCGGCTACTTCGGGAGCATCGCCGACGACGAGGACCTCCAGCACGCCGGCCGGGCCGTCATCCGCCAGACAGCCTGACGCGCGGCCGACACCGCTCCGGTCTGGACGCCCTGCTCCAACACGGCAGGCCTGGCGACGCTGTCCGCTCTCATGGAGGACGGCCCACAGCGCGGGCCTGACCTGCGGGCGTTCAGGACGGGCGAGAGGCACACCGCTCTCGGTCCCGCCCGACCGCCGCGCCGAACCCCGCCGCCACCCGAACGGACCACGCCGGGACGAAACTCACCGGCCCTGACCTGCAAAATGAAAGGGTTCCGGGCCCAGGGTCAGCCGGCCCCTGGCGGCCAAACTCACCGGCAGCTCCGGGGTCAAACTCACCGGCCGGGGACGAAACTTCCCAGTGCAGGTCAGCGGCGGTGGCGAAACTCCCCAATGCAGGACAGCGGCCTGCACCAGGATGAGGACAGGTCAGGTCCGGCGCCACCAGAAGTAGGTGCGCTTCGCCTCGGCGGCCACGGCTTCCACGGCGGCCCGCTCACGCTCGGCGGCATCCCGCGCCCGCTGCTCGGCCACGTCCTGGCGGCAGCGGGCGCACAGCCGGTCGTCGTCCCAGGTGTTGGCCCGCTCCTGTTCGGCCCACCGCTCGTCCAAGAACCACGCCTCGTATCGGGTGCAGGCCGGACGGCGCCGATCACGCTCCACCCGCTCCCACTGCGCCTCGCGGGCCCGCCTGGCAGCCTCCTGCTGCTGCTCCAGCAGCAGGTCACCGTCCTCGTTGTCGAGCGCCCGTATCAAGGTGGTCCACTCCTGGCCGCCGAAGCGCCACCGGAGGGGCCGCCCAGGCCCTTGTCCTGGCCGGTCGAGGCCTTCGCCTGTCGGTTGGTCGGGTGGTCGGCGGCCTGGTCGCCGTCGTCCGGGTCGGGAACGGCGAGCGAGGTGGTGGTCATCGAGTGGCCTTCCGTCAGCGATAGGCCGGATCCGGCGCGGTGGCCGGCCCGGCACCCGGACCAGCGCCCGGGTGCGGCCGACACTGCACACCACCCCCTTGTCCGCGGCCTCACCGAACCCCTTGTCCGACCCCTTGACCAGCGTGTTGCCCCGCCCGATTCGCCCCGGCCTGAGGCCTTGTCCTCCCGGTATGTCCGTGACCGACACCACAGACCGCCAGCCCGCACCGCACGGCCGGTGCGGTCCGCCGGCCTTGCGGTGCGGGACGAGGCAGTGCGGTGCGGTAGCGGCACGACTACCGCACCAGCCCTTGCGGGTGCAGGGCGGGAGCCGCACCCGCGGTGCGGGACGCGCGGAGCCCGCGCGGCCTGGACGGCTGGGTCCTGGGGATCGCGGGTCGCGGTGGGCGGCCCGGAGGGTGGGCGATGGCGTGGAGCGCGGAGGGGTGGAGGGCGACCTGGTCGTGGCGGGGCTCGCGGACGAAGCGGTCCGGCCGGGGTGGCCGTGGAGGATCTCCGCCCACTGGGGGACATCGTGGATGGCGGCCTCGACCCAGCCGACCGGTCAGCCGTGGTGGAGCAGGACGTGGACCGGGCTGGCGCGCGGGCTGGAGGCGTCGGGACGCGCCACATGGTGCGGGCTCAGCCGTCCGAGAGCGGGCGCTCCCACTCCCACGGTCCGTACCGCTCGGTGGGCCGGGTGGGCACCTCGGCCTGGGGCTGACGGCTCACCAGTTCGCGCCAGCGCTCCTTGGCCGTCTGCTGCAGTTCGCGGCCCGACCGGCGGTTTCGGTGCGCGAGCCGCGCGCGGTCTGCGGTGGCCCGAAGGTGGTCGCGGGCGGCGAGGCATGCCGGACGATGCGGCAGAGCTGTTCGCTTCGTCAGTCCGACCGCACCGGCCAGCGCGCACCCGGCGCCTTGACCACCCGGTCGCCCACGCCGAGCGACCGGTACGTCCGACTGTTCACCTCGATGGTGACCTCCCGCCCCTCGTCGGTGCGGATCCCCATCATGAGATGGCCCGACGGGCCGTAGGTACCGATCGAACTGTGCACCCACCGGCCGGTGACCACCCCGGTGTAGGCGTCGTTCGCCTCGCCCGCCCGCTGCCAGACGATCATCGCCAGAACCATGACGAGCGGGCCAATGGAGAGGAGCAGGAAAATGGTGCTCGACATGTGCGACCCCCCGCATCGACGACGGCGCAGGCCATCCACGGCACCGTACCGGTCCTGTGAGCGCCAGCCCAGAAGGTATACCCAGAAAGGCAGTTCGGACCCGGCGCGGGTGGTCGGGGCGCACTCCAGTGTGGCTCGTGACGTGCCCCGTCGGCTTTGAGCGGTCTTTCACCACGGGGGTTGACCTGGGCCATCAAGGTTCGCCGGATGGTGCGTCACGATCGGCGTCACGAATACCGGGCCCGGGAGCAGCGTCGGCGGCGGGGGCGGCAGGCAGGCCTACAGCGGCCGCGGCTTCGAGGCCAGCGGCGGCAGGGACATGGCGGAGGGCGGCTTTGCGGACATCGGCGGGGGTGCGGACGTGGCGGCGCGGTGATGGCGTCGAGGGGTGCTCGGCGGGCCGTGGGGCGGTCGGTTGGGGTCCGGGACGGCGGCTGGGTCCTCCCAAGGCGGTTGCTGGCGGCCTTGAGGGCACTGGCGGCGATCATCATTATGGCCAGGCCGTCGCCGCCCAGAGGCGGTCCCGCCGCACTGTCCGGCCGCTGCCTGGTGAAGGCCAGGGGCTGGTCGGGCTCGCGGTCGTGCGGGTGGCCGGGGCCCGGACCAGCCGGGGAGATCCGGGCCGGGGCCTGCCGACTTGCCCAGGGTGTGTTCCCGTTCGTCGATTCACCCGCACCCGGGCCGCGGCTTGGCCGATGATGTGACATGTCCAGAGGCTGGGTGAGTGCACCGGGCAGGGGGAACAGGGCGCGCATGGAGATGATCAGCGGCACCGGGCTCGGCTGTCGGCCCTGGCCGGAGTTCCTGGACCGTCGCCCCGAGGGCGCGTCGTCTCGTGTGCGGGAACGACCGGTGCGGGCGGCGGACGTTCGCCGAGCAGATCCCGGCTCTGACGTGCCGCCACGCGCGTCGCACGACCGCGCTCACCGCTCAGCTCACCGACATCGCGCTGTTCTTGGGTGGCCGGGCCGGGGCCCGGATCTCAGGGCGTCTGGCCATGACCACGTGCCGGGACACCCTGCTCCGTCTCATCCGGGCGCTGCCCGTCCCGTCGTCGGGCCTTGTCCCGCGTCTGGGGGTGGACGAGTTCGCCATCCGTCGCGTTATCTTGAGCTGTTGGCTTCCGTGGGGCTGTGACCTGCTCCGTCTCGTCGGAGACGTGTCGTTGACGAGACGGAGCTGTCGTTCAGGGTCGGCGTCAGCAGGGGCCGATCGTGATGGAAGTGTGTCGTGGGGCGGTCGGCTCTTCGAGGGCGGGGATGCCTGCGGCTCGGAGTTGTCCGAGTGCGTGGGCGAGCTGGCGGCGGAGCCGCTGGTTGTCGGCGGTGAGGTCCCTGTTTCGAGCCAGGGCGATCTCGAGCCGTCCTGCGAGCGAGGCGTCGCTGCCGCGTTGTCGTGCGGGTGCCCGTGTCGGCAGCGGGCGGCGGTCGAGGGCCCGCAGCCGTTCGATTTCGTCGCGGAGGTCGGGTTGAGTGTAGAGCCAGGAACGGGAGACCTCCGCGGCCCGCGCGACGGCTTCGAAGGTCACCGGGACGCCGGCGATGTCGAGCTCGCGGAGGGCTCTGACTGTCTTGGCACGGGTCAGCTCGTGGCGCCGGCGGGCTGAGAGCACGAGGTGGGAGCTATTGTCAGCCCGCATCGCGAACCGCCTCCTGGGTCGGGTCGTCGTCCTGGTCGAGTGCGGTGATGATCCGGTCGAGGTTGCCCAGGACCTGCTGGTTCATTTCGACGAGACGTCGCTGGCCCCGCGCTTCGGCGGCGGTGACGATCTGGAGAACCTCCTCGCGTTGTCGGCGGTGCTGGGGCAGGAACTGCGGGGTCGTGATGAACATCGGGCAGGTCAGACAGGCTTCTCTGAACTTGAGGCCGGTCTGTCCCAAGCCTCTGCTCCGTAGCTCTCTGAAACCGAATTGGTGATGTCAGAGGGATCACAGCGAGATGTTCCGGAGAGCGAGAGCCCGCTCCGTCTGCCGCCTTAGGGCCTGTGTGATGTTGTGATCAATCTTCGGGTTCTGCCCCTGCTCCAGGGCAGAACCCGATAAGAATGTTGGCTGTGACGCGTAGGCAACTC
>NZ_JBEXYC010000106.1:0-10566 GCF_040630835.1 Kitasatospora sp. NPDC005751
GGTGTGACACTCTTTCCCTCCCCGAGGCTGTTGCGATGTGGCGGGGACGCGTCCCGCCCCGGCGCGCCGACGACCCGGGACGAGGCGTGGGTGCACCCAGGCGGCAGCCGGCTGCCGGACGCCCGGTGCGCCCTCGCGGTCCGGCCGTCCGGGCCGGCCGGCCGGCGTCGGCGGAAAGTCCCGGCCGCACGGCAACCTTCGCTCCGCCGGCGGCAACTGACGGGTGGCACGAGGGCGGCACACCGCCCACGGGCCGTCCGATCCCAGCGCCGCCCACCGCCGCGCGCCGCCGACCCGGGCGGCAGCGCCGCGACGGCGCCGAAGCAAGGAGTAGCCCCCATGAACGAGACGGATCCCACCGCGGACGGCCGCACCCGGCACGACCGCGCGGCCGGTGGCCGGCGACGTACGCGTGGGCGCCACCGCCGGCGCTGGACCACGCTGGGCCTGGCCCTCGGCGTGCCCGGCGTGCTCGGCCCGTACCTGCTCCTCGTGCAGGCCGACTCGAAAGCCGCGTCGGTGGACCCCACCGCCTACTACACGCTGGTGTCGGTCCGCAGCGACAAGGCGCTGGACGTCCCCGGGGCGGACGCGGCCGACGGCGTCCGGATCCGCCAGGCGGGCCGCGCTGCCGGTGCCGCGAGCCAGCAGTGGCAACTGAAGCTGGTGGGGGACGGCTTCTACGAGGTGGAGAACCGCAGCAGTCACAAGGTCATCGGAGTGCGGGGGGCTTCCACCGAGCCGGCCGCCGCCGTCGAGCAGCAGACCGACCACGGCTCCGCCGCGCAGCAGTGGAGGATGCAGGACGTCGGCGGCGGCGCGGTGAAGCTGGTCTCCCGCAGCAGCGGCATGGTCCTGGACGTGTGGGGCGGTTCCGACGGCGAGGGCGTGCCGCTCATCCAGTACGCCGACCGGGGCAGCACCAACCAGCACTGGCGGCTGGTGAAGGTCGACGGCACGGGCGGGTATGCCTGGCACAACGCCCAGATCGTCGGTGGCGGGTTCGTCACCGGGCTGGTCTTCAACCCCGCGCGCAAGGACCTCCTCTACGCCCGGACCGACATCGGCGGCGCGTACCGCTGGGACGCGGCCGCCGCCCGGTGGACCTCGTTGACCGACTGGATCGGCGGCGACGACTGGAACCTGCTGGGGATCGAGAGCCTGGCGACCGACCCGGTCGACCCGGGCCGCCTGTACCTCGCGAGCGGCACCTACACCAACGACTGGGCGGGCAACGGCGCGATCCTCCGCTCCACCGACCAGGGCCGGACGTTCCAGCGCACCGACCTGCCGTTCAAACTGGGCGGCAACGAGGACGGCCGGTCCATGGGCGAGCGCCTGGTGGTGGACCCCGACGACCACCGCACGCTCTACCTCGGCACCCGCAAGAACGGCCTCTGGCGCAGCACCGACTACGGCGTGACCTGGAGCCAGGTCGGCGGCTTCCCCGTCAGGGACGGAGCGAGCAGCGGCGCCGGCCTGTCCTTCGTGACCTTCGGGCCGCCCGGCAGCAGGACGGTCTACGTCGGCGTGGCCGACCGGACCACCTCGCTGTACCGCTCCACCGACGGCGGCGCCACCTGGCAGGCCGTACCGGCCCAGCCCACCGGGCAGCTGCCGCAGCACGGTGTGCTGTCCGGCGACGGCTCGTTCTACCTGACCTACACCAACGCGCCCGGCCCGAACGGGGTGACGGGCGGCTCGGTGTGGAAGTACACGCCGTCCACCGGGGCCTGGAAGAACATCTCGCCGTCCAGCGGCGCTTACGGCTTCGCCGGCCTGGCCGTCGACCCGCAGCACCCGGCCACGGTGATGGTCACCACGCTCGACCGCTGGTGGCCTTCCGACGAGCTCTACCGGTCGACCGACGGCGGCGCCACCTGGAAGCCGCTCGACGCGAGCACCGTGCGCGACAACTCCGCGGCGCCGTACGTGGGTACCGGCATCGGGCACTGGATGGGCACGCTGGCCATCGACCCCTTCGACTCCGGACACGTGCTGTACGGCACCGGATCGGGCCTGTGGGGCAGCAACGACGTGACGGCGGCGGACACCGGGCGTCCGACGCACTGGACGATCCCGGCCAGGGGCCTGGAGGAGACCGCGACGCTCGGACTGGTCAAGCCCCCCGGCCTGCCGCTGATCAGCGCACTCGGGGATGTCGGCGGCTTCCGGCACGACGACCTGACCAAGGTTCCCGCCAAGGCGCTGACCGGGCCGCTGTTCACCAACACCACCGGCATCGACTTCGCCCAGGGCAAGCCGGAGTTCCTGGTGCGGGTCGGCCTCGGCGGTGCGCAGCACGGCGCCTGGTCCACCGACGGCGGGGTCGGCTGGACACCGTTCGCGAGCGTTCCGGTGGGCGACGCGGGCGGTGGTTCCACGGCCGTCTCGGCGGACGGCGCCACCGTGGTGTGGACCCCTTCGGGCCAGGCTCCCTTCCTCTCCACCAACCGCGGCGCGTCCTGGACGCCGGCCGCCGGCCTGACCAAGGACACGGCCGTGGTGGCCGACCGGTCGGCGGCGAACACCTTCTACGCGCTCAGCGGCGGCACCCTGTACACCGCCACCGACGGCGGAAGGCACTTCACCGCCCGCGCCGCCGGTCTGGGCGACGGGCAGCTCAAGGCGGTTCCGGGCGTCGCCGGCGACCTCTGGATCGCCGGCGGGCGCAACGGGCTCCGGCACTCCACGGACGGCGGGTCGAGCTTCCGCAAGCTCGACGGCGTGGAGCAGGCGAGCGCCGTCGGCTTCGGCAAGGCGGCGCCGGGCGCCGGCTACCAGGCCGTCTTCCTGAGCGGGAAGGTCAAGGGCGTCACCGGCCTGTTCCGTTCCACCGACGGCGGCTCGACCTGGACCAGGATCAACGACGACCAGCACCAGTTCGGCGGAAGTGTCATCAACGTCGTCGCCGGCGACCCCGACGTCTACGGCCGGGTGTACCTGGGCGGCTACGGGCGCGGCGTGCTGTACGGCGACCCTTCCTGACCGTCGCTGCCCGGGCGGGCGGCGTGGCCCGCCGCCCGCCCGGGCAGCCCCTCGGGAATTCCGCGCCGGAGCGGCAACCTTTCCGGCTCCGGCGGCCACTGAGCAGTGCAACGTCGAGTCGATCTACCGAATGGATGGGAATGAGGGCAACGAAGCACGCCGCCCCGCAGTCGAGGCGCGGGCTGGTCATGGGCGTTCCGCTGGTTCTGGTGGCGGCCGGGGTGCTGGCGTTCCTGGCCTTCGCGCTCCTGCCGGGGAGCGGGGGCGGCGGGGGTAGCGGGGAGGCCGCCGCCGGCCGGCCGGCCGCCGCGTCCGTCGCGGCCACCGCACCGAGCACAGGACAAGCCACCGGTCCTGCCGTCGGGACAGCGGCCGAAACGGCCGCACCGACCGCCTCCGCCGCCCCGCCCGGGACCACGCCCACCGTGGCGACGGCTTCGGCCGCCGGCACCCCGTCCCCGGCGACCGCCGCCCCCTCCCCGCCCGCCACCACCACGCCGCGGCCGTCGACCGCCGGGGCCACCCCGTCGCCCTCGGCCACCGCCCACCCGGTGCCGGCCACCGCGTCCCTGGCCGGGCGGATCAAGCCCGGGGCGAGCTACCCGGGCGTCGCGACGTCCTACGACGCCGCCGACGGCAACGGCGCCTGCTCGTTCGGCCCGTCCGGCGACCTCATGGTCGCGGCGATGAACCACACCGACTACGAGTCGGCCAAGGCGTGCGGGGCGTCCGTGCTCGTCCGCGCCGCCAACGGCGCCACCCTCACGGTCCGGATCGTCAACGAGTGCCCGCTGCCCTGCGCACCGGGGCAGCTCGACCTCAGCCACCAGGCCTTCGCCGAGCTCGCCGAGCTCTCGGTGGGCCGGCTCCCGATCACCTGGACGCTGCTGAGCCCGGGCGCGCCGGAGACGATGTCGGTCCGGTACAAGACCGGGTCGACCCAGTGGTGGTGCGGTATCCAGGCGATCGGTCACCGCAACCCGGTCGCGACGTTGGAGGTCCGGGCGCCCGGCGGCTGGCGACAGCTCCCCCGCAGCGACTACAACTACTTCCTCTCCGCCGACGGCACCGGGTGCGGGGGCCCGATCAGGGTCACCGACATCTACGGGGAACAACTGACCGTCGACGGGATCGCGTTGCAAGCGGGCATCGCGCAGCCGGCCCGGGTCCAGTTCGCCCGGCATTGACCGCGCCGCTCGCCGGCCCGCCGTCCGGGCTCCCTCTCCGGGGCGGCCACCACCCGGAGCCGGTCACGGCCCCTGCTACGCTCAGCCAGGCTGTTAACGCTCACATTGCTAGGAGAGGGCGACCGGGGGAAATGCTCCTCGATGACGCGTCCGCGGAGTTCCACGACTTCTTCGAACGCCACCACGCCGAACTCGCCCGTCTCGCCCATCTCCTGACCGGCGAGACGGACGCGGCCGACGACCTCGCCGCCGACGCCCTGATCGCCCTGTGGCAGCGCTGGGACCGGCTCCGCGCAGCCGACCACCCCCTCGCCTACGCCCGCGGGGTGGTCGCCAACATGGCCCGGGAACGGATCCGCAGCGCGGTTCGCGAGCGGCGCCGGATCCTGCTCTTCTGGTCCCGGGCCCCCGAGCGGACGGACGGCCCGGACGTCGCCGCCGTGCTGGACGTCCGCGCGGCGCTCGCCCGCCTGCCGTTCCGCAAGCGGGCGTGCGTGGTGCTGCGCCACGCCTTCGACCTGTCGGAGAAGGACACCGCCGTGGCACTGGGCATATCGGTCGGTACGGTGAAGAGCCAGACCTCGAAGGCGATGGCCGAGCTGGAAGGCGCACTCGGCGCACGAGCGGTCGGCGAACTGGCGGCAGGAAGGCGGAACCGGTGAACGACGACATCACCCGTCGGCTGCGCGAGGCCGCCGAGGCCCACCAGCCCGACCGGGCACGGATCCTGGCCCGCGTGGAACGCGGTGCGGCCGGTCCTCCCGTCCGCCACCGCACACCGACGTTCGCGAGGTCGTGGCCCAAGGCCGCCCTGGCCGGCCTCGCTGCCGCCGGCATCCTGGCGACCGGTGGTCTCGCCGTCGCCGGCATCGCCCGGACTCCGCCGTCGGAGCCCGTCACCACCCCGGCCGTCCCGCCTCCGGCGGTCGCCTCCTCGCCCCCGGTGGCGACTCCCCCCGGTGTCGCCGACCCGACGCGGGCACCCACCGCCGACCCGCCCACCAACGCCCCGCCCGCCTCGCGCCCGACCCCCACGGCGAGCACCCGGCCACAGAACGGACCACTGTGGTCGGAGGGCTCGGTGGACGCGCACAGCACCGTCTACTGGGCCCAGAGCGACCTCCTCCTCACGTCCGCCCAGCCGCTCACCTCGCTCACCGTGGAACTGCGCGTCGCGCAGACCGGCGACGTGCGGGACACCGGCAACTGGCGAACCCTGCCGGCCGAGGACTTCTCCGTCACCGTGCAGGAGTCGGACGGCGTGCTGGTCTACCGCTGGACCCTCAGGCCCGGCCGCACCGTGCCGGCCGGGCGGCACGAGTTCGCAGGCCAGTACAACCACGCCGCCGGCACGCGCAGCGCCGCGAACGACAGCTACCGGGTCGAGGCCCGGAGTGCGGGCGGCCCCGCCTCCGTCTGGGGAGGGTTCGCCCGATGAGCCGGATGCACGTCCGGGGAGGTGCCGAGCGGCGAGAGCCACCGCCCGGCGGGGCCCTCCTCCGGGAGGCAGGGCGTCCGCCGCGCCGGGTGGCCGGGTAGTCGGGTAGCCGGGTAGCCGGGTAGCCGGGTAGCCGGGTAGCCGTCCGGTCGTATCGCGCCGCCCCGGGGGCGCCCGAGCGCGACCTGAAGGCCGGGCGGCACCGCCCGCGTGGGGTCCGGCGGGCCGGCGGTGCGAGGCACCCGGACGGCTACCCGGCGCCTTCGGGCCGGTGCCGGCCCGCGCGGCGGTCACCGTCCCCGTCCCGCGTCGGGTCGCCGGCAGCGAGCGCTCCGGGCCACCGCGCAGGCCGGCCTGCCGGTGACGCCGCCGAGGGGACGGCGGAGGCGTCTGCGCCCGGGCGAGTGCCGCGGCGAATCCGGTCCGCCGCTGCGCGAGGTATTGACAACTCGCAACGCCTGTTGGAGATTTCACCTGAACATGTCAGGCAGGGCGCGTTCCCCACCGCGGAAATGTTAGCGCTAACAGAAGGTGCCGACACCCCGGTTGATCCCCGGATCCGCCGAACCCACAGGGGTGCGCTCGGTGCGTCGACCGGCGCTACGGCTCCTGGACGGGACCAAGCTCCGCGCTCGGGGCACGCACAGCCCGCCCTGCCCGGCAGGACCGGCTCGGCCGCGTACGCGCACGATCGTCACGACGAGGCCCCGGTCCCCACCGGTGTGCCGTCATCCCCCACCCAAGGAGAACGATCCGTCATGCCATGGCTCACCCAGAAGCCCCGCCTCGGCAAGGTCCTGACCGCGGTCGCGGGCCTGGTCGTCAGCTCGGTCACGGCCGTCGCCGCGAGCCCCGCGGCCGACGCCGCCGGGGCCACCACGCTCGGTGCGGCGGCGGCCGGCAGCGGCCGCTACTTCGGCGCCGCAGTGCCCGCCGGAAAGCTCGGCGACCCGACCTACTCCACCATCCTCGACCGGGAATTCAGCATGGTCACCCCGGAGAACGAGATGAAGTGGGACACCGTCGAACCCTCCCGCGGGTCGTTCGACTTCGGGCCCGCCGACTCGATCGTCGGCCACGCCTCCGCGCACGGCCAGCGCATGCGCGGCCACACCCTGGTCTGGCACTCCCAGCTGCCCAACTGGGTCACCGGCATCACCGACGCCAACACCCTGCGCAGCGTGATGAACAACCACATCACCACGGAGATGGCCCACTACAAAGGCAAGATCTACGCCTGGGACGTGGTCAACGAGGCCTTCGCCGACGGCGGCAGCGGCCAGCACCGCGGCTCCGTGTTCCAGAACGTGCTGGGCAACGGCTTCATCGAGGAGGCCTTCCGCACCGCCCGGACCGCCGACCCCTCGGCCAAGCTCTGCTACAACGACTACAACATCGAGAACTGGTCCGACGCCAAGACCCAGGGCGTCTACTCCATGGTCAAGGACTTCAAGGCCCGCGGCGTGCCCGTCGACTGCGTCGGATTCCAGAGCCACTTCGGCGCCGGCGGGCCGCCGGCCAGCTTCCGGACCACCCTGTCCGCCTTCGCCGCCCTCGGCGTGGACGTCCAGCTCACCGAGCTCGACATCGCCCAGGCGTCCGCCGGCGCGTACACCACCGCCGTCCAGACCTGCCTCGACGTCGCCCGCTGCACGGGCATCACGGTGTGGGGCATCCGCGACAGCGACTCCTGGCGCACCGGTGAGAACCCGCTGCTGTTCGACAACAACGGAAACAAGAAGGCCGCCTACGGCGCGGTGCTCTCCACCCTGAGCCGCGGTAGCGGCGGGACGCCGCCCGGGGGCATCACCCCCGGCACCGTCTACACGCTCTCCGACGTGGCCGCCGGACGCGTGCTCGACGAACCCGCGGGACAGAACGGCAACGGCACCCCGCTCCAGGTGTGGGACGCCAGCGGCGCCGCCAACCAGCAGTGGCGGGCCGCCCAGAACGGCGACGGCTCCTACACCCTGACCAACGTCGCCAGCGGCCGGGTGCTGGACGAGCCCGCGAACCAGACGGGCAACGGGACGAGGATGGAGGTCTGGGACGCCAACGGCGGCGCCAACCAGCACTGGCGGGCCGCCCGGAACGGCGACGGCTCCTACACCCTGACCAACGTCGCCAGCGGCCGCGCGTTGGAGGTCGCCGGCGGTCAGACCGCCAACGGCGCTCCCGTCCAGATCTGGGACTCGACCGGCGGGGCCAACCAGCACTGGAAGTTCGGCTGAGTCGAGCCGCCAGCGCGGCGGGTGCCCCGCCGGGCTCCTGTCTCGACCGGGCACCCGCCGCGGGGCAGCGGGTGTGAAGACGCTCGATGCGCGCCCTCACGGCGGCGCGCACAGGTGAGCGATGACAAGGCCGTGTGACAACTCCCTCCCTTCACGAAAGAGGTCTCCCATGCGCAGACGGAATTCCCGTCGCGGGCACCTGTCCGTGGTGCTCACCGCCGTGCTCGCGGCCGTGGTGGCGTTGGCCACGATGCTCGTCGCCAACCCGGCACAGGCGGCCACCGGCAGCGCCGTGCGCGGTGCCGGTTCCGGCCGGTGCCTCGACGTGCAGAACGCCGGCCAGGCCGACGGCACGTCCCTGCAGATCTACGACTGCTCGGGCGGTACCAACCAGCAGTGGACGTCGACGTCCACCAACCAGCTGACCGTGTACGGCAACAAGTGCCTGGACGTTCCGGGCCACGCCACCACGGCCGGCACCAGGGTGCAGATCTGGACCTGCAGCGGCGGTGCGAACCAGCAGTGGCGGGTCAACTCCGACGGCACGATCGTCGGCGTGGAGTCCGGGCTGTGCCTGGACGTCACCGGCGCCGGCACGGCCAACGGCACGGCCGTGGGGATCTGGACGTGCACCGGCGCCGCCAACCAGAAGTGGACCGGCCTGTCCGGGACGACGCCGGGCGGCACCTGCCCCCTCCCGTCGACGTACCGCTGGTCGTCGACGGGCGTGCTGGCGCAGCCGGCGAACGGGTGGGGCGCGCTGAAGGACTTCACCACCGTGACGTACAACGGCAAGCACCTCGTCTACGCCTCTGACGTGTCGGGTTCCTCGTACGGTTCGATGGCGTTCGCTCCGTTCACCGACTGGTCGGGCATGGCGTCGGCCGGGCAGACCGGGATGAACCAGAACGCGGTGGCACCCACGCTGTTCTACTTCGCCCCGAAGAACATCTGGGTGCTGGCGTACCAGTGGGGCGCGTGGCCCTTCATCTACCGCACGTCGAGCGACCCGACCAACCCCAACGGCTGGTCCGCGCCGCAGCCGCTGTTCACCGGCGGCATCCCGGGCGCCGCCCCGATCGACCAGACCCTGATCGCCGACGACCAGAACATGTACCTGTTCTTCGCCGGTGACAACGGCAGCATCTACCGGGCGAGCATGCCGATCGGGAACTTCCCGGGCAACTTCGGCTCCTCCTACACGACGGTCATGAGCGACACGGTGAAGAACCTCTTCGAGGCACCGCAGGTCTACAAGGTCCAGGGCCGGAACCAGTACCTCATGATCGTCGAGGCCCGGGGCGCGAACGAGCAGCGCTACTTCCGCTCCTTCACCGCCACCAGTCTGAACGGCTCCTGGACCCCGCAGGCCGCCACCGAGAGCAACCCCTTCGCGGGCAAGGCCAACAGCGGCGCCTCCTGGACCAACGACATCAGCCACGGGGACCTCGTCCGCAACAACCCCGACCAGACCATGACCGTCGACCCCTGCAACCTGCAGTTCCTCTACCAGGGCAAGTCCCCCAGCGCGAGCGGCCCCTACGACCAGCTGCCGTGGCGGCCGGGTGTCCTCACCCTGCAGCACTGACCGACCCGCCCCCGGTGAACTCGGGCGCGTGCGGCCGGCGGTGCCCGGACGATCCTCCCCCGGCACCGGCACCTCCGCCTGCTGACCGCTCCTGACCGCTCCTGACCGCTTCTGACCGGCCCGAGGGACCCCGGCCGTACGTCGGCCGGGGTCCCTCCCTTCGCGGACCGTCAGCGCGGGGTGCGGACCGCCCCGCACGGACGGCGCGCTCGGCCGGGGCCCGCTGCGCGGCGACCCGACGGCGCCTCGCGGCCACTCGAAGTGCCGCTCTACAGCTGCTCGAAGTGGAAGGAACGGATGAAGCAGTCGCGCGGCTGGCCGATCGCGAAGAGGACGCAGTCGAGGACGGACCGCGCGGTCAACGGGTCGTCCGTGGTCCGGGAGGCGTCGTCCCAGCGGGGGTGGAGCGGGTCGCCGTCCGTGAAGTCCGGCGGGTAGAGCGAGATCACGCGGATGCCCTCGGGGCGGAGCCGATGGGAGAGGACGTCCGCGAATCCGGCCTGGGCGGCCTTGGCCGCGTAGAACGCGGGATGCGCCTGCGACCGATGGTTCCTCGCTTCCGCGGCCGAGGAGACCAGGTTGACCACGTCCGCGCCCGCCGAAGCGCGCAGCAGGGGCAGGAAGTGCTTGACCGTCAGCAGGGTGCCGGTGGCTCCGGAGGCGACGGTGTCGGCGATCGCTTCGTCGTCGGCGTCCCACAGGTCAGGGCCTTGCAGGTACCGGGCGCCGTTGTTGACCAGCACATCCACCTGGGCCGTTCGCGCGGCGACCCCCTCCGCGAAGCCCCGCACCGTGGCCGGGTCGGCCAGGTCGCAGGCGAACGCGTCCACCTGGGCACCGCTGTCGGCCGCCACCTCCGCGGCCGTCTTCCGCGCGGCGGCCGGCGTGCGGGCGGAGACGAACAGGCGCGCACCCATCCGGCCGGCGTGCACCGCGAACGCCCTTCCGAACCCGCGCCCCGCGCCGGTCACCACCACGGTCCTCCCGGCGAGATCCATGCCCGCACCTCCTTCGACGCTCTCAGTGGATCAAGGGTGAGCCTAGTACTGCAACGGTGCTTACCGTGATGAGGCTTCAGCTCTTGGGCTGTGGCCTCGTCGCTTGTAGTGGCTGGTCCGGGCTTGGTGTTGGCGT
>NZ_JBEXYC010000107.1:0-10322 GCF_040630835.1 Kitasatospora sp. NPDC005751
GGGGAGATCACGGCCGCGCACGTGGCCGGGGTGCTCTCGCTCGGGGACGCGGCGGCGGTGGTCGCCGCACGCGGTCGGCTGATGCAGGCGCTGCCCTCGGGCGGTGCGATGGTCGCGGTCGCCGCGACCGAGGCCGAGGTGGCCGAACTCCTCGGTGCGGGCGTTGATCTGGCGGCGGTGAACGGTCCGTCGTCGGTGGTGCTCTCCGGTGAGGAGGCGGCCGTGCTGAAGGCCGCCGAGAGCCTGAAGGCACAAGGCCGCAAGGTCAAGCAGCTGACCGTCTCGCACGCCTTCCACTCGGCGCTGATGGAGCCGATGATGGCGGAGTTCGCCGCCGTGCTCACCGGCGTCACCTGGGACGAGCCCCGGTTCCCCCTCGTCTCCAACGTCACCGGCCGCGTCGCCGACCTGGGCCAACTGGCCGATCCCGCCTACTGGGTGGACCATGTCCGCCGCCCGGTCCGGTTCGCCGACGGAGTCGCCACGGCGGCCGCACCCGGTGGCGCGGTGTTCGTCGAACTCGGCCCCGGCGCGGCACTGAGCGGTGTGGTGGACGAGACGGTCGACGGCCGTGCCGTGTCGGTGGCCGCGCTGCGCGACGGCCGCCCTGAGGCGCCCACCCTGCTGGCCGCGGTAGCCGAACTCTTCGTCCGGGGCGTCGAGGTGGACTGGGTGAAGACCCTCCCCGCCGGAGCCGGCGCCGCCCGGGTGGAGCTGCCCACCTACGCCTTCGACCACGAGCACTACTGGCTCCGGATGCTGGCTTCGGTGACCGACGCGGCGGCCCTGGGCCTGACCGGCGCCGGTCACCCGCTGCTCGGCGCCGTCGTCCAACTGCCGCAGTCCGACGGCCTGGTGTTCACCTCCCGGCTCTCCCTGCGCACCCATGACTGGCTCGCCGACCACGCCGTCGGCGGGGTCGTGCTGGTCCCCGCCACGGCGCTGGTGGAGCTGGCCGTCCGGGCCGGTGACGAGGTCGGCTGCGGCACCCTCGACGACCTGGTCGTCGAGGCGCCGATCCTCCTGCCCGAGCACGGCGGGGTCCGCGTCCAGGTCGCCGTCGGCGGCCCCGACGCGCACGGCGCCCGCACGGTGGAGGTGTACTCCGCCCGCGAGGACGCCACGGACGCGTGGACCCGGCACGCCACCGGCACCCTGACGGCGACGAAGGACGCCGACGGCCCGGAGTTCGACTTCACCGCATGGCCCCCGGCGGGCGCGCAGCCGGTCGACCTCGGTGACCTCTACCCCGACCTGGTCGCCCAGGGCTACGCCTACGGCCCGGCGTTCCAGGGCCTGCGGGCGCTCTGGCGGCGCGGCGAGGAACTGTTCGCCGAGGTCGCCCTGCCGGAGGACCAGCACGACGAGGCCGACCGCTTCGGCATCCACCCCGCGCTGCTCGACGCGGCCCTGCACCCGGGCCTGCGGGACACCGTGGCGGCCGACGCCGACCGGCTGTGGCAGCCGCTGCGCTGGAGCGGGCTGGTGCTGCACGCCACGGGCGCGGCGGCCCTGCGGGTGCGCCTGGCCCGGCTCGGCGCCGGGACGCTGGCCTTCGAGGCCGCCGACGAGACCGGTGCCGCCGTGCTGGCGGCCGACTCCGTGACGCTCCGCCCCGTCGCCGTCGAGCAGTTGGCCGCCTCGGCGGGCGCGACCGGCGGCGACGCGCTGTTCCGGGTGGAGTGGACCGAGCTGCCGCCGGCCGCCGCTCCGGCCGCCGTGCGGTGGACGGTGCTGTCCGGTGCGGCCGAGGTGGCCGCGCTCGCCGCCCCGGCGGACGGCGCGTCCGCGCCGTCCGTGGTGGTCCTGGACGCGGTCGGGGACGGTACGGACGAGCACGCGGTGCTCGGTCTGACCGGCCGGGTGCTGGCGGTCGCGCAGTCCTGGCTGGCCGCGTCCGGCCTCGAAGGCTCCCGACTGGTGGTGCGCACCCGGGGTGCGGTGCCCGCCGGTGGCGACGCCGGGGTGACGGACCCGGCGGGTGCCGCGGTCTGGGGTCTGATCCGGGTCGCGCAGGCGGAGAACCCGGACCGGATCGTGCTGCTGGACACCGAGACCGACACCGAGACCGACACCGAGGCCGACACCGACCTCGGTGCCGTCCTCGCCGCCGTGCTGGCCACCGGTGAGCCGCAGGTCGCCGTCCGGGGGGCGGCCCTGTCCGCGCCGCGCCTGGTCCGCGCCACCGACGGCGCCGCGACCGACGGGCCCGCCGCGTTCGACCCCGAGGGCACCGTGCTGGTCACCGGCGGCACCGGCTCGCTGGGCGCGCTGCTGGCCCGGCACCTGGTCACCGGGCACGGCGTCCGGCACCTGCTGCTGGTGAGCCGCCGGGGTCTCGGCGCCGAGGGCGCACCGGAGTTGGCGGCCGAGCTGACCGCGCTGGGCGCGACGGTGACCGTCACCGCGTGTGACGTGGCCGACCGGGAGTCGGTGGCCGCACTGCTCTCCGGCGTCCCGGCCGAGCATCCGCTGACGGGTGTGGTGCACACCGCGGGTGTGCTGGACGACGGGGTGTTCGGGGCGCTGACGGCGGAGCGGCTGGCCCGTGTGTTCGCCCCGAAGGTGACCGCGGTGCGGCTCCTGGACGAGCTGACCCGTGAACTGGCGCCGGAGCTGCGCTCGTTCGTGCTGTTCTCGTCGGCGGCCGGGGTCTTCGGCTCGGCCGGTCAGGGCAACTACGCGGCGGCCAACGCCTATCTGGACGCGGTCGCCCACCGGCGCCGCGCCGACGGCCTGCCCGCCGCGTCGCTCGCCTGGGGCCTCTGGGAGCAGGCCGGCGGCATGGCCGCCCACCTCACCGAGGCCGACCAGACCCGGGTGAACCGGGGCGGGTTCCTGGCGATCGCCCCGGCCGAGGGCCTGGACCTCTTCGACGCGGGCCTGCGCGGCGGCCGGGCCCTGACCGTGCCGATCAAGCTCGACCTGCGCGCCGTCCGGGCCGAGGCCGCGTCCGGCCGCGGCGTCCTGCCCCTGCTGCGCAGCCTGGTGCCGGTCGGCCGGCGGGCCGTCCGGACCGCCTCCGGGCTGGCCGACCGGCTCGCCGGGCTGGCGGTGGCGGAGCAGGAGACGCTGCTGCTGGACCTGGTCCGCACCCATGTCGCGACCGTGCTCGGACACGCCGGCGCGGCGAACGTCAAGGCGGAGAAGGCGTTCAAGGACGCCGGCTTCGACTCGCTAACCTCCGTCCAACTGCGCAACCGGCTCCGCGAGTCGACCGGGCTCAACCTGCCCACGACCGTCGTCTACGACTACCCCACGCCGGTCGCGCTCGCCCGCTTCCTGCGCGAGGAGCTCGGCGACACCGCCGCCGCTGCCGCCGTCCCGACGGTGGTCGCGGCCGACCTCGACGAGCCGATCGCCATCGTCGGCATGGCCTGCCGGCTGCCCGGTGGCGTGGTCACCCCGGAGGACCTCTGGCGGCTGGTCTCCGAGGGCCGGGACGCGGTGTCCGGCTTCCCCGAGGACCGCGGCTGGGACGTGGGCGGCCTCTTCGACGACGACCAGGAGAACATCGGCACCTCCTACGTCGACCAGGGCGGCTTCCTGCACGACGCGGGGCTCTTCGACGCGGGCTTCTTCGGGATCTCGCCGCGGGAGGCGCTGGCGATGGACCCGCAGCAGCGGCTGCTGCTGGAGATGTCCTGGGAGGCGCTGGAGCGGGCCGGGGTCGACCCGGCCGCGCTGAAGGGCCGGGACGTCGGGGTGTTCTCCGGCGTGATGACCCAGGGCTACGGGATCGGCGGCGTCATCCCGCCGGAGCTGAGCGGCTTCACCGCCACCGGCTCCGCGATGAGCGTGGCCTCGGGCCGGGTGTCCTACGTGTTCGGCTTCGAGGGCCCGGCGGTGACGGTGGACACGGCGTGCTCCTCCTCGCTGGTGGCGATGCACCTGGCCGCGCAGGCGCTGCGGTCCGGCGAGTGCTCGCTGGCGCTGGCCGGTGGCGCGACGATCATGGCGACGCCGCACACCTTCGTGGAGTTCTCGCGACAGAAGGCACTCGCCCCCGACGGGCGGTGCAAGGCGTTCTCCTCGACCGCCGACGGCACCGGCTGGGGCGAGGGTGCGGGCGTCGTGGTGCTGGAGCGGCTCTCCGAGGCCCGGCGCAACGGACACCGGATCCTGGCGGTGCTGCGCGGCAGCGCGATCAACCAGGACGGCGCGTCGAACGGTCTGACCGCGCCCAACGGTCCTTCGCAGCAGCGGGTGATCCGCAAGGCGCTGGCCAACGCGGGCCTGGCCGCCTCGGACGTCGACGCGGTGGAGGCGCACGGGACGGGGACCTCACTGGGCGACCCGATCGAGGCGCAGGCGCTGCTGGCCACGTACGGGCAGGGGCGCGGGGACGGGGAGGCACCCCTCTGGCTCGGCTCGGTCAAGTCCAACGTCGGCCACACCCAGGCCGCGGCCGGGGTGGCCGGTGTGATCAAGATGGTGGAGGCGCTGCGGCACGGCGTGCTGCCGCCCACCCTGCACGTCGAGGCCCCGACGCCGCAGGTGGACTGGTCGGTCGGCGCGGTGGAGCTGCTGACCGAGGCGCGGGAGTGGCCGGAGACCGGCCGCCCCCGGCGGGTGGGCGTCTCCTCGTTCGGGCTGAGCGGGACCAACGCGCACCTGATCCTGGAGCAGGCGCCCGAGGAGGAGCCGGCCGAGGTCGGGGCCGCGCCCGACGCCGTGGTGCCGCTGGTGGTGTCGGCGGCCTCGACGGCCTCGCTGGCCGGGCAGGCCGAGCGGCTGGCGGCCTTCGTCGAGGCATCCGCGCCGGTCTCACCGGCTGCGGTGGCCGGTGTCCTGGCGACCCGGCGGGCGGCGCTCGGTGAGCGCGCGGTGCTGGTGGCGGGCTCGCGGTCCGAGGTGCTGGCGGGGTTCGCCGCGTTGGCGCGCGGGGAGTCGGCGCCGGGGTTGGTGACGGGCAGTGTGTCCGGTGCGGGCCGGACGGTGCTGGTGTTCCCGGGGCAGGGTTCGCAGTGGGCCGGGATGGGGCGTGAACTGCTGGACGCCTCGCCGGTGTTCGCCGAGCGGGTGGCGGCGTGCGCGGCGGCGCTGGACCCGTGGGTGGACTGGTCGCTGGTGGAGGTGCTGCGCGGGGACGCGCCGGCCGAGCTGCTGGACCGGGTGGACGTGCTCCAGCCGGCGAGTTTCGCGGTGATGGTCGGTCTGGCGGCGGTCTGGGCGTCGGTGGGTGTGGTGCCGGACGCGGTGGTCGGGCACTCGCAGGGGGAGATCGCGGCGGCGTGCGTGGCGGGTGCGCTGTCGTTGGAGGACGCGGCGCGGATCGTGGCGGTGCGCAGCCAGGTGATCGCCGGGAGCCTCGCCGGTCGCGGGGGGATGGCGTCGGTGGCGCTCTCCGAGAGCGAGGCGCTGACTCGCCTGGAGCGCTGGGCGGACCGCGTCGAGGTCGCGGCCGTCAACGGCCCGGCCTCGGTCGTGGTCGCGGGTGACGCCGAGGCCTTGGACGAGGCGCTGGAGGTGCTGGCAGCCGACAGCGTGCGGGTGCGCCGGGTGGCGGTGGACTACGCCTCGCACACCCGTCATGTGGAGGCGATCGAGGAGACCCTCGGCGAGGCCTTCGCGGACATTCGCAGCCAGGCCCCGCTGGTCCCGTTCTTCTCCACCGTCACGGGCGAGTGGATCGACGAGGCGGGCGTGCTGGACGGCGGGTACTGGTACCGCAACCTGCGCGGTCAGGTCCGGTTCGGCCCGGCGATCGCGACGCTGTTGGACCAGGGTCACACGGTGTTCGTGGAGTCGAGCGCGCACCCGGTGCTGGTCCAGCCGGTCAGTGAGATCGTGGACGAGGCCGGGGCCGAGGCCCTGGTCACCGGGACGCTGCGGCGGGACGAGGGCGGCCTGCGCCGCCTGTTCGCCTCGATGGCCGAACTCTTCGTCCGCGGCGTGGCCGTGGACTGGACGGGCGTGCTGCCGGCCGGCGCCGAGACCGCCCAGGTGGACCTGCCCACCTACGCCTTCGACCGGCAGCACTTCTGGCTGCGGACCTCCCCGGCCACCGACGCGGCCTCGCTCGGCCAGGCCACCGCCGACCACCCGCTGATCGGCGCGGTGGTCCAGGTACCCGAGACGGGCGGCGTGCTCTGCACCTCCCGGCTCTCCCTGCACACCCACCCCTGGCTGGCCGACCACGCCGTCGGCGGCGCCGTGCTGGTGCCCGGCACCGGTCTGGTCGAGCTGGCGGTACGGGCCGGTGACGAGGTCGGCTGCGGCACGCTGGACGAGCTGGTGATCGAGGCCCCACTGGTCCTGCCCGAGCACGGCAACGTGCGGGTCCAGGTCACCGTCGGCGGCCCCGACGGGGCGGGCGCCCGCAGTGTCGGCATCTACTCGGTCCGCGAGGACGCGGCCGAGGACACCGGCGCGGACGCCTGGACCCGGCACGCCACCGGCACCCTGACGGCGACCTCGGACGCCGGCGGTCCCGCGTTCGACTTCACCGCCTGGCCGCCCGCCGACGCGGAGCAGCTGGGTGTCACCGGCGGCTACGAGCTGCTGGCCCAAGCCGGTTACGGCTACGGGCCGGTGTT
The DNA here is from genome assembly GCF_040630835.1 of Kitasatospora sp. NPDC005751. Taxonomy (NCBI): domain Bacteria; kingdom Bacillati; phylum Actinomycetota; class Actinomycetes; order Kitasatosporales; family Streptomycetaceae; genus Kitasatospora; species Kitasatospora sp. NPDC005751. Next base: position 6,540 of record NZ_JBEXYC010000107.1, read on the forward strand.
CCAGGGCGTGCGGGCGGTCTGGCGACGCGGCGAGGAGCTGTTCGCCGAGGTCGCCCTGCCCGAGGACCAGCGGGACGCCGCCGGCCGGTTCGGCATCCACCCCGCGCTGCTCGACGCCGCCCTCCACCCCGTCATGCTGGACGTGGCGCTGGGGGACCCGACGGGCGCGAACCGGGCGGGCGACGAGTCCGAGGTGCACCTGCCGTTCGGCTGGAACGGGCTGCGGCTGCACGCGGCCGGTGCCTCGGCGCTGCGGGTGCGCCTGGTGCGGTCCGACGCGCAGACGCTCGCGCTGGAGGCCGCCGACGAGACCGGCGGAGCCGTCCTGACGCTCCGTTCGCTGGTCTCGCGTGCCGTCTCGGCCGACCAGCTGGGCAGCGCGGGCGGCGACGAAGGCCGCGACGCGCTGTTCCGGGTGGAGTGGACGGAGCTGCCCACCGGTACCGCTCCGGGCCTGGAACTCCCGCCGGCCTGGGTGCCGGTGGCCTCGCCGGACCACGTGGCCATGCTGACCAACGGCTCGGGCGTGCCCCCCGTGGTCGTCCTGGACGCGGTCGGGGACGGCCCGGACGAGCACGCGGTGCTCGGCCTGACCGCCCGGGTGCTGAACGTCGTCCAGGCCTGGCTGAGCACCCGGGGGCTGGACGCGGCGCGGCTGGTCGTGGTCACCCGGGGTGCGGTGCCCGCCGGTGGCGAGGCTGCGGTGACGGACCCGGCGGGCGCCGCGGTCTGGGGTCTGATCCGGGTCGCGCAGGCGGAGAACCCGGACCGGATCGTGCTGCTCGACACCGACGCCGCCCCCGGGACGGACGTCGAACCGGTGCTCGCCGCCGTGCTGGGCACCAACGAGCCGCAGGTCGCGGTCCGCGGGACGACGATGTACGTGCCCCGGATCGCCCGGGCCGCGGCCCCGGCCGACGAGGCCGCGGCGTTCGACCCCGAGGGAACCGTCCTGATCACCGGCGGCACCGGCACCCTCGGCGGCCTGCTGGCCCGGCGCCTGGTCACCGGGCACGGGGTCCGGCATCTGCTGCTGGTCAGCCGGAGCGGCCTGCGGGCCGAGGGTGCAACGGAGTTGGCGGCCGAGCTGACCGCGCTGGGCGCGACGGTGACCGTCACCGCGTGTGACGTCGCCGACCGGGCGGCGATGGCGGAGCTGCTGTCCGCCGTGCCGGCCGAGCATCCGCTGACGGGTGTGGTGCACACCGCGGGTGTGCTGGACGACGGGGTGTTCGGGGCGCTGACGGCGGAGCGGCTGGCCCGTGTGTTCGCCCCGAAGGTGACCGCGGTGCGGCTCCTGGACGAGCTGACCCGTGAACTGGCGCCGGAGTTGCGCTCGTTCGTGCTGTTCTCGTCGGCGGCCGGGGTCTTCGGCTCGGCCGGTCAGGGCAACTACGCGGCGGCCAACGCCTATCTGGACGCGGTCGCCCACCGGCGCCGCGCCGACGGCCTGCCCGCGATGTCCCTGGCCTGGGGCCTCTGGGAGCAGGCCACCGCGATGACCGCCCACCTCGACACCGCCGAGGAGGCCCGGACCGGCCGGAGCCGGAGCCGTTCGCTGGCCTCGGACGAAGGCCTGGACCTCTTCGACGCGGCGCTGCGCACCGGCGACGCGCTGCTCGTCCCGATCAAGCTCGACCTGCGGTCCATGCGCGCCGACGCGGCGGCGGGCCGCGAGGTGCCGCCGCTGCTGCGCGGGCTGATCCGGGCGAGCCGGCAGACCGCGCGGTCGGCGGCGGCCGACGGTACGGCCGGCCTGGCCGGCCGGCTGACCGGGCTGACGGTGGCCGAGCAGGAGGCGCTGCTGCTGGAGCTGGTCCGCGGCCACGCGGCGACCGTGCTCGGGCACGCGGGACCGGAGGGCGTGAAGACCGACACGGCGTTCCGCGACTCCGGCTTCGACTCGCTGACCTCCGTCGAGCTGCGCAACCGGCTGCGCGAGGCGACCGGTCTGAAGCTGCCCGCGACGGTGGTCTTCGACCACCCGACCCCGCTCGCCCTCGCCCGGCACCTGCACGAGGAGTTCGGCCACGTGGCCGCCGAGACCGGCGCGGCGGCGCCGGCGGTCGTGCTCGCCGACCCCGACGAGCCGATCGCGATCGTCGGCATGGCCTGCCGCCTGCCCGGCGGTGTGGCGAGCCCCGAGGACCTCTGGCGGCTGGTCAGCGAGGGCCGGGACGCGATGTCCGGCTTCCCGTCCGACCGCGGCTGGGACCTGGACGGCCTCTTCGACGCGGACCCGGACAAGGCCGGGACCTCCTACGTGGACCAGGGCGGCTTCCTGCACGAGGCGGCGCTGTTCGACGGGGGCTTCTTCGGGATCTCGCCGCGCGAGGCGCTGGCGATGGACCCGCAGCAGCGCCTGCTGCTGGAGACCTCGTGGGAGGCGCTGGAGCGGGCGGGCATCGACCCGGCCACGCTCAAGGGCACCGACGTCGGCGTCTTCTCCGGTCTGATGGGCGCGGGCTACGGCTCGGGCAGCGACGTGCCCGCCGAGCTGGAGGGCTTCGTCACGACCGGCGCCGGCAGCAGCGTGGCCTCGGGCCGGGTGTCCTACGTGTTCGGGTTCGAGGGCCCCGCGGTCACCGTGGACACGGCCTGCTCGTCGTCCCTGGTGGCGATGCACCTGGCCGCGCAGGCGCTGCGGACCGGTGAGTGCTCGCTGGCCCTCGCCAGCGGCGCGGCCGTGATGACCGGCCCCGGCGCGTTCGTGCAGTTCTCCCGCCAGCGCGGTCTGGCCTCGGACGGCCGGTGCAAGTCCTACGCGGACGCGGCGGACGGCACCGGCTGGGCCGAGGGCGCGGGCGTGGTGGTGCTGGAGCGCCTCTCGGAGGCGCGGCGCAAGGGGCACCGGGTGCTCGCGGTGGTCCGCGGCAGCGCGGTGAACCAGGACGGCGCGTCCAACGGTCTGACCGCGCCGAACGGTCCCTCGCAGCAGCGGGTGATCCGCAAGGCGCTGGCCAACGCGGGCCTGTCCACCGCCGACATCGACGCGGTGGAGGGCCACGGCACGGGCACCGTGCTGGGGGACCCGATCGAGGCGCAGGCGCTGCTGGCCACCTACGGGCGCGGCCGCGACCCGGAGCGGCCGCTCTGGCTGGGCTCGCTGAAGTCCAACATCGGCCACACCCAGGCGGCTTCCGGCGTGGCCGGTGTGATCAAGATGGTCCAGGCGCTGCGGCACGGCGTGCTGCCGCCCACCCTGCACGTGGACGCGCCGTCCTCGCAGGTGGACTGGACGGCGGGCGCCGTCGAACTGCTGACCGAGGCGCGGGAGTGGCCGGAGACCGGACGCCCCCGGCGGGTGGGCGTCTCCTCGTTCGGGCTGAGCGGGACCAACGCACACCTGATCCTGGAGCAGGTGCCGGAGGAGAACGCGGTGGAGCGGCCCGCCGTCGCGCCGACGGGTGTGGTCCCGCTGGTGCTGTCGGCGAAGAGCGCGGGCTCGCTGGCCGGGCAGGCCGACCGGCTGGCGCCCTTCGTCGAGACGTCCGGGGCGGGGCCGGCGGAGATCGCCGCCGCCCTGCTGGCGCAGCGGGCGCTGCTGTCGGAGCGCGCGGTGGTGCTGGCGGGTTCGCCGGAGGAGGCGCTGGCCGGGCTGAGCGCCCTGGCGCGCGGGGAGTCCGCCGCCGGTGTCGTGACCGGGGGTGGCCAGGCCCGGACGGTGCTGGTGTTCCCGGGCCAGGGGTCGCAGCGGGTCGGGATGGGCCGGGAGCTGGCCGAGCGGTACCCGGTGTTCGCCGAGGCCTTCGACGCGGCCTGCGAGGCGCTGGACGAGCGGTT
>NZ_JBEXYC010000108.1:0-9765 GCF_040630835.1 Kitasatospora sp. NPDC005751
CCGGGCGGCGCTCCCACCCGCGCACCCGGCAGCGACCCGGGCAGCGGCGACGGCCGTCACGCGCAGGCCCTACGATCTGGCTCAGCGGCTCCCGGACGGCGCCGACACGTCCCGATGAGGATTCGGTCGGACCCCGCCGGGAGCCGCTCGTGAACGGTCTCGGGGTCAGAACTGCGTGCTGACCGTGACGCCGCTGAAGTCGGTGACGGCGTACAGGCTGAGGTAGCGGTAGCCGGCGGTCGGGTTGGTGACGGTGAGGGACTGAGTGGTCCCGGCGCCGGTGGAGGAGACGGTGAAGGCGCTGGGCGAGGCCCAGGTGCCCGGGTTGTAGTACAGGTGCGCGGTCCCGGTGCCGCCGGAGGTGGTGACCTTGAGCGTGGAGGTGCCGGCCGGCAGGTAGACGTACAGGTAGTCGGTGTTGCCGGCGGTCGCGGCGCGGCCGGTGCGCGAGCAGTTCCGGCCCATCGCGTCGGCGCGCTGCTCGGTGCAGTTCGGCAGGGTGACCGGGGCGGCGGTCACGGTGACCGAGGCCGGGGTGGTGGCGGTCCTGCCGGTGTCGTCGGTCGCGGTCAGGGCGACGGTGTAGGTGCCGGCGGCCGCGTAGGTGTGGCTCGGGTTGCGCTCGTCCGAGGAGGTGCCGTCGCCGAAGGTCCAGTGCCAGGCGGTGATCCGACCCGGGCCGGTCTGGACGGACCGCTCGGTCGCGCTGACGGTGGCGCCGTTCACCGACGTGTCGAACAGCGCGGTCGGGCCCGCCGCGTAGCAGGCCCCGGCGGCGCAGGCGGTGAGCCAGGCGTCGAAGTCGGCGTCGTAGGAGGTGCCGAGGCCGTTGTAGACCGCGTAGCCGCCGGTGTAGTCACCGACCCGGAAGCGGGCCAGCATGGCCTGGACGTCGGCGGGGTGCTTCTCCAGCATGTAGCGGACGGCCAGGTAGCCCCAGGCGTAGACACGGGTCGAGTCCGAGTTGCCGTAGGTGTTCTGGAAGACCGTGCTGAGCTTGTAGGTGTGCTTGGCGGCCTGGGCCATCGCGTCGGTGTCGGTGGTGGCGCGGTAGCTGTAGGACATGTACTCGGCGAGGCCCTCGACCCACCAGATGTCCGGGACGGACGTCTGGGTGGCGAAGCTGCCCTTCATGTCGTAGATGCCGTCCAGGTAGTGGGTGTACTCGTGGTTGAGGTTCCACACCCGGGCGGGGTCGCCGTTGTTCCACGCCTTCTGGTACATGACGTTCGCGGCCCGGTTGTTCGGGTCGGTCGGGTCCATGACGGTCTGGCCGCCGTTGTCGGTCGAGTTGCCGAAGATCGCCCACGAGTAGGTGGTGTAGTCGGTCTTGTTGGCGAAGACCCCGAGGGTGACGGTCTTGTCGTACTGGTTCGGGATCGGACCGTTGTCCTTGACCACGTTGTGGAAGAACGCGTCCTCGTTGCGCAGGCTGGCGCAGACGGTGGCCAGCTCGGCTGCCGACAGCGCCTGGGTCTGGATGGTGCGGTTGTCGCAGACCAGTTGGTGCGGCAGGACCACCGCGGTGAGCTTGGCGGGCAGGTCGCAGATGCCGTAGTACGAGCACTGGCCGTTGTCGTAGACGGTGGCCTGGAAGGCCGTGTGGACGTACAGCGGCGCGTCGGCCGTGAGGAGCGGCGCGGCGTCCAGCACCCGCTTGACCAGCGGCTTGGCCACCGCCTCGACGGTGGCGCTCGTCCCGGCCATCCGGGCCAGGTCGTTGCCCGCGTTGGTGTCGAGGACGGCGTTGGGGCCGCTGAGCAGGTCCTTGTGGTTGACCGCGAAGTTCGCGAGGGAGGTGACGAGCCGCGGGTCGGCGCCGAGCGCGCTGACGAAGGCCGGGTTCGTGTTGCCCCGCCAGAGCGGGAACCGCAGCACGGAGTTGACCGCACCGACCATCTTCGGCAGGGCGTTGTAGGAGTTGTCGAAGTCGTCCAGCACCCGCTGGTAGACGCTCAGGTAGGCGCCCTGGATGTTGGCGCTGTCGGTGAGCGTCAGCACCTCCCTGAGCACCTCGCCGTTGTTCTCCGTGACGTCGTGCCAGCGGGCGCCGGCGAAGAAGGCGTCCAGGCCGGCCTTGACGCCGCTGGTGAGCGTGGCGTCGTACGGGCCGGTCGCGTCGGGGTAGTACGACTGGATGTAGTAGCCCACCCGCAGGAAGAGCACCAGTTGCAGGATGCCGGTCGAGTTGTCGCCGGTGTAGCCGGCCGCCAGGTCCTTGAACGCGGCGGCGACGGGCAGCATCCGGGCCTGCTTGAAGATGCCCGGGTCGGCGCTGCCGTTGCCGAACAGCGAGGAGACGCAGTCCGTGGTCGAGCTCTTGAGGAACGCGACCAGGTCGGCACCGGAGCGGGCGGCGAAGTCGGCCGGGGTGCAGCTCTGCTCGGCGGCGCCCGCGAGCGCGGCCGAACGGGAGCGCGCCGCCTCGGAATCGGGGCGGGCCGGGGCCGGCTCGCCCATGAGGGTCTCGCTGAGCAGCGCCGGGGATATCGGGACGGCGGGGGCGGCGAGGTCCTCGGACCGGGCTGTCGCCCCGCCGGGGCCCGAGGGGCCGGCCGGCCTCAAGGCGGCCGCGGCGGCCGGGGTGGCCGTCGCGATCCGGATCGGTCCGTCGGCGGCGGGTGCCGCGAAGGCCTGGGCCGGGAGCACGGCGGTGGCCGTGGCGCAGCAGGCGATGACGCCGGCCGCGAGGGTGGAGAGCCGTGTGCGCAGTTGCACGCTGAGTCCTTCTGCGAGTGGGGGCAGCCTGACGTGAGGTCGGGCTGAACGAAGGAAATCGACACGGATCCTGCCATCGAATGGGCATCAGAACAATGTCACAGGTCATATTGCGCGACAGATTCCAGCCATGCCCAGGTCACCGGCCTCGCCACCTCCGACGGGGTGGTCCGCTCGGGCCGTCGCGAAAGGCCGGTGCCCGGGTGCGCCGTAGCGCACCCGGGCACCGGCCTCGGGAGGGGTCAGTCCTGCGGCTTCGCCGCGTCCCGGAGTGCGAAGTACTCCGTGACGCCGGCGACGAAGCGGCACGCGCCGGTCTCCCGGTCCACGATCACCGGGAGGTTCCCGCCGACCCGCAGTCGCCCGCGCGCGTCGGGGACCGTCGGCAGGTAGCCGAAGACGTAGGCGCCCTCGACGGCGACCGTCTCGTCGATCCGCAGCCGGTACGCGCGCTCGTCCCAGCCGCGGACCCGCTCGCGGCAGTACGCGTCCGCCGCCAGCCGGGCCGACTCCTGGTCCATGCTCACCATCCGCTTCCTCTCCTGGCTCACCACCATGTGATCATCATTTCGAGATTCTCCCACTGCGAGGTCACGGCGTGCGTCTCGCTCTGGTAGTCGAGGAACTTGATCACACCGGCGTCGTTCACCACGTTGAAGTAGTGGCCGACGTCGACGCCGTCGGTCCAGCCGAACACGATGCCCCGGGTGCCGTAGCCGAGCACGGTCAGCTGGTGGCTGATGTCGTCGACCCCCTCGGTCATGTGGAACAGGGAGTCGTACTTGTACTCCAGTTCCTCCGGGGCGAGGATGCCGCTGTCCCAGGCCGTGGCACCGTCGTGGGTGCCCGCGAGACGGCTGTCGCCGGCCTGGGCGCAGGCGCCGCAGTTGTCGGTGTAGCCGCCGGGGTTCGCCCCCGCCAGGGTGTCCTCCGCCTTGCCGGGCTTCGGCCCCTTGGTACCGGTGCCGCCGCCACCGCTGTCGGGCGAGCCGCCGCCGCTGGGGCGCCCGGCGTCCTTGCCGGCCGCCGGCGTCTCGGAGGCCGGAGCGCCCGGGTCGTCGCCGCCCTTGCCGGTGCCGGACTTCGGGCTGCTCGGCTTCTCCGTCTTCGGCGTGGTCGGAGCCGGGTCCGCCTTGGTGGTGGTGGGCAGGTCGCCGGAGAGCAGCTTCTTGACCGCGCTAACGACGTCCTCTCCCTCGGACACCGCCGTCTTGATCGCCTTGACGGCCTTGACGCCGCCGCTGATCGCCTTGACCGCGCCGTAGCCGTCGATCGCGAACGAGCCGACCACACCGGTGACCTGGCCCGCGAAGTACGAGGTGGAGCTGGTGTCCACCTCGAACAGGTCCGCCAGCGGCGTGTCGTCCACGTACCCGGTGTGGCCGAGCCTGAACGGGGACTCGTTGGAGTACCCGAACATGTCGTTGAACACCTGGTTGTCGCCGTTGGCGATGTCGGCGAAGGAGTTCCAGCAGTCGGAGAGGGTGTTGACGCTCCACTGGTACGGGTCGCCGACGATCGAGTCGCCGACGCCGGTGAAGAAGCTCCCGACGTCGCCCCAGCTCCACCAGAGGCCGTTGGGGTCGCTGCCGGAGGTGGGGTTGCCGGCCGCGTACCCGTAGCCGCCCATCTGGTTGGGATCGCCCGACTCGAAGACCGGGTCGACGGTGAGGAACCGTCCGATCATCGGGTCGTAGACGCGCACCCCGAGCAGGTCCAGCCCGCTGGTGGCGTCCGTGGGCTTGCCGAGGTAGCCCCGGTTGTCGGCCCAGGCCGCGGGCGCGGCGCCGCGCGCGTTCCCGTACGGGTCGTACGCCCGCCGGACGACGGCCAGGCTCGCGCCGTCGACCTGGAGCTGGGCGGTGCCGTGCGGGGTGGTCGGCTGGTAGCTGACGGTACCGGCCGAGGAGCGGACGATCACCGTGCCGTCCGGGCTGTGGTAGTACCGCAGGCCGGTGACGGTCTTCTTGACGGTGTCGAGCCTGAGCTGCTCCGCGCCGCCGAACAGGTAGAGGAGGTTGGTCCCCGGGTTGCGCTGGATCAGCAGACTGCCGTCGGCGTCGTAGAGGTAGCCCGCCTCCGTGCCGTTGGTGGTGACCGCCTTGGTGCGGCCCTCCTCGTTGTACTCGAAGGCCTGGCTGGTGCCGGGCCCGGTCCGGGTCCTGGTGTTGCCGGCGCTGTCGTAGTCGGGCACGACGGTGGTGCTGCCGGACGGCCCGGTGGTGGTGACGGCACTGGCCGCGTTGGGCTTCTTCGCGGGAGTGACGCCGGCGCCCGGGTAGGTGATGGTCTGGGTGACGTCCTTGGTGGCCGCCCCCTTCACATCGTGGGCGACCTGCTGGGTCCGGTCACCGAGCTGGTTGAACTGCCAGTCCAGCCAGTACGGGGACGGCCCGCCGATGGTGCCCGGCGACGGTGCCGCCGTGGCGCACTTGGTGAGCTGCCCGGCCGTGACCGCGCCCAGCCCCTTGGTGTCCGTCCAGGCGGTGGTCAGCCGGTTCTGCGCGTCGTAGCCGAAGCACTGGGTGTCGGTGACCCGGTCGGTGCCGCCGCTGGACTGGACGTCGGAGACCGCGGTGACGCTGCCCGCCGCGTTGTACCCGTAGGTGGTCGCCGAGATCGGGTTGGCCGTGTTGCTCTGCAGCGTGACCCGGTTGGTGGCCAGCCGGCCGGTGGCCTGGTCCCAGGTCTGCGCGGTCCGCAGCTGCTTGCTCGGTGTCCCGAGGGTGGTCTGCAGGACCTGGCCCTGCGGGCTGTAGGCGACGGTGGCGATGTACGGCCGGCTGGGCGTGCCCATCGCGACCAGCTTGCCCTGGAGGTTGTAGCCGTAGCCGACCGTCTCCGCGGGAAGGCCCGCCTCGGTGCCGAAGGTGGTCGACGCCAGCAGGCTGACCGTCTCGGTGTAGGAGGCCGTCGTGCTGTAGCTCCCGGCGAGGTTGCCCTCGACCGCGGGGATCACCGTGGTGGTGCCGGTCGGCTGGCCGACCGCGTTGTAGCCGTTGACCTTCTTGACGTAGGCGCTGCCGCTCTTGCCGCCCACGTAGCGGGTGGACGAGACCGGCATGCCCTTGCCGAGCGAGTCGTACGTCCACTCGGCGAGCGCCTTCGCCGGGTCACCCGGCGTGTCACCGGTGTACTCCGCCGTCTTGCGGCCGAGTTCGTCGTAGCTGTACGACAGCACCTGGCCGCGGCCGTCCTTGACGGTCAGCACCCGGCCGAGCGGGTCGTAGGTGCTGCTGGAGCTGCCGCTGTCGGGGTCGGTCTGGGCCACCACCCGGCCCTGCACGTCGTAGGTGTAGGACCAGGTGTTGCCCACCGTGTCCTTGACCGTCTCGACCTGGCCGCGGGGGGTGTAGCCGAAGGTGGTGGTGATGTCCGCGGCCGCGGCACCCACCGGGCCGGCCGACCAGAGCTGGGTGTTGGCGCCGTCGTACATGACGGCCCGGCCGTCGCCCTGCACCTTGAGGTAGCCGCCGGTGTGCCCGCCGCTCGCGCTGGTCCAGAGCGTGGTCTTCCCGGTGGTGTCCAGCACCACGAGGCTGCCGTCGGCGAGCACGCTCGCGTACGCGCCGGGGTGGCCGGCGGTCCCGGAGGACCACAGGGACTTCCCGTCGACCAGCGCGGTCAGCACCAGGTTGCCGTCGGCCTGCATGGCCAGGCGGACGCTGCGGGAGACCACCGAGGTCCCGGAGGCGATCACGCTGCCGCCGGTGAGCTTGCGGTCCGGCGTGGTGTCGCGCACCACGGTCGAGCTCCGCCGGCCGAGCGCGTCGGTGTACGCCGTGGTCGCCTTGCCGCCGGGCGGCGGCGTGACGTCCACCCGGTCCACGCCCCGGTAGGTCGTGGCGGTCTGCCAGAGCGTGCTCGCGAAGGACACCTGCTGGACCGTGACCGGCCGGCCCTGGCCGTCGTACGACGTCCGGGTCACCGCCGGGCCGGTCTTGTTGGTCTCCGCCCACATCGAGGTGCCCGGCGCGTTGGCCGCGTCGTAGTAGCTCGCGATGGCGGAGACGGTCCACCCGTGGGAGTCGTAGAAGGTCGAGGAGACCAGCCGGCCCACCGAGTTGTCCGCGGTGGTCGTCTGGGTCTGCCGCGCCTGCAGCGTCCCGTCGTAGAAGGTGACCTCGGTGCTGTAGGTGCCGTCCTCGCGCAGCGTCCTGGAGGTGACGGTGGACGGGTCCGGGCTGTCCCCGGCGCCGTGGACCGCGTACGCGAAGGTCCGGTCGGGCGACTGGGTCGCCTTGTTCCGCCCCGGCATCCACACCTTCACCCGGCGCCCGAGGGCGTCGTAGGCCGAGTCGGTGACCCGGCCGTTGACGTCGGCCGCGTGGGTGATCGAGCCGCGGCCCGGCGAGACGGTGCTGGTCGCCTTCCACTTCAGCGGGTTCTCGGTCGACACCGCGGTCGGCAGGAGCCCGGTGGACGGCGTGTACGTGGTCGTGGTGGTCCGGCCGGCCGCGTCGGTGCTGTCGCTGACGCGCCCGTAGCGGTCGTACGCCATCGCGCCGAGCACCTGGAACTGCGGGTTGCCGGCCTTGTCGTAGCCGGTGACCGACTCGGTGGCGGTCACCAGGCCGAGCGAACCGGAGCGCTGGCCGAGCCGGCCCAGGGTGCCGGGGTTCGTGACCGTCCCGTCGCCGTCGTAGTAGACCCGCTTGTGGCTGAGCGTGGTGCCCTGCCCCGGCTTCGTGTCGCACGAGCCGGCGAGGCTGAGCGTCTCCTTCGGGTAGACCAGCATCATCGGGTTGGCCGACGGCGCGTCGGCGTAGGTCGTGACCGTACAGGTCCGCTGGGAGGGCACGGACAGGTCGCCCTGCTCGTCGGCCTTCCAGATCCGGCCGAGGTCGTCGAAGGTGGTGCCGCTCCGGGAGGTCCGCCAGGTGCGGTCGTCACTGAGCAGGCCGAGCGAACGGCTGCCGCTGGAGCGCACCCGGCGCGACGTCAGGTCGGGCAGCGTCGAGAGCTTGTCCGGCTTCGGGTCCTCCGAGGTCCACGCGGTGCGCCCGGCGGTCGCCACGACCACCGAGTCCGGCACGTCGGTCAGCGTCTTGGTGACGACGGTGCCGCCGGCCTTGGTGAAGCCCTGGCTCTCGAACGGGGTGCCGGCCAGCCAGGCGCTGTCGGTGATCTCCTCGCCGAGCGAGTTCGTCACCTTCGCGCTGCGCCGGGTGCCGTCCTTGCGGTAGTCGCCGTCCATGCCCTGGAGGTAGGAGACGGTGCTCTGGGTGGTCGGGTCCGGGGCGGCGCCCGTGGTGGTGGTGACGGTCCGGTAGCCGCGGAACTCGTTCCACGTCCGGTGCTTGTCGTCGGTCAGCTCGGAGTCGTCGCGGTGCCAGGCGGCACCGCCCGAGTAGGTGTAGTCGGTCACCTTGGCGGGCGAGCCGGCCTTGGTCCGGTCGCTGGAGGTGACCTTGGAGACCAGGGTCTTGTGGAACCAGTCCTCGATCGGGTCCTTCCCGCCCGGGGTGTTCCAGAACACCGGGTAGCAGGCCATGGTGTTGGAGTCGGCCGAGGCCGGCATGGTGTTCTTCTCGCGCGAGCACTCCGGCGCCCGGTAGGTGACCGCGACGGACTCGCCGGTCTCGGTCTGCACGCTGGAGATCCGCGGGTGGAACAGCGGCGGGGCGGCCGGGGTGAGGCCGTCGACCCGGTTGTCCGTCTCGATGCCGACGAACGTGACCGGGTCGAGGGAGATCGGGTCGTCGCCCCCGGCGGAGGTGTCCTTGCCCGTGTGGACGATCTCCGAGAGCCACATCACCGACTGCAGCGAGCCGCTGGACTTCGGGTCCTGGGTCTTGCCGGTGACCGGGTCGTAGGTGCCGCCGGCGTCCGAGAAGACCTGCTTCAGCTCGTAGCTGTCGACGTCCTGCCAGCCCGAGGAGGTCCGGACCTTGGTGTCGATGCCCTTCAGCCGGTACGTCTGCCAGAAGGTGGGACCGCTCTGCAGGCAGACGCCGTCGGTGTCGCCCTCCTCCCCGATCTTGGTCTTCCAGTCGGAGGGGCAGTTCAGGTCGTACGGGGTGTCCGGCCAGTTGGCGGCGGTGTCCGAGGAGAGGTTGCCGTCCTTGCAGACGCTGTCCGAGGTGGTGCAGCGCTGTGCCGTGCGGAAGACCACCTTGGCGGCCGGCTCACGGCCCGCCCGGGCGTCCGCCAGCTGGTAGCCGTAGGAGATCTGGGTGAGGTGGCCGCCCCGGGTGTACTGGGTGAGGGTGCCGCCCTTGTCGTCCTTGTCCTCGTCCGGGATCTGGCCGAAGCCCATGTTGTAGTAGTTCGACTCGGTCGACCAGTCGTAACGCTGCACGTTGCCGTGCGGGTCGACCACGAAGTCCAGGTTGAACCGGTAGCCGACCGGCTTGTCGCACTGCGAGTCGTCGCCCTTGTCCGAACTGTGGCAGGGATCGTCCGACTTGGGGTGGTAGACCGGGATGCCCCAGGCGCTGCCGGTGGCGTCGTCCGTGCTGCCGCCGGGAGCGTGGTTGAGGCCGAGGTAGTAGGCGGTGCCGTCGGTCGTGGTGACCTTGAAGTACTCGCCCTGCCAGAGGCCGTTGGTGGCTCCGGTCAGCCGCTCGATCCTGGTGCCGTCGTCGGTCTGGAGGTGGTACGTCCCGTCCGAGTCCCGCAGCAGCTGGCCGTTGTGGGTGCCGAGCGAGATCGTGGCGTTCCAGCCGGCCCAGCAGGAGTCGCCCGAGTCCTCGATCCCCTGGTCCTTGCAGGTCTTGTACGAGCGCTCGATGAAGCCGGGGCTGTAGGACCAGCCGTCACCGACCCAGGACGACTGCGAGTTGCGCGCGGAGGTCTCGCCGTCCACCGACTGCGAGTCGTAGGCGAGTCCGACGGTCGGCGCCGCGCCACCCAGCGACGGGGGCGCGGTGATCGGGTACCGGTACGTGAACGCGCCCGAGGCGGACGCGGACCAGGCACCCGAGGCGGACAGCGACGTCGCGCCGTAGTCGCCCTGGGACCCGCCGCTGCTCGCCACGGCGGCCACCGCGACCCCGCCGGACCGGGCGGCCGCCAGCGCCGCCGGGGCGGCGAAGGCGCTGCCCG
>NZ_JBEXYC010000109.1:0-9326 GCF_040630835.1 Kitasatospora sp. NPDC005751
CGGAAAGCTACCTCGCCGGCCTCCACCTCCGTGGCGCGATGATCTGGATCAAGGACCTCACTCGAACCCATTGATCACGACCGAATACGTGCCCTGGCCGACTGGAGCAGAAAGTACGAGGCCAAGCGCGGTCGACCGCTCGGCGGCCTCGTCTAGCCGAACAACCCGCCCAGGACCTGCAAGGTCCGGGGAACCCCACAGAGAGGACCAGGTGATGGACGCGCACGCACAGCCGCCCGCCGTACCGCCGGAGCGGCCGATCACGGCGCAGGTGACGGTCGGCGGGCTGGAGGCCGCGGTCCTTCGCGAGCTCGCCGCCGTGCTCGGACGTCCGGCCGAGGCGCTGGCGCTGGAGTACGCGGCCGGCACGTTGAAGCTGCCGACCACCACGATCGGCGAGTCGGAGTTCGCGGACTGGACGCTGTTCGACGGCCCGCCAGACCTCGCGGCCCACGCGGACGAGTACCTGGCCGAAGGCTTCGGCCGGTGACCCCCGCCGTCCCGGGGCCGGCCGCCCCAGTGCTGGCGGTGGCCGACACCGGAGTGCTGCTGGCCGCGTTCAACGGCCGCGACGAGCTGCACAAGGCCGGGGTGGAATCCAAGGCCTGGTACAACCTCGGGCTACAGTGAGAGTGATCAATGGCACGCGAATTCGACATCAACAGGCTCATGGAACTCATGCCCCCGCACGACGGGGCCGGTGAATCCGGTGACTGGGCGGCGGTGGAGCAGGCGTGGGGCTTCCGGTTCCCGCGCGACTACACCGAGTTCATCACCCGGTACGGGCAGGGGGAGATCTCTCGCTCCCTTGCCGTGTTCGCCCCCGACGAACTGATGCCGCCGAACGCCCCGCAACCCGGCATGCACGGCATGACGGAGGAGGCACGCTGCGTCTTCGAGGAGGACGGCGAGCCCACCGACGAGGTGCGCTCCGCCGAGCAGATCATCGTCTGGGGAGGCTCCTGCACGGCCGACACCCTCGGCTGGTTGACGATTGGCGACGATCCCGATGCCTGGCCGGTCCTGATCCTCGGCTGCAGCGGCGGTGCGCCCTTGGTCTTCGACATGCGCATGGCCGAGTTCCTCTACAGGCTGCTCTCCGGCGGGACCAGCCCGAGCCCCGTCGGCGCGTCGTGACCTGGGGCGAGCAGCCGCCCCGCTTCGTTCATTGGCGGGCCGAGTAGCGGCGGACCCGGGGTCTGACAGATTGTTCATCCGGCAGGTGGAGCTCAACCACGCGTGGCTGATGGCCAGCTAGATAGATCATCCCCGCCCTGCGGCTGCTCGCGGGGTGGGCGGGCTCGCCGTGCCGGCCGGTCTTGCCGCTGCGCCCGGGTCGGCCTGCTCCTCGTCCATGTCCGGCTCGTGCCCGCGTGGCAGGCCGGGGGAACCGCATCGGCCCGGGTTACAGGATCGGCCGGGCGAGGATGCGCAGCTGCTGCTCGGCGATGGCGCCTATGGGGCCGGCGGTACCGAGGTGGGCCACGATGGTGGTCTCGAACAGCTTCAGCATTCGACTCGGCCTCGTGGACGGACTGCAGGCCGAGGACGTTCACCAGCTGCTCCACGGGGGCCGGCCGGTCGGCTGGACCACGTCGTTGCCGGACGGCCCGTGGGGAGCGGCCGGGCACATCGCCGCCGCACACCGGGGCGAGCAGGCCGCCACGATCCTGACCGACAAGGACAGCGGAGCCCGCACCCACCGCACCGTCGGCGACGCCCTGGACGCCCTCCAGCGCGCGCACGCCACCCGGCTCCGCGCCGAGCGTGCGATGCCGGGTGTGCCGCACCTGGCCCTCAAGCGCCCGACCGGCTGGACCGTCCCCTCCGACCGCGGCCTCGGCATCCCGACCCGCTACGCCCTCGCCGACGGCCTGATCCACCTCATCTGGCCCGACTACCCGGGTGTCCAGGAACTGCAGCAAGGTGGCCGCCCGGTCGGCTGGATCGAGGAGTACGACGTCCAGCGCGGCACCTGGACCGCCCTCATCGACAGCAGCATCGTCGCCGACGCCGCCAGCGGCGAACCCCTGCTCTGCCCCGGCCCCGACGCCGCCCTCGCCCTGCTGCTCCGCGCCCTCGGAGAAGACCTCACCCGCTGGTAGACCCCGCACCGCACCACCGCATCCCGCACCGCTGTCCCGTGTCAGATGATCTTGACCGATTGTCAAACGATCTTGGTGGGGTTGTGGGGCGTTGGCTGGCTGATCAACGTGCCATGGGTTCGCGGGGCTGGGTGTCTATGAGCACTCCCAGAAGAAGCGGCCTTCGCGGTGGTCGGGGCTGACGAAGCCGTATCCGTATCCGTATCCGAAGTTGAGGAAGTACGGATCCCCGTCATCGGGCGCGTCACTGATCTTGAAGAGAAACTGCCACGGAGCCTCGACTCGCGCGAAGAGGTTGGGGTAGCAGGCGGCGCCGCCCATGTAGTCGTGGAGGCCCTCTCCATCGGGCACCTCGACGGCCGGCCCCTCGCCTCGCAGGCTCCGCTCGAACGCCGCCTGGTCGTCGAGCGAACGGTTGATCTCTGGTGCTACCGACTGCAGGTCGATATGCCATTCGACCGGGATTTCGGATTCGTCCGGGCCCCAGCGCCACAGCGTCCGCCCCCGGGTGCCCGGTGGCCCGATGACCGCGAAGGGCGGGATGCGGCCGCCGGGCTGCACGAGCAGAACCGCGTCTCCAGCCTCCGGGTTGGTCCCTCCCATGATCCGGTCTTCCTCGTCGACGAAGAGGTAGGCCATGCGGAGTGCGTCTCCGGGGACCGGGAACTGACCGATGAACACCAGCGGGCTGCCGGTGGACGGATCCACCGGCCATGCGGGCCCGTCCAGCCACACGGGTTGACCGCCGAGCTTGGCCACCGGTTCGGATATCGGCTGCTCGGCCGCCCTGAAGGCCATCTGCTGCCGTGGGAGGAAGGCGACACTGTATGGCCCGTCTTCCTGACCAGTGGGACGCATGATCATGCGCGGACCCTACGTCATGCCACCGACCAACGTCGCCGTCGCGGCGAACGCCCCGGGGCCCCACCGATCAAGATCAAGTGACAGAAACCCATGGCCCGTCAAGATCATTTGGCAAATGGTCAAGATCATTTGAGACGAGACAACCGCACCGCACCGCACCGCACTGCCTCGTCCCGCACCGCAAGGCCGACGGACCGCACCGCTCGTGCGCGCGGGCTGACGGTCTGTGGTGTCGGTCACGGACATACCGGGAGGGCAAGGCCCTGGACTGGGGCGAATCGGGCGGGACAACACGTTGGTCAAGGGGTCGGATAAGGGGTTCGGTCAGGCCGCGGACAAGGGGGTGCCGTGCATGGTCGGCCGCACCCGGGCGCCGGTCCGGGTGCCGGGCCGGCCACCGCGCCGGATCCGGCCTATCGCTGACGGAAGGCCAACCCGATGACCACCATCTCGCTCGCCGCTCCCGACCCGGACGACGGCGACCAGGCCGCCGACCACCCGACCAACCGACAGGCGAAGGCCTCGACCGGCCAGGACAAGGGCCTGGGCGTCCCCTCCGGTGGCACCTCCGCCCGCACCTCCACCGCCCCGCCCGGCGAGAAGCCCGTTTCCGCAGGCCAGCAGCCCCGGACAAGGGTCCGCCGCGGTGGCGACAACCCTTCTACCGCTGCTCCTGGAAACCGGAGGCGCAAGCACCGTGCGACGGGTTCGGCCAGGGCGAGGGGCATGGTGGCGCTCGTCCTGTTCCAGCGCGCCACCGGCCGGGAGCTCTGGCACCTGGCCCTGCCCGGGCAGGCCAGCGACAAGTCGACCCGCGACGCCCTGCTCGACCTCCAGGAGGCGGGCAAGGCGCGCCCGGACGGCTGGGCCCGCGGCCGCAAGCTCTGGTGCCTGACCAAGGCCGGCCACAAGGAAGCCGCCCGCCTGCTGCCGCCCGGCAGCAAGCTGTCCACCGTCCGCGAGGAGAAGAGCGCCGGCTACGACGAACACGCCCTGGACGTGGTCGCCACCGCCGGGCACCTGACCCGAGCCGGCCACGGATCGCCGCTCACCCTCACCACCGAGGTCCGCCACGCGTTGCCCGGCCGCACCGCCCGCTACGCCGACCTCGTGCTGCGCGACCCCGGCGCCGACGTGCCGGTGCTCCTGGTCGAGGTCGACCGCGACAACGAGACGGTCGGCCAGCTCGTCGAGAAGCTCGCCACCTACTGCTCGCCAAGGGCGCCGACAAGACCCGGGCGAAAGCCGCCCGGCACAACGGGGCCGCCGTCCACGACCACCGGCACTGGCGCACCGCCTACCCGCCCACCGGCCACGAGGGCTACCCACCCGTCGCCCTGGTCCTCACCCCAGGCCGCAGACGCGACCGCCCCGGCACCCGGCCCCTCACCCCCGAGCAGCAGGCCGCGAAGGCCGAACGCGACCACCAGCGGCTGCTGCGCCGCCTCGACGCGGTGGAGGCCGGCTCCGCCGCCTTCTGGAGTCCGCGGCCGTACCCGTACGCGGGGGTGACGGCCGTCAACTACCACCTGGCGCTGCCGGTGGTCGCCACCACGCTGCAGCTGCTCGACGACCAGGGCGCCGCCGCCCCGGTGTGGCGGCGCTTCGGCCGCGTCGGCTGGCACACACTCACCAGCGCGCTGGACAACCCGGACGGCGACCGGCTCCTCGCCCTCGAGCGCCAGGCCGCGGCCGCCGCCCACCGCGCCCGCGAGCAGGCCGAGCGGGAGGCGAGCCGCCCGGCCTGCACCCGCTGCGAGGTGAAGCTCACCGACGCGGAGTGGGACCGGGCCCGCTGGGGCGAGCGGGTGTGCACGTCCTGCCTGAAGGAGGAGTCCGACCGGAAACGGGCCCACCTTGCCGTCGCCGAGGCCGAAGCCGCGGCCGCCGAGGCCGCCAGGGCGAAGAACACCGGCGGCTCCTGGTGGCGCCGCTCCTGACTCCGACGGCCCGGTCGGCACTGCAACGCGGGGTGCAACACGACTGCAACGCGCCGGGCCACCGGCCACCGTGTTGCAGTCCTGACCTGCGAAAACATCAGCCGAGCGGACCCATGGGCAGCACGTGTTGCACTTCCCGCGCGCGTTGCACCCCGCCTGACCTGCGCTGGAGAGTTTCGCCACCGCCCCTGACCTGCACTGGGGAGTTTCGCCACCACCGCTGACCTGCACTGGGGAGTTTCGCCTCGGGGCCGTCGGTGAGTTTGCCCGCCCAGGGCCCGGCCGCCCGGGGCGGAACCTTTCCCCCGCAGGTCAAGGGCGGTGAGTTTCGCCCCGGCATGGTCCGTTCGGGTGGTGGCCGGGTTCGGTGCGGCGGTCGGGCGGGCAGAGCCCTCGCCATGACGACTCCCACTCGGCCCCACCGTCGACGTCGCCGCCGTCCGTCCGCACCAGCGGTGCCCGCTCCCGCCGCGGCGGTCCGCGCCGCCAGGCCGCCGGCCCCGGTCCGGCCGGGCGGCCCCGGGTGCTGCCGGACCTGGTCCAGCGAGCACATCTCCCCGGGCGGCATGGTCGTACGCACCACCTGGCACGAGCCCCTCTGCGCGACGTGGGGCCGGCCTGCCGGGGCGACCGACCGTTCCGGTCCGCTCGACGGCCCGGCCCGATAGGCTCGGCCCACTGGCGCGGAAGGGGTGGGGACCGATGACACAGCCGATCCAGTACGGACCGGAGCCGGTGGCCGAGTGGATCATCGACGTGTGCGGCTGGCAGGACCAGGCCCGAGTGCTCCGCGGACACCTGCCCTCGCAACTGCGCCTGGTCCACGAAGCGGACGGCTGGTGGATCGGCATCGACACGCACTGGCCGCACCAGCGCGTCCAGCTGTGCGCCGGCCGGATCGCGGACGGCCTCTTCGCCGACGTCTCGGCCTTCCTGGACGGCCCGGTCAACGCCACCGACCGCGAGGAGCTCGAGCAAGCCGTCCAGGAACTGCGCAAGCGCCTGGAGGCCCCGCAGCCGCCGAACGCCTGGGCAGCCAGCCGCTACGGCTTCCCCGAGCCCTGACCCGCTGTCACACCTTCGAGCGGACTTCCCGGCCCCGGCACCGGGAAGGCTCCTGCCGTGACCGACACCGAACTGTTCCAGCCCGGCACCACCGTCATCCGCCGTGACATCCACGCCGGCCGGGTGTGGACCGCGATGCCGCAGCGGGTGGTCGCCGACACCGGCCACGTGCTGACCCTGGCTCACTGGCCGGGGATCGAGAGCCTGGCCCCGACGACCTGGATCACCTCCACCCGCACCGGCGACGACGTCGCCCGCAAACAGGGCCTGGAGGACCTGGCGGCCGGCACCTGGACGCTCGGCCACTACCGCTGGACCGGCACCGAGCTCCTGAGCCACTTCCTGGCCGGGGAGTGGTTCTCCGTGCACTGCTTCCAGGACGCCACCACCAAGGAGCCATTGCGCTGGTACGTGAACTTCGAGAAGCCCTACCAGCGCCGCCCCGACGGCATCGACACCCTCGACCTGTGCCTGGACCTGGTCGTCACCCCCGACCTGTCCGGCCACCACTGGAAGGACCGCGCCGAGTACGCCCAGCTGCGCCGCCTCGGCGTGATCGACGACTACCTCCACCGCCAGGTCGAGCAGGCCCAGGGCCGGGCGATCACCATGCTCGACAACCACGCCGGCCCCTTCGCCACCGGCTGGCCCACCTGGGCGCCCGACGCCGCGTGGCCGCTGCCGACGCTGCCCGACGACTCCGACCTGGTCGCCGACCGGTGACAGCGCCGGTTCGGACCCGGGTGTGCACGGTGCTCCTCCACGACGGCCGCCTGGCCCTGATCCGGCGCGACCGCCCCGACGGCGTGCAGCACTCCCTGCCCGGCGGCCTGGCCGAAGAAGGCGAAGACCCGCACGCCGCGCTGCGCCGCGAGCTCCTGGAAGAGCTCGGCCTGGACTGGCCGCCCTGCCCGAGCCGCCGGTGCTGCGCTTCGTCCAGGAGCAGGAGACCCGGCGCCCGGGCGAGAGCGAGCTCTTCCGTCGGCGGCACCTGGTCTTCACCGCCCACCTGCCCGACCGGCTCCACCACACGGTCGCCGCCGCCGAACTGGACGACCCCGGCCGGGCACCGGTGGTGTGGCTGCCGCTCGCGGAGGCAGCCGGCCTCCACCTGTACCCGGCGGTCGGCCCCGTCCTCGACCAGGCCGACCGCTGCGCCACCGCTACCCCGCTGCTGCTGGCGCCGATGACCGCCACCTCCTACCGGTGGCGCTGAGCCCTCACCTTGACGCTCACCCCGGGCGGGCATCCCGCCCCCGGGGCCCGATGGGAGATGTCTTGATGGTCGGCCCACCAGCCGGGCGACACCTTGATGGTCACCGTGGAAGGCTTCCCCGAAAACCTTGGAGAGTGTCCCGGACACCTTGGACGCGTCCCCGCCGTCGGCTCCGAAAATCTTGGATTCCAGGCAAAAGGCGCAGGTCAAAGTATTAGTGCTGGGGCTCGGCACTTTGATGGCCGTTCCGGGCGTACCGGGGCGGCCATCAAGGTGGGGTGGGCGTCCGACTCAGCTCTGTTTCAGCTCGCAGCTCAGGCACAGTGACGTGTAGGTCAGCTCCGGGCAGCCCGGTGTCGCGCACACCGTCGCCACGCCGACCGTCGGCTTGGCCCTGACGGTGGTGCTTCCCCGCATCAGCCGCTCGACGATGATCAGCGCGTGTTGCAGCTCCTTGCTGGAGGGTCGGTCGCCGACGAGGTCGTCCAGCGGCACTGGGCTGTCGGAGTGCAGGTAGTCCTCGTGATGTTCGCGAAGGATCTCCCACAGCGGACGCTCGTCCTTGTCCACGGCCTTGAGCTGGAGGGCGTGGAGGATGGCGTAGATGCGCTGGTAGTCGGACCGGTCGATCAGCCGCTCGTCTTCGGGCACGTGTGTAGAGCCCTCGGCCTCACCTGACAAAACCGGGCACTTCTCGATCATGCAATGGCCCTGGGTTGAGGACCCCGAGGTGTTCCTCCGAAAGCACCCGTCGCCTCGTGACCCGGCTGCCACAGGCGTTACCGAATGGCCGTTGGCCATATTTGGTCTTTCCTTTACGTTGCCCCGCCCGGGAACATAGAGCTCCAGCTCGATACCGAAGGATGCATATGCGAAAAGCAGCAGCAGTGGGCGCCACCGTTCTGGCCGTTACTCTGGCGGGAATCGGAGCAACGGGAACCGCGTCAGCCGACAGCAGCAGGGTTACCTCCTGCTCCACCAAGAAGATCAGCAGTCAAGTCGCCGAGGGTTGGTGTTCCTCCGGTGAAACATGGAGGCTGGGTATCAGGTGCAGCGATGCCAGTTACCAGTGGACCACCTGGTACAACGACTCACGGACCGTGCGACTGGCGTGCCTTTCCGGTAAAACGCTCACCCACTATTGGATCGACAACTGATTCCACAGGTGCGCGCTGGGCCACGGCCTGTTTCAGGGCTTCAGGGGTGGGCTTGCGGGGTGACAGCCCGCAGATGACGGACACGCGTCTCCGCCTGGCGGCCAGTCGGCAACATCGCTCGCGTTAGGCTGCTCCGCAGCCTGATGATCGATCAGAAGCATCATTGTGTGCACCCTGCGCAGAGAGGAGCAATTGTGCGTTTAGGGCGAACCCTCGCGAGTGGGCTTATCGGTTCCGCGCTCGTCCTGACCCTCGCCACCTCACCGGCCGCGGCGGCCGACGGTGTTCAGCGTGCGTCGGTGGTCGGCGGGAGCGGCCCGGGATCTCAGTACTGTGGGCTCAGCGACTGGAACGCCACCGCGTGCTTCGTGCCGAACGGTGAATGGTTCTGGCTGAAGGACGAGGACGCGGACGGCGTTCCCGTCGCCATCACGTGGTCCTACAGCAATCCGGGCTACCCCAGCCGCAGCGGCGTGATCTACAACGACCACGGTAAGGCCGCAGGTTGGACCAACGTCAACAAGAGCTTCGCAGAAGATGGCCAGCTCTACTACTCCCTCTGCGACTTCGACGTTCCCACGCAGCAGACGTCCAACTGCTGGGGAACCGCCTGGGCGCACACCTGAGTCGCCGACCGTAGGAACGGCCAGTGAACCCGGCCCGCCGGCGAACGAGGGCAGCGGGCGTGACCGACCGATGCATCCATTGCTGTCAGAAGCTCTCGGCGGCACCTTGATGGTCCGCCCCGGCGCCCGGCCGGGATACCTTGATGCCCGCCCCGGGCGTACCGGGGCGGCCATCAAGGCGAGACTGCCGGGTGCCGGTCAGGGCTTGGTGCCGGTCAGTTCCCGCCAGGGGACGGGGCCGTTGTCCAGGTCGGAGAGCGGCCACCAGTTGTCGGCGCCGGGGCCGTCGGTCTCCAGGTCCTCCAGTTTGGCGACGCCGGCCGCCACGGTGCGCAGCATCTTGGCGACGTGGG
>NZ_JBEXYC010000110.1:0-9282 GCF_040630835.1 Kitasatospora sp. NPDC005751
GAAGCTAAGCCTCACAGCGCCGATGGTACTGCAGGGGGGACCCTGTGGGAGAGTAGGACGCCGCCGAACAATCATTCCAAAGAACCCCCCGATCCGTACGGATCGGGGGGTTCTTTGCGTTTCCAGGGGCATTCTCCGGCGGCATTCGCGGTGGGTGGCTGCGTTCGTCGGGGGGATCTCCCGGCCGGGCGGGACGGAGTGCCGCTCCGGGGTGGTGCTAGGTCCACCCCGGAATCGGGGTGCGACAGCCAGTGCCCCGCCCCTTGCCACCCGGCGACACTGGGTGGACGACGACCGGTACCGGCCCCAGGAGCATCCGTGACAGCAGCGAACCGAACGAGCGGCGCGGGCGTACGCGCTCAGACGGAGGCGGCCTTCCTGGCGGGCGGCCGCGGTCTGGTGCGGCTGGCGCTGGTGGCGCTGGGGGCGGTACCCACCGTCGCCCTGCCGATCCTGGCGGCGTCCTTCGCCGGTGCTGCGGTGAACTCGATGCTGGACCCCTATGAGCTGGGCACCGTGTTCACCCTGCTCGCGGCGGGCCTCGCGGGCGCGGCCACCGCCGGCCTGCTGGTGCGCCGGGTCGCGAACCGGACGCGCGGTCAACTCGCCCGCTGGTACGGGATCCGGCTGCCGGTCGAGTACGACCCCCGGCCGGCGCTGGAGCGGGACGAGCGCGGCCACTGGTGGACGGGGTACTCGTACCACCGCTCCCACGGCGTCGCGAAGCTCGCCCACCTGCTGCACTGGGCCGCCCGGGACCGGGCCACCCGGTCGGAGATCGCCTGGTTGGTGATCAGCCCGGCGGCCGCGGCCGCACTCGCCCTGCCGGTGGCCGGTCTGCTGGTGGGCGGGGCGGGCTACGCGGCGACCGCTCCGGTGGAATACCGGGAGTACGGGCCGATCGATCCGGCCGGCGCCTCCCCGCTGGTCTCGGTCGTCCTGGGGCTGCTGCTGATGGCGCTCGGCGTCGTGCTGGCGCCGTACGCGGTGCGGGGCTACGTGGAACTGGCCCGGCGGGTGCTGGACCAGGACGGCCGCGCCTCGCACGCCCAGCTGACCAAGCGGGTCGCCCAGCTGACGGAGACCCGGGCGGACGCGGCCGGCAACCAGGCGGCGGAACTGCGCCGGATCGAGCGGGACCTGCACGACGGCGCCCAGGCACGGCTGGTCGCGATCGGGATGACCCTCGGCACGATCGAACACCTGCTGGAGACCGACCCGGTGGCCGCCCGCGAACTCCTCTCCGAGGCCCGGCAGTCCTCGGCCCGGGCGCTCCAGGAGCTGCGCGACCTCGTGCGCGGCATCCACCCGCCGGTCCTCGCCGAGCGCGGACTGGGCGACGCGGTGCAGTTGCTGGCGCTGGACAGCGCCCTGCCGACCGAGGTGTGCGTGAGCCTCCCGGACCGGCTGCCGGCGCCGGTCGAGGCCGCCGTCTACTTCAGCATCTGCGAGCTGCTGGCCAACGCGGCCAAGCACTCGGGCGCGGAGCAGGTCTGGGTGGACATCCTCTACCGGGCCGGCAACCTGCGGGTCACGGTGACGGACGACGGCGTCGGTGTGGCGGATCCCAGCCGGGGCACCGGCCTGCGCGGGATCGAGCGGCGATTGGGTACCTTCGACGGTGTCCTGGCCATCGACAGCACGTCGGGCGGTCCGACCACCATCACCTTGGAGCTGCCGTGCGAGTTGTCCTCGCCGAGGACCTCTACCTCCTTCGCGAAGGCCTGATCCGGCTGCTGGAAGCGCACGGCTTCACCATCGCGGCGGCGGTCGAGACCGGCCCCGAACTGCTGGACGCGCTGCTGACGCACCGGCCGGACGTCGCCGTGGTCGACGTCCGGCTGCCGCCGACGCTGACCGACGAGGGCCTGCAGGCCGCGCTCCAGGCGCGCCGGGAGATCCCTGGCCTGCCGGTGCTGGTGGTCTCGCAGCACGTGCAGCAGCTGTACGCGCGGGAGCTGCTGGCGGACGGCACCGGTGGTGTCGGCTACCTGCTGAAGGACCGGGTCTTCAACGCGGACCAGTTCATCGACGCGGTCCGCCGGGTGGCGGCCGGCGGCACCGCGATGGACCCGGACGTGATCGCCAAGCTGGTACAGCGCACCTCCCGCCGGCCGGGCGCGCTCCACCACCTCTCACCGCGCGAGCGGGAGGTGCTGGAGCTGATGGCGGAGGGCTGCTCCAACTCGGCGATCGCGGCCCGGCTGGTGGTGAGCGACGGCGCGGTGGCGAAGCACATCGCCAACATCTTCACCAAGCTCGGTCTGGCCCCCGCCGACGACGCCAACCGCCGGGTCCAGGCCGTCCTCGCCTATCTCAACGGGACGGCGGGGCGACCGGCCTGACGCCCCGCCCGGCCGGTCGGCACCCGATCGGCACGCGGCCGACACCCGGTCGACACGGGGCCCGCGCCCGGTGTCCGCCGGGGCCGGTTCCACCCCGGGCTGCGAGGAAGCTGAAACAGCTGTACGAGTAAACTCCGGTGGGCCGAGCCCGGCGGCTGCTCGGTCGTCCGGCGCCCCGACCACCGGGAACCGGCGCCGAGGCAGCGCACGGCCGCAGCCGACACCCAGGGGTTGATAGACGTTATGGCACGCCCTCCGCTCACCAAGGCTCACCGCAGCCTGCTCGGGCTGGTCGCCGCCGGGGCCTGCCTGATCTCGGGCATCGGCTTCGCGGGTTCGTACAACGCGGTGCGGGAGCTGGCGTCCGAGAAGGGCTTCGGCGCCTTCTCCTACGCCTTCCCGATCGGTGTCGACGCCGGCATCGTCGTGCTGCTCGCGCTGGACCTCGTCCTGACCTGGCTCCGCATACCCTTCCCGCTGCTGCGGCAGACCGCCTGGCTGCTGACCGTCGCCACCATCGCGTTCAACGCGGCCGCCTCCTGGGGCGACCCGCTCGGGATGGGCATGCACGCCGTCATCCCGGTGCTGTTCGTGGTCGTCGTCGAGGCCTCCCGGCACGCGGTCGGCCGGATCGCCGCCATCACGGCCGACCGGCACATGGAGTCGGTCCGGCTGATGCGCTGGCTGCTCTCCCCGGTGCCGACCTTCCGGCTCTGGCGGCGGATGAAGCTCTGGGAGTTGCGCTCCTACGACGAGGTCGTCCGGCTGGAGCAGAACCGGCTGGTCTACCGGGCGCAGCTGCGCTTCCGGTACGGGCGCGGCTGGCGCCGCTCGGCGCCGATCCAGGCGCTGCTGCCGTTGAAGCTGGCCAAGTACGGGGTGCCACTGGACCCG
Organism: Kitasatospora sp. NPDC005751; assembly: GCF_040630835.1. Lineage (NCBI taxonomy): Bacteria > Bacillati > Actinomycetota > Actinomycetes > Kitasatosporales > Streptomycetaceae > Kitasatospora > Kitasatospora sp. NPDC005751. Next base: position 3,240 of record NZ_JBEXYC010000110.1, read on the forward strand.
GCGCTGCTGGACCGGCTGGACGAGGAGTCCCGAACGGCCACCGAGCTCCGGGAGAGCCGGACGCCGGCCGCCGCCATCCCGGTGGCCGCTGCCGCCGGCACCCAGCCGCAGGCGCAGCCGCTCGCGCAGGCGCAGCCCGCGAACGCCCGGCCGGAGAACACTCGGCCGGAGAACGCCCGGCCGGAGGGCCTTCAGGTGGAGCAGGTCCGGTCCGAGGCGGCGGTGCCCGCCGTGACGCCGGTGCCCGCCGTGGCGGCGGTGCCCGCGGAGGTGGCCGCGCCGATGCTGGCCAAGCTGGCCGCGGTGCGGCTGCGGGCCTCGCAGGAGCCGGCCGCCGAGGAGGAGCAGGCACCGCCGCAGCCCCGGGAGGAGCTGAACGTCTGGACCGAGCGCCCGGTGCGGACCACCGGGCCGCAGGGCGACGGCTCCCCGGGCGGCCGGGTGCCGGGCCAGGCCTCGCCGTGGTTCAAGCCGCCGCGGGCGTCCGCCGCCCAGTCCGAGCCGCAGCCGGTGGCGCGCCCGGCCGCCCAGGCCGTCGCGCAGTCCGAGGTCCACACGGGTCCGGACGGCGCCGGCTACGCGGACCTCCCGGTGGAGCCCGGCTACGCGCAGGACGCCGCGTACGTCCGCGAGGCCGACTACCCGCAGGAGGAGGGCTTCGCCCCGGAGCCGGACGCGGCCGAGGGCTCCGGCCGCCCGTACGACTCCGCCTCCCGCCCGGCGCCGTCGCGGCTCGACCCCGAGCTCTGCTACACGGCGCTGGTCAGCTACATCGACACCTTCGAGAAGGAGCCCAGCCCGCAGCGCCTCGCGGACTGGCTGACCAAGGAGTACGGCGTGACCGGCACCCGGCCGGACGGCTCGGTGCACCACAAGGACGTCGCCGAGCTCTTCCCCGAGCTGCGCGACCGCTACGCCGCCGCCGGGAGGGACTGACCGGCCGACCCGCCCAGGAGCCGGAGCTGCCGCCCGCCCGTCCGCCGCTCGGTCGGCCATTGACGCCCGACTCCGGCGGGGCTACCTTCGCCTCAACAAACTGTTGAAGCGCTGGTTCGGCACGGAGGAGTACGGATGTCGCAGGTCGAGGTGGACGGTACCGGTCCCGCGGGCGGAGCCTCGTTCTCCGGAGCGGCGCGTGCCGCGGTGGAGGCGCTGCTCGCCCCGGTCGACGCCGACCTGGCCCGCCGCTACCCGGGCGACTCCGGCAGCCGGCAGCCGGTCCACACCGTCTACGTCCCGGCCGACGCCTTCGGTGCCGACACCGTCCGCGACTGGGGCCGACAGGCGCTGGAGGCGTTCGACACGCACGCCGGTACCCCGGCGGCCCTGGCCGGCGCGCTCGGCGTGGCCGACGACGCGCTGCTCGCCGACGTGCACGCCCGGGTCCGCGCCAAGCTGGAGCGGGAGCCGGTCGAGGACCTGCGGATCGACTTCGAGGACGGCTACGGCCCTCGGCCCGACGCCGAGGAGGACGCGGCCGCCGTCCGGACCGCCGAGCTGATCGCGGCCGCCGTGGCGGACGGCAGCGCCCCGCCGTACATCGGCATCCGGATCAAGTGCATGGAGGCGGCCGTCCGCGACCGCGGCATCCGCACCCTGGAGCTGTTCCTGACCACCCTGCTGGCCTCCGGCGGCCTACCCGAGGGGCTGGTGCTCACGCTGCCCAAGGTGACCTACGCCGAGCAGGTCACCGCGCTGGTCCGGCTGCTGGCGGACTTCGAGCGCTCGGCGCGGCTGCCGGCCGGCCGGATCGGCTTCGAGATCCAGATCGAGACCACCCAGGCGATCCTCGGCCCCGACGGCCGGGCCACCGTCGCCCGGATGATCGAGGCCGCCGAGGGGCGGGCCACCGGTCTGCACTACGGGACCTTCGACTACAGCGCCGCCTGCGGGGTCGGCGCCGCCTACCAGAGCATGGACCACCCGGCCGCCGACCACGCCAAGGCGGTGATGCAGGTGGCTGCCGCGGGTACCGGAGTCCGGCTCTCCGACGGGTCGACCAACGTCATCCCGACCGGGTCCACCGAGCAGGTGCACGCCGCCTGGAAGCTCCACCACGACCTGGTCCGCCGCTCGTTGGCCCGTGCCTACTACCAGGGCTGGGACATGCACCCGGCGCACCTGCCGACCCGTTACGTCGCGGTGTACTCCTTCTACCGCGAGGGCCTGGCAGCCGCCGCCGCCCGGCTGGCGGCGTACGTCGCCAAGACCGGCGGCGACGTGATGGACGAGCCGGCGACCGCCCGGGCGCTCAGCGGTTACCTGCTGCGCGGGCTGGACTGCGGGGCGGTCGACCTCGCCGAGGTCCTCTCGCTCACCGGTCTGGACCGCGCCCGGCTGGACGCGCTGGCCGGCCGCTGAGCCCTCCCGGCCCCGCCCCGAGTCGTCCCTGCTCCGACCCGCCGCCGCCCCGAGTCGTCCCTGCTCGGACCCGGCGCTCTCCGGCTCGGACGGGTGACCGGACGGGCAGGGCCTAGGCTGGCGGTGGCGCCCCGGAACCACGTGGGGTCGCCGTCAGCCTTCGCCGTCTTCCGGGAGAACCGCCGCACCATGTCCGCCACGCCGGAGCCGACCCCGAGGCAGTACCTGACCATCCGGCACGCGGGCAGCCACGAGATCGAGATCAAGAAGTCCCGCTTCATCTGCCACCTCGCCCGGGTCACCGACGAGGACGAGGCGCAGGCGTTCATCGCGGGCATCCGCAAGCAGTACTGGGACGCGCGGCACAACTGCACCGCCTTCGTGGTCGGCGACGAGCAGCGGCGCGAGCGCTCCAGCGACGACGGGGAGCCCGGCGGTACGGCCGGGGTGCCGATGCTGGAGGTGCTGCGCCGGCGCGGGCTGACCGACACCGCGGCCGTGGTGACCAGGTACTTCGGCGGGATCAAGCTCGGGGCGGGCGGCCTGGTCCGGGCCTACGGGAGTGCGGTGTCGGAGGCGGTGGACGCGGTCGGGCTGCTGGAGCGGCGGCCGGTGGCGCTGCTCGCGGTCGCGGCGGACCACACCCGGGCCGGGCGGGTCGAGAACGACCTGCGGGCGGCCGGCTACACGGTGAGCGACCTCGCGTACGAGGCGGCCGGGGTGCGGATCGAGGTCGGGGTGCCGGAGCCGGAGGTGGCCGAATTCCGCACCTGGCTGGCCGAGGCGACCGGCGGTACCGCGGTGGCGGTGGCGGCGGGTCGGACGTATGTCGAGGTGCCGGTCTGAGCGGGTTCCCCGCGGCGCGGGGGTGACGCTCGGGCCGGGGTTCGCGGAGCGACCGGGCCGGGGGCCGGACAGACTTTCGGCCAGATCGGGTCCGGCCGGGTTCCCGTCCTCCCGCACCCTGCCTAGCCTGGGCGGATCGCCGACCAGGAGGCCGAGCCGAGATGTCCCTCGTCCAGACCGTCACCCTGCCCCCGGGCGCCAGTACCGGCTGGCACTACCACCCGGGCCGGGTCGACGTGGTGGTGCTGTCGGGGACGCTGACCCGGACCCTGCACGACGGCCGGGTCGAGGTCAGCCGGGCGGGCGAGTCGCTGGTCGAGGAGGCGGGGCCGGTCCACGTCCACGTCGGCCGCAACCACGGGACCGTCCCCGTGGTGCTGATCGCCGATTACGACGCCCCGGAGGGCTGCCCGCTGGCGGTGCCGGTCGCCGAACCGGAGTGGAGCCGCAGCGGCGCGGGCCGCGCGGAGGGCTGAGACCGGCCGCAGCAGCAGCCGGTCCGGTCCGGCGGTCGGCTTGAGCAGATTCACTCGAACGTATTGACGTGGCCCGGAGTTGGAACTTCCGCTCCGGGCTGTGGCGTTTCCTGGGCAAGGATCCGGCAAGAACCGGACGAACACACCCCCATCGATGGAGGACGACAGACCCCACCACCGCACCACGGAGGTATGCGCATGACCTCAGACCGTTCCTCGTCGCCCGCCCGCGCCGGTCTGCCCGGCCCCAGGGGCCTCGCGACGCCCTATCGGATGACCGTCACCACCGCGCTCCCGCACGCCGACGCCGTGGCCCTGGCGGACCAGCGCCTCGCCGCCTGGCTGAAACACGAAGGCTGTGAGGAGCCCCCGCCGGCCGCCCACCGGTCCGTCGCCGCCGAGGCCGCCGAAGTCCCCGCCGAACGCCTGCGCCTGGGCGACCGGGTCCTGCTCGACCGCGACGGCGGCCCCCTGCGGGGCGGCCCGGGGGCCGGGCGCTACGACCGCCGCCGGCTGCGCACCCCGGCCCCGCACGGCACCCACCAACTCACGCTGACCACGGCGACCGGCTCCGACGGCCGCACCTGGGTCCGGCTGGAGGCCGAGACGCACACCACCGGCACCGGGGTACGGACGCCGTGCCGGGTGCCGGTGCCCGAACTCGCCAGCAGTCTGCTGCCGCTGCTGGACGCCACCGACGGCCCGGCCGCCGTCCAGTCGGCGCCGAGGGTGCTGACCGCCGCCGAGGTCGACGGCTTGATCGACGCACTCTGCGATCCGGAGCGCCGGCTGCCCGTCGTGGTGGCGAGCGTCCCGGTCAACCACGACCTCGACAGCTGGGTGGAGGACGTCGTCCGCCCGCTCTGCCGCCAACTCCCCGGCCTCGCCACGGCCTACGTCCTGGATCCGGGCGCCCGTACCGAGTTCAACGTCGCACTGGAGTACCACACCGTCTACGGCGGGGCGGTGCGCACCTATCAGCCCGAGGTCGATCCGGCCTCCCGGGCGGACGGTGCGCGGCATCCGGTGCTGGCCCGCCACCGGATCGAGGAGGACCTGCGCCGGGCGGCCGGGCTGCTGGCCCGCGAACCGCGCCGGCTCGCCGCCGAGCTGCCGCTGCCGGCACCGCTGGCCGCCGTCCCGGTGCTGCGGGTGCCCGTGACCGCGGCCCGTCCGGGCACCGGCCCGGAGGACGCCACCGCCCGGGCCGAGCGGGCGGCGCTCGCCCACGAGGAGCAGCAGGACCACGCCGAGCAGCAGGCGAGGGCCGACGAGCTGGAGCGGGTGCGGCACAGCCTGCGCCGGGAGCGCCGCCGGGGCCGCCGGGTGCCGTCGGCGGCCGACGAGCCGCCGGGCGGGTCGGTCACCGGGCCGCGCCGGGGCGTCCAGTCCCGCGGGCCGGCCGGTCGGCTCTGCGTCGGCCCGGGTTCGGCGGGGCGCCGCCCGGCCGCGCCCGGCGCGGGCAGCAGACCGGGCTCACCGGGCGCTCCCGGGTTCCGGGCGGTACCGGACAGCTTCACCGAACTGATGGCCCGGTTGGACGAGTTCCCGCTGCTCACCTTCACCGGGGACCAGAAGAGCGCGCTCGCCCTGGACGACCTGCGGTGCGCCGGGGCCGGCTGGGCCCGGCTCACCTGGGGCGGTCTGACGTCCCTGCAGGAGTACGCCGAGGCGGCGGTGCGCGGCGAGGCGGGCGGCGACTTCAAGCAGTGGTGCGAGCACACCCCGGCCGGCCGCCACCGCTTCCCGCCCCGCAAGGCGGTGCGCGGGGAGTCACGGACGGTCTTCAGCCACACCAAGTGGAAGCGCGAGCGGATACTTCCGGTACCGGAGTGCGTGGACGCCTCCCGGCGGGCGTTCATGGGCGCGCACCTGCGGATCGGCGGTGGGCGGACGGCCCCGCGGCTGCACTACCTCGACGACTGTTCGGGCAGTGGCCGGATCTATGTCGGCTACATCGGCCTGCACCTGACCAACACCCGGACCAACTGAGAGGCTTGGCTGACCGGTGCGCCCGTTCGGTGGACAATGTCCGGCAGGGGCGGCCCGTAGGCTCGCCGGCCGCCCCGGGCAGGCGCCGGACGAGCATGGGGGAACCGCGACCGATGCAGCACTCAGCAGACGGCCAGCCCGACGGCGCCGTGATGGCCCCCCAACCCGGCTTCCTGGCCTCGGTCTTCCGTGACCTCGGCGTCAGCGGCCCGGACGGTCCGGACGGATCCGACGGATCGTCCGGGCCTGACGGGCCTGATGGTCCGTTCGGGCCCGACGGGCCGCCCGGTCGGGGGGGGCCCGCCCCCCGCGGGGGCGCGCGGGGTTGCGGGCCCGTCCGCGGCTTCCCCCCCGCGGGGGGCGCCGGG
>NZ_JBEXYC010000111.1:0-9055 GCF_040630835.1 Kitasatospora sp. NPDC005751
CGACCACCCGCCGGCCCCCAGCCGGAGCGTTCCGCCACCTGCCCACCGAACGGGTTCAGGGTTCGCGACGGGCTTCCTCCAGGAACCGCGCGACCAGGGGATTCCGGTCGTCGCGCCGCCAGGTCATCGCGACGGTGGTGCGTGTGGTGTTCGGCTCGATCCGGCGGTACGCGACGCCTTTCAGCCGGATCCGGCGGATGCTCGCCGGGGCGAGCGAGACGCCGAGCCCCGCCTCCACGAGCGCGGAGACCGTCTGCCACTCCACCGCCTGCTGTCCGAGGCGCGGCTCGAATCCCGCGTCGCGGCACAGGTGGAGGATCCGGTCGAGCACGGTCGGTCCGGCACTGCGGGGCAGCAGCACGAACGGCTCGCCCGCCAGCGCCTCGACGGGGACCACGCGTCGGGCCGCGAGGGGGTGGGACCGCGGCAGGACGGCGACGAACTCCTCGGACAGGATCACCTCGTTCAGGAGCCCCGGCTCGTCCGGCGGCTCCCGCAGGAGCCCGAGGTCGATCACCTGCTCGTGCAGGGCAGTCACCTGCACCGCCGTGGTCATCTCCCGGATCTCCATCTCCACCGCGGGGTACCGGTCGTGGTAGGCGCGCAGCAGGCCCGGCAGGACACTCAGCGCGAGTGACCCGGAGAAGCCGATCCGGATGCGACCGGCCTCGCCGTCGGCGACGGCCCGCGCCGCGCTCAGTGCGGCGGCGACCTCGTCGAGCGCGTGCCGCGCGGCCGGCAGGAGCTCCTGTCCTGCCGGGGTGAGCGCGACCCGGCCCGGCGCCCGGGTGAACAGCGGGTGCCCGACCTTCGCCTCCAGACGGCGGATCTGCTGACTGAGCGGCGGTTGTGCGATGCCCAGCCGCTCCGCCGCGCGTCCGAAGTGGAGTTCCTCGGCGAGCACGGCGAAGGCGTGGAGTTGGTGCAGTCCGAGTTCCGGGCGATCCATACCGCCAGAGATATCACACGAGGGTTTCCGTGCTATTGGACATATCACCCGCTGGTTGCCTAGCTTTCGCTGCATGACAGAGCGACGCGCGATCCTGAGCGGTTCCACCTTCGAAGAGGAGATCGGCTACGCCCGGGCGGTGGTGGACGGCGACCGGGTGCACGTGTCGGGGACGACCGGGTTCGACTACCCGACCATGACCATCTCCGACGACGTGGTGGAGCAGGCGGAGCAGTGCCTGCGCAACATCGCGGAGGCACTGGCACAGGCGGGTTGCACCTTCGCGGACGTCGTCCGGGTCAGGTACCTCCTGCCCGATCGCGAGGACTTCCCGCCGTGCTGGCCCGCCCTGCGCCGCACCTTCGGGGCGGTGCGACCGGCCGCGACGATGCTCGAATGCGGCCTCTCCGACCCCCGGATGAAGATCGAGATCGAGGTCGACGCACGCCGGCCCGCAGGGCCGGGTACCGTCTCCGCCGTTGACTGACCCGGCAGGCGGCGCCCCGGACCGGGTGGCCCGGCCGCCGACCGTCGTCGAGGGCGGAGCCGGTGTCTTGGCGCGGGCTGCGGAGCCGGTGTCACGGCGCGGGCTGCGGGGCGGCCTCGGTGGGCGTGAACGAGGACGCGAAGGTGAAGGCGCGGGGAGACGGACCGTGCTCCCGCAGGTCGGTCAGTCGCGCCAAGGCCTCGCCGACGGTGGGGAGGTGACCGGCGGGGATCCACCAGAGCACCAGGTGTGCCTCGGCGTGCCGGTGGAACCATTCGCGCCGCCGTCGTGTCGCGTCCAGGTGGCCACTGCGGTAGGTGAAGTCCCAGAGGGCTTCCTGGCTCTCCCACACCGACAGGTTGACGATGACGTTCTCGCCCGCCGGGCGCAGTCCGGTCGCGTCGGCCTCGCCGTCCTCGGTGAGCCGCCACACGAAGCCTGGCGCACCGTCGGCGGCGGTGTTGATCGGTTCGAGCAGCTCGACGAACGGTGCGGTGCGGGGGTCGTCGAGGGGGTGCCGGAGGGTGGCGACATTGAGCTGGGCCAGGTGGAGGGCGTGCGTGGAGGAGGTCATGGCCTCATCCCAGCACGGCTCGCTTTTCTATGTCAATCAGTATTGGTTTTAGAAGGCTCGACGATCACGCAGCAGTCCCCGGGCCGGGCGTCCATCCGGGCGCGGACGGGGCCGTCCACTCCGAGCAGCCCTTCCAGGAGGGCCAGGTTCATGCCGCAGACGAGGGGCGGAAAGCGCTCGGAGACCGCGTGGAAGGGACAGTTGCGCATGCGGACCACCCCCGCTTCGGCCGCCGCCCCGGTCGCCTCCTCGACGCCGTCGGCGGCGTCGTCGCCCTCGGTACCCCGGTCCTCCCCGGGGGTGTCCAGACGCGGCTCGTACCCGCGCGCGGCCAGCAACTCCATGGCCTCCGCGAGACCGCCGCAGGGTTCCGCCGAGCCGCGCAGCGCCTCCCCCCGGCGGCGCGCGGCCGCGTACAGCCCGGAATCCAGCCCGGCCTGCTCGGCGGCCTCCGCGAGCAGCTCGGCGACGGTCCGGTAGTCACGGGCGGGCAGGGACACCGAGCGCTCGCCCGGCGCCCGCGTGTACACCTTGGCCGGACGGCCCGCCCCCGGCCCCGAGCGGCCCGACAGCCGACGGCTGCCGCTCTCCAGTAGCCCGGCCTCGGTCAGCCGGTCCAGATGGTGCGCGGCGAGAGTGCGCGCCACCCCGGCCGCCTCGGCGGCCTCGTTGCGGCCGACCTCGCGGCCCTGCGCCACCACGTACTCGTACAGGCGTCGCCGCACCGGATCCTGCAACAGTGCGATCGCATCGATGTCGTTCACCCCGCCATTCTAGGAACAACGTGGATCGGAGATAGAAGGGTCGTTTGGTGGCCGGGCTGCTCGGCTTGACCCGCGCTCGGGTCGTTGCCGGGAGGACGGGGCCGGGACGGGTTCGTGCGGGCGGACTTCGCGACGTACGTGTGGCCGCTGTCCATCGTGGCTTGCCTGGTGACGTTCCCCACCCTCGTGCTCCTTCTGGCGGTGGCGCCGAGAGCGGGCCGGGGTGGTGGGGTGGGAGCCGTCGTCGCGCTGGTGCCCAGTGCCCTCCCGCTGCTGGTCGGGCTCATGTTCGGGTCCTGGCCGGCCGTGCTGCTGGTGGTCCTCCAGGTCCTCTACGCGTGCTTTCTGATGCCGGGCTGCCTGGACTGGAGGCACGAGCGTCCCTTGGACGACTGACGGTCTCGGCGATGGGGTGAGCCCCCCGGAGACCACCCCGTAGGGGGCCCATCGCTGCCGTCGTCACCTGGGGCGAGGTCCCGCCCCGCTTCGTGCGCTGGCGGGCCGAGCAGCAGCGCGGTCGGCGGGGGGCGTCCCGGCGGCCCTGCTGAGGGTGGCGCGGAGGTCGAGCCGCTCGCCTGCGGAGAGGAGCGCCACGCCCTTCCCGGGACGGCGGGCCGGCAGCCGCCGGGCCGAGCGGTGCCCGACCCACCACGGGCGGGAGACGATTCCGGCCATCGTCGGCTGCGGCGAGGCGGGCGGCACGGGCTGGTGGGGGCCGGCGTCCGACGGCCCCGCACGATGCCGGTGGAGGATCCCGCGCCGGGCGTCGAACCGGCCCGCCACCTGGCTCCGCCGCGGCCACGGCGGGCGGGGGCGGGCCCAGCGGTCCGAGGCCTAAACGGGCGCCGCCGCCGCGTACCGGCGCTTCTCCGGTGCCGCCCGCTCGCGACTTCGCCGGTCGTGGTCGGCGCGGGGAGCGGAGTGCGGCGCCCGGCGGGTGCGGGCGCGGCCCCGATCGTGCGGGCGTGTCCGGGCGGGGTCGGGCTGCCGAGCGGGCCCGGTGCCGGTGGCCTGTGCCGGGTGGCGGAAAGTCTCGGTCGGGGTCCAGTCCGATTGGTGCATGACAAGCATGGCTGCTGAGGATAGAGACAGGCCCGGCCCGAGGCGGAGATGCGCTGCCGACGTCAGGCCGAAAGCACGTGACGGCCGGTCAGCTGCTGCTGTCGGCAACGGTACAACCGGGCATCCGTCCTCCGGTGCGGTGCACGCCGCACCGGGGCGCCGCGCCCCCGCCGTGGTCCGGGCGCCCGAGGACGGGCCGGCCACCGGGCACCCGACACGACAGGCAACGTCCCTGTCCGCCCAACCCCGAGGAGCGAGATGAGCAGCATCCTGTTCGTGCATGCGAGGGGCGGTCCGCCCCTGGAGTACGCGGTCCCGCGCATGGCGGCGCACGGCGAGGTCCATCTGCTGGCGCTCGCGCCACTGCCGCAGGTCACGGCGGACACCTGGCGGCCGGCCTGCGCGTCGGTCACCGAGGCGCCGCCCTCGGGCGGGACGGCGCTGGTCGAGCTGATCGCCGACCACGCCGAACGCGTCGCGGCGCGGGCCGTGCTGACGTTCTCCGAGTACGCGGTGGTGGCCGTGGCCCTCGCCTGCCGCCGCCTCGGGCTGGCCGGCCCGGGGGAGCACGTCGCGGCGGCCCGCGACAAGCGCCTGATGCGGCGGATCTGGCGTGACGCCGGCGTACCCGTCCCGGGCTTCGCCGAGATCCACGGCGCCGCCGACATCGACGAGGCGTTCCGACGGCTGACCCCGCCGCTGCTGCTGAAGGCCGCGTGGAGCGCCGGATCGACCGCGCACCTCACCGTGCGCGACGCCCGGGAGGCGGGCCGCGCCTGGCGGCTCGGCCGGTCCGTGATGGCCTCCTCCGCCGAGGAGGGATACGCCGAACTGCACGCCGCCGACGAGGGGGTGAGCGACTTCCTGCTGGAGGAGATCGTCACCGGCGGCACCCGGGGCTGGTTCGCCGATCCGGGCTGGGGCGACTACGTCAGCGTGGAGGGCATCGTCGCCGGCGGCGTCTACCACCCGCTGTGCCTCACCGGCCGGCTGCCGACCGTCCCGCCCTTCACCGAGCGCGCGAGCATCGCTCCGGCGGACCTGTCCGAACCCCTGCAGCGCCGGATCGAGGCGGCCTCCCGGGCCGCCGTGGACGCGCTCGGTCTGGACACCTGCGCCACCCACACCGAGATCAAACTCGCCCCCGGCGGACGGGACATGTGGCTGATCGAGACCGCCGCCCGGTTCGGGGGCGTGATGACGACCCGGCAGGTGGAGGCCGTCTTCGGACTCGACATGATCGGCATGCTGACGCGCGAACTGCTCGGGCGGCCCGTCGCCTACCCGCCCGCCATGCTCACCGGCGCCGGGGGCAGCGGGGCCGCCGGGGCCGCCGGCTCGCTGGTGATCCTCGCCGCCGACCGCGCGGGCGAGCCCTGGAGCGAGCAGCCGCGCTGGGACTTCGACGCCGTGGACTGGACGGACCTGCTCAGCCCCGGCTCCACGATCGAACCGGTCCGGGAACGCAGCCTGCCCGCCGGCACCCCGATGCCCGCGTACGAGCGGGCCGAGGGCGCCAACACCATGGCTGCCCTGTGCTTCCTGACCGCAAGGTCGGCGGACGTCCTGGTGGCGGACTGCACCCGGATCATCGAGGCGTTGCCCAAGGCACTGACCGGCCACCTGACGACCGGAGCGAGCCGGTGACCGCCCACCCCGGCGCGTCGGCGGGCGCCGCCGGCCCGCAGACGAACGAGGCGACGTACGAGGCCACGAACGCGGCGCCGGACGGTGCGCCGCTCGCCACGGAGACCGACGCGATGCTCGGCACGGAGAGCGACACCGAAACCGGCACCGAGACCGGTGCGGTGATCGGCGCGCGTCTCACCATGCCGCTCTTCGAACGGCTCTGCGGCACGCTCGGCGGCCATCCCTACGTCAAGGTCGTCGTCGACCGGCACAAGGCGCTGTGGCACATCCTCGACAGCGCCGTGCACCCGTTCCACGTCGACTACATCGCCACCACGATCGAGGGCCTGACCCTGGAAGAGCTCGACGCCGACCTCGACGGCTTCAACCGGAGCGTCTACCAGGACCCGGACCGGCGCTTCCTGCTCGGCGTGCTCTCCCTGCACGCCGGCGACCAGGTGAACCGGCCCAGCCAGGGCGACCAGCCCAGCCGGTCGACCGAGCCGTTCATGGTCCTGGAGACCACCGAGGCCGACACCATGGGCGCCGACCTGCTCACCGAGTTCCACCGCTTCGTCCGCGAGCACCTCGACCAGTCCCTCGCCCTGCTGGTGAAGCCGGCCAACCACGCGCAGGAGAACGCCCTGGCGGCCGTGCCCGAGAGCGTCCTGCCCCGGACCGGCTCGGACGCGCTGCTCGCCGCGCGGCCCTTCGTCCCGCTCACCCTGGGATCGGCCACCGGCCGGCTGCGCGCCTTCGCCGACGCGGACGCGTACCGCGCCGCCCGGGCGGACCTCACCTGGTACGACATCGTGGCCATGCCGGTCGTCCCCGACGACATCCCCCGGCTGGCCGGCCTGGTCAACGCCCTGCCCACCACTCCGCTGTCGCACACCAACATGCTGGCCGCCGGCTGGGGGATACCCAACGCCATCGTGCGCGGCGCCCTCGACCGGATCGCCGCCGACGACCTGGACGGCGGCTGGGTCCGCTACGAGGTCAGTGCCGACGGCGTCACCATCGAGCGGGCCGAGGAGCCGGCCGACCTCACCCAGCCGGTCTGGCACACCCAGCGCATCCGGATCGACGCCCCCCGGGTGGAGGACGTACCGATCGTGCCGCTCTCCCGGCTGCGCGCCGGGGACCGCCGCGGCTACGGCACCAAGGCGGCCAACCTGGGCGAACTCCACCACGTGCTGCGCCACGGATCGGCCCGGCTGACCGGCTACTACTCGGTGCCCCGCGCGCCGCGACCCGACCTGCTGGGCCACCTGGCCGGGCGGCTGGGGGTGGCCGCGGACGCCGACCTCGTCCAGGCGGCGGCGGACTTCCTGTCCCGGCACGTCAGCGCGCCCGAGGGGATCGCGGTGCCGTTCGCCGTCCAGCAGCGCTTCCTGGACTCCTCCCGGGCCGTGCAGCAGAGCATCGGCAAGCTGAAGATGGCGCTCGAACTCGGCGCGATGGACGCGGTCGACTCGGTCTGCGTCCAGCTCCAGCACCTCATCGTGGCCACCCCCGTCCCCGACGACCTGGTGCGGGCGCTGGACGCGCACGCGGTGCGCCACCTCGCCGGCGCCGGGCGGCTGGCGGTGCGCTCCTCCTCCAACGCCGAGGACCTGCCGGGCTTCTCCGCCGCGGGCATCTACGAGTCGCACACCAAGGTCACCGACCTGCCGGGCCTGCTCGACGCGATCCGCCAGGTGTGGGCCTCGCTGCTGTCGCCGCGCAGCGTCCGGCTGCGCCACGAGGCCGGCATCTCCCTGGACGACACGTTCATGGGGGTGATCGTCCAGCGCTACGAGCCGTCCCCGCTCGGTGGGGTGATGGTCACCTGCAACCCCACCAACCGGGCGGACTTCCGCAACGTCTACCTCAACTGCGCGCCCGGCTCGACCTCGGCGGTGGTCGACGGCACCGCGCTGCCGCTGCAGTACCTCTACAACACCGTGGAGGGCGGCGGCCGGACGCTCTCGCTCGGCGCCGCCGCCGAGGACCTCGACGCCGAGACCCGGGCACACCTCGGCCGGCTCGCCCTGGCCGGACGCCTGCTCCAGTCCCACTTCGCCGCGGACTACACCTTCGCCGCCCCCCTCGACGTGGAGTGGCTGCTGGCCCCCGGCGGCCGGGTCCACCTGCTGCAACTGCGCCCCTACAACGGCTGAGCGGCCCACGAAACCCCCCCCCGACGCGAAGGAAGGCAAGCCCGTGTCCCTGCTCGGCCGAGCCAAGCGCGGTCCCGCCGCCCCGCCCGGGGTCCGCCGGGTGGTCCGCCTGAACAACGGCTTCCAACTGCTGTTCAACCTGCTGTGGTGGATGCCGGTCTTCTACGAGTACCAGCGGCAGGCCGGCCTGTCGGACAGCCAGATCTTCGGCATCCAGAGCGTCTACTACGTCGCCTTCTGCCTGCTGGAGGTCCCCACCGGCTTCATCGCCGACCGGATCGGGCAGCGGACCTGCCTGCGGCTCGGGGCCGCGGTGATGACGGCCGCCAACCTGGTGCCGGTGGCGCTGCCCTCCGCGACCGGCTTCCTGCTGCACTTCCTGGCGATCGCCGCCGCCCGCTCCCTGGTCTCCGGTGCCTCCAGCGCCTACCTCTACGAGTACCTGCACGCCGAGGGCGCCGGAGAGCGCTACGTGCAGGCGGAGGGCACCGCGCGGGCCCTCGGCCTGTGGGCGAAGATCGCCTGCTGGCCGCTGGTGGGCGTGCTGATGAGTACGGTCCACCAGGCGCCCTACCTGCTGACCGCCGCCTGCACCCTCGGCTCCCTGGCCTGCGCCGCCGCGTTGCCGGCGCTGCCCCCGCCGCCCTCGGCGCCTCCGCCGGCCGCGGCGGTGCCCGACGGCGGGTTCCTGGACTCCGTGCGTCAGGCGTGGAAGGTGCTGCGGACCTCCCGGGCCCTGGGACCGCTGATGGTCCAGGGCGTGGCGATCTTCACCCTGGCCCGGATCTGCCAGGTCAACCTGTTCCAGCCGCTGCTGCTGGCCAGGGCCGTCCCGGTCGCCGACCACGGCGCGGTGCTCTCCGCGATGACGGTGGCCGAGGCGCTGGGCTCCTCCCGGCCCGGCTGGATCCGGGCCAGGCTCTCGGACACCGCGGCCGTGACCGTGCTGAGCCTCGTGATGGCCGGATCGCTGGCCGCCACCGCCCTGTCCGGTGCGGCGGCGACCATCGCGTGGCTGTGCGTGTTCGCCGCCGCCACCGGCCTCGCCTACCCGGTCCAGCGCTACCTGATCAACGCGGCCATCCCGCCGACCCCCTACCGGGCGACCCTGCTGTCCCTGGAGTCGATCATCGACCGCGGGGTGTGCGCCCTGGTGGCGCTCGCCGTCGGCGCCTACCTGGCGGCGGACCGGCTCGACGCGCTGCTCCTGCACGCCGCCCTGGGCACCTGCGTCCTGCTGGGCGCCGTCGCGGTGGCGCTGCGGCTGGTCCGGCGCCGCCCCGGTCCGGGAGCGGACACCGGCACCCCGTCGGACCGGGCGCTGTCCCGGTAGCCGCTCCACCGCGCCCGTCCCGGCAGTGTCCGTGCGGCGAACGGGCGGCGGGGGCGGCGGCGGGGCCGACCGGGCGGCCGGACGTCCGGTCGCCC
>NZ_JBEXYC010000112.1:0-9017 GCF_040630835.1 Kitasatospora sp. NPDC005751
CCCGCGCGGCCGGGTCGGGCGCGCGCACCGGCGCCGTGGTCGGTGGGTCTTCCACCGGCTGCCTCCCGTCCGTGTGCCGCTCGCTCGTTCGTGCCCGCCGCTCTTGGCAGAGCGCAACGGTGCCGCGTCGGCGCTTCAGTCGGCGTTGTGGGTGCGCAGCTGCTTGGCGGCTTCCTGGTAGGCGTTGGTGGCGCGGGCGAAGTAGTCGAAGAGGACTTCGAGCTGCTCGGGCGAGTAGCCCCTGAGGAGCTCGCCGATCCGCTGCCGGGCCGGGGCCATGACCCGGTCGAGGTCGGCGGGCTTGCCGACCGGTTCGACGATCACCTTGCGGCGGTCTCCGGGGTCCGGGGCCCGGCGCACGTAGCCGGCCTGTTCGAGGCGGTCGATGAGGCGGGTGGTCGGCCCGGTGGTGAGGCCGGTGCGGGTGCCGAGCTCGCCGGGGGTCATCGGGCCGGTCAGTTGCAGGATGTTCAGCGCGTAGAGGTCGGTGGCGCCGAGCTCGCAGGCCTTGGCGCTGGCATGGCCGTGCAGCATCACGGCGCTCAGGTACCGGCGGTAGACCTCACTCGCATCGGACGGCATGGCAGGCGTTGACACGGGCTCCTCCACTCCCTAATCTCTTCCTCAACGAAGAGAAATCTTCAACGAAGTAACTTCTTTGAAGAAGTTATCATGAAGGGGAGACCATGAGCACCGTCACCACCACCGAGGCGACCGACCCGACGGGCGAGCCGACCGACCTGAAGAGCGCCCCGACGAGCACCGGGAACGGCCGACGCACCAACCGTCGGCGCACCGTCAAGCGCGCCCTCGGCATCACCGCCCTCACCCTCGCCGTCGCCGCGGCCGGCGGGTACTTCTGGCTGGACGCCACATCCGACGTCCGCAACCTCGGCCAGACCGACTGCACCGCCGTCACCCCCGCCGTCACCGCCACCCCGGCCGGCACGCCCACCACCGACGATCACCGTGCCGTCT
This sequence comes from Kitasatospora sp. NPDC005751, assembly GCF_040630835.1. Taxonomy (NCBI): domain Bacteria; kingdom Bacillati; phylum Actinomycetota; class Actinomycetes; order Kitasatosporales; family Streptomycetaceae; genus Kitasatospora; species Kitasatospora sp. NPDC005751. The sequence goes on from NZ_JBEXYC010000112.1 coordinate 979, forward strand.
GCGACACCATCCACGCTCTCACCGACGCCTGGGGCCGGGGCGACGCCACCACGTACGGCGAGCAGTTCACCGCCGACGCCACCTACACCACCTACGTCGGCACCCACTACCAGGGCCGCCGCGACATCGCCGACGCCCACCGCGCCCTGTTCGACGGATTCGTCAAGGACACCAGGCTCGCCGACTCCTTCCTCGGCATCCGCTTCTACGGGCCGGACACCGCCGTCGTCACCAGCCGCGGCGACACCTACAAGGGCGGTACGCCCAAGCAGCCGTCCGAGCTGACCAAGACGCAGTCCTACACGCTGGTCCGCCAGAGCGACCACAGCTGGCGCATCGCCGCCTTCCACAACACCCAGCGCCAGAACGTGATGGAGCGGCTCTCCTTCCTCTGGGACTCGGCGACCATGCCCGAGGCCGAGAAGTGACCGACCGGCTCCGCCCGCACACCGGCACCCCGCGCCTGCACGCCACTCCACCGCACACCCCAACCCGGAGGACGACACCATGACCGCCAACCACCACACCACCGCCCCCCGCGCGACCGACGCCGCCGCGATCCGCGCCCTGCTGGAGCGCGGCGCCGCAGCCTGGGCCGACGGCGACGGCACCGCGTACGGCGCCTGCTTCACCGAGGACGCCACCGACGTCACCTACGTCGGCACCGTCTACCACGGCGGCGAGGAGATCGGCCGCGCTCACCAGGCCCTGTTCGACAGCTTCCTCAAGGGCACCCGACTGATCCTCGACATCACCGACCTGCGCTTCTACGGCACCGACGCGGCCGTGGTCGTCACCCGCGGCGACGTCCGCAAGGGCGGCACCCCGGAGCAGGACGGCAAGCAGGGCAAGCTCGGCAAGCTCGCCACGTACACGGTGGTGCGCGCGGCCGACGGACGGTGGCGGATCGCCGCCGTCCAGAAGACCCAGCGCAAGCCTCTGATGGAAGCCGCCTCCTTCCGCCTCCAGCCGGCCACCCGACCCGCCGCGAACTGAGACGCAGTCACCATGACCACCACCCAGCCGACACCCCGGCCGTCCGACACCGCCCACCGCCCCACCGCCCTGGTCACCGGAGCCAGCGCCGGCATCGGCCGCGCCTTCGCCCGCCGCCTGGCCGCGAGCGGCCACCAGGTGATCGCCGTCGCCCGGAACGAGGAGCGACTCCAAGCCCTGATGGCCGAACTCGGCCCAGGTCACGACCACCTGGCCGCCGACCTCGGCGACCCCGACGGCCTCCACAACGCCGCCCAACTCCTCGCCGACCGACGCGTCCACCTCCTGGTCAACAACGCGGGAACCGCCACCACCGGCCCCTTCACCACGACCCCACTCACTCACGCCCACGAGATGCTGCGCCTCAACTGCGAGGCCCTCGTCACCCTCTCCCACGCCTTCCTCGCCCAGGCCCGCCCCGGCGACGCCCTGCTGAACGTCTCCTCCACCCTTGCCCACACCCCGCTGCCGGACCTCGCCGTCTACAGCGCCACCAAGGCGTTCGTCACCGCCTTCTCCGAGGCACTCTGGTCCGAGCACCGGGCATCCGGCATCCACGTCCTCGCGCTCTGCCCGGGCATGACCGCCACCGAGTCGCAGTCGCACGACGACGCACCTGCCGCCCTGGTGCAAACCCCCGAACAGGTCGTCGCCACCGCCCTACGCGCCCTGCGCCACCGCAGCCGCCCCATGGTCGTGCCCGGCACCGCCAACCGCCTACTCCTCGCCGCCGCCCGCACCCTCCCGCGCCACCGCTTCCTCACCGCCCTCGCCCGCACCTGAACCACCCGCACAGCGGCAGCACTGCGATGGCCGGCAGGGTGGCCACCGTCACCTGGCTTTGTCGGTCAGCCAGGGCCATTGCATGATCGCGATCTGTCCGGGTTGATCACGTGAGGCCGAGGGCTGACAGGGGTCGGTGGTGGTCGAACGGGACGAGACCGCGCCCGCCACGCCCCGGGGAGAAACCCCGACCACCGCCAGCAGACCGGCGCCCGCCCCAGCCCGCCCGGCCTCGACCGTCCCGCACCCCGACGCGAGGGCTACTTCCTCGGCGACCCCGCCACGCAGGAGCTGATCCTGCACGACACCCCCGAGCAGGCCGCCCACACCGTGATGAAGGCGTACCTGCACCAGGTGTGACCAACTCCGCGCCCTGGCCCTCCCGGCGACCGGGGGCGACCGGGCGACGCCGGCGTTCGCCGCGTCGAGGAAGAGGGGAGGATCGGGCTCGGGACTGTCCTGTGCGGGTTACCAGGAGATCCTGACCTCCCCGTCCTGTCTCTCGGCACACCCACCGCGGCAGCCCCCACCATCTGGCTCCGAACATGATCGACCGGACTGGTCATGCCGTCCGCACCGGACAGGGGCCGTCGGACGCCGGCCGAACCCCCGCAGGTACCACCGCAGGGCCCGCGCAGGTGTCATCGCAGGTCTTCCGCAGGTACCCGTGCGGACGTCCGGGAGTGTGAGCTCCTCGCGGGCCTTCCCCGCGTCGTCCAGGCTGCCCGAGGCGTCGCGGACCGAGCGGTCAACGCGCTGGTTCGGCGGAGGCGGAGACCACCGGCATTTCGAGGCCGCGGGCGGTGACCAGGTGGGCGGTGCCGTCCGCCAGGCGGTAGGACAGGCCCACCACGGCCGCCTTGCCCGCCTCGACGGCGTGGGAGAGGGTGCGGGAGCGCTCCAGCAGCAGGTCGACGGTGTGGCGCACATTCTCGGCGATGAAGTCCGCGTTGTCGGTGTATCCGGCGGCGCGGGCGGCCAGCACGCTGGGGGTCACCCGCTCGACGACATCGCGTACGAATCCGCGCACCGTGGTGCCGTCGGAGACCGCCGTCTGGGCCGCGGCGACCGCGCCGCAGGAGTCGTGGCCCAGCACTACCACCAGCGGGCAGCCCAGTACCGCCACCCCGTACTCGATGCTGCCGAGCACCTCGGGGCCGGCCACGTGACCGGCGGTGCGGACCACGAACAGATCGCCCAGGCCCTGGTCGAAGATGATCTCGGCGGCCAGACGTGAGTCCGAACACCCGAACAGCACCGCGAACGGCGCCTGCGCGGGCGCGGTCTGACTGCGGCGGGCGGCGTCCTGGTTCGGGTGCTCCGGTATCCCGGTGACGAACCGCTCGTTGCCGGCCAGCAGCATCTCGAAGGCTTCCTGGGGGGTGACGGGCTGCGTGTTGTCGGTCATGCCCGCAGAGTACGGCCCGCTCCACACGCTCGCGCGGGCAGCCCGCGACGGCGGCCACGGCTTCCTGAGCGGCCGCCGTCCCGCCCGGGCCGCGGGTGGGACGGCGGCCGGTCCGGGTGTCAGCGGTGCACCTCGTGCCTGTAGTCCTTGCCCTTCGACTTCGTGATCGTGACCCCGTCCTCCCGCCACCACCTGGAGATACCCCCGATCAGGGCGTAGAGCCCGGCCGCCGCGCACGCGAGGACGCCGGTCAACACGGTCCCCGAGCGGCCGAGCGCCTCCAGCGTCTGGTCCACGCGGAACACGCAGAGGTAGATGGCGGCCGCCCCGGCCAGGGCCAGCAGGAGCCACAGCGCCCGCCGCACCCGGGTGGGCAGGGTGCCCAGGATCCGGTACGGGACCTCCTTCTTGCAGGCGCCGCAGACGAGGACCTGACGCACCGCCCCCCGGGGCGGTCGATCCACCGGGATCGGGTAGGTGATCATCCTCGTCTTCAACTTCGTGCCGGTCACGGTGGTCTCGATGATGTGCGCGTGCCTCGCGTGAATCGACGCGCCCAGACTCCTGGTGCCCATGCCACCCCCCAAGGTGCTCTCGGACGACAGCACGCTATCCCCTTGATGGCGACGCGAAACGCCTTTGCGGAAAGGGGACGTGGGTGATTTCCCGGCCTGACGCACCCCGCCGCGGCGGTTCCGTTGCTCCCGCCCCACCCGTGGGCAACTACCCCTGCAGCGCGGAGGTTTGGCCACGTTCAGGTGGTTCGAAGTGGCCCGGGAGCGCCGTAGGGACGGCATGAGCCCGGCCAGCCCATCTTCGACGGGGAGGGCCGCAGGTTACGTCCTCAGGGGGACTCGTGAACTACTACCTCGACGTCATCAAGCGGTACGCCGACTTCGTCGGCGGTGCCCCCCGCCCCCGCGAAGCCCTTTGGTCACGGCGGCGGGGCTCGCCGGTGCAACCCCGACCGCAAGCCCCGCCCCTCGACCGGGCGCTCAGCTCTTGGCGATGGCCATGCCCAGGAAGATGCCGACGATCAATGCGCCTGCGCCGACCGCCATCACGGACCAGGTGCCGCTGTGTGCGCCGGCCATGTTGGCCTCCTGCACGGCCAGGGCCGTCTCCAACCCGTGAACCTTGCTCTCCAGCTCTGCCGTCTCCACGACGAATCTCCTCCTGTGATGCGTCCGCGCGGTGTCCCGCGCGATTCATTCACTCGTTCGTGCACCCGGAGCCGGTCGACGCGCTGGCGCCGGCCTCGCTCGCCCGCTCGCCCGTGCCGCCTGGCTGCCGGGCCTACGGGGTTGCCTCCCGCGGGCAGCCCTCGGCGAGGAGTTCGAGCAGGTGCTCCGTCACCGCCCGCAGTTCGCCGCTCCCCACCCACGTATAGAGGGCGGTGCGGCTCTGCGCGTCGATGCTCTGCAGGACGTACCCGTCGACCAGTGCACCGGCCCCTTCGCGCGCGCGGGCCAGGACTTGCCGGGGCGGACCCGTCTCCTCGACCAGGACTTCCATATCCCCGGTGCTCGGGCAGTTGCGGAACTGGTGCACCCACTGCGTTGGCATATCGGCCATCCTGGCTCCGCGGCCTGACTGTTCACGCCCCTGTGAACCCTGGATCCTGTGTCGAGGCACTCGGGTTCCCGCGAGCAGCTGGGCGTCGAAGCCCCGTTCAACGGCGCCGGGGACACCTGTCGGGTCGGGGGCCTCGATGGCCGACGGCTTCCCGCCCAGGACCAGGGACCAGTCGCTGTCGCTACCCTAGGTCTCATCCGGCACGCGGACCAGGCCAGGCCACCACGTTGCTGGGTCGAACCGGAAAGCAGTGGTGAGGCTCCTTGCAGACGACCGGGACGGTTACCGTGGTACTCAGGGCAGGGCGAGCGGTGTGGGTCCGGCCGGCGACCGCCGCGGACGGCAACGCCGTCGCCGAACTCGTGGCGGCCGACCGGCCGACGATGCTCTCCGCCCCGCGGCCACTGCCCCGCATCGGCGGAGCGCACGAGAGCCTACGGTGCCTGTACGTGGCCCACGACGGTTCCGGACAGGTCCTGGGCGCGATGGCGCTGCACCGCCACGCTCGCCCAGGAGCATCCGCCGAAGAGGTGACCTGGCTGCACTGCCGTGAGGACCCGGCCGTCGCGGCCGTCCTCGTGCGGGCAGTCCGCGAGAAGACCGCCGACCGGCGTACCGTCGCCGCGTTCAGCCACCCCACCGAGTGGCCGCCGCACGTCCCGGGCCTTGCGCTGCACAACCGCCCCGTCGCCTGTTCGGCGGGGCGGACGACGCCGGGAAACCTTCCTGCCCCTGATTCGCCGTGGCCGCAGGCGCGGATTGGCCGGCCGGTCACGGGCCCTGGAAGCACAATCGTGCGCCGCGGTCCCGGGCGCACCATCGCGGGGACCACCCGGCGGCACAGCACGCGGCCGGCCCACCTGCCGTCCACCGTCGATGATGAGGCTGGTCGATTTTGGCCAACGCTGCTGTTCACCTCACTGCGTCCGGCTTCGAACGGAGTGGGGAGTCTGAGGAGCGAGAGCGCCGTCGTCGGGAGCGATCGGCTGAGTCCTGCTTGATCACGCGCGTGTAGGGTGCGCGCTCATGATTGACAATTGGCGGGACGACAGGATCGGCAGTGCCCTGAAGGGCACAAATCCCACTGTGCTGCGGCGGCTTGACGCCGGCTTCGCGGTGATCGGCGACGTGCAGTTCCTGCCGGGGTATTCGGTTCTGCTGGTCGACGAGCCCGGCGTGGAGCGTCTGTCCGATCTTCCGCGGAGCAAGCGGACGGCCTTTCTGGCGGACATGGACCGGCTGGGTGAGGCCGTGGAGCGGGCCTGCCGGCGTCTGGACTCGGAGTTTCGGCGGGTGAACCTGGAAATCCTCGGCAATACCGACGGTTTCCTGCACGCGCATGTGTGGCCCCGGTTCGAGTGGGAGAGCCCGGATCTCGTCCGTTACCCGGTGTGGCTGTATCCCGCGGAGAACTGGCGCGATCCCGCAAGCGCGCTCGGACCGCAGCATGACGCCCTGCGCGAGGCGATCGGCCATGAACTCGATGCGTTGTCGGCCCCGGCTGCCGGTGCGGAAAGCGCGCGATGAGACGCGTCGGGGAGGGGAGGCCTGACGGCCTCCCCTCCCCGACGATCGGTGATTCAGTTCAGGGCCGTCATCCTGGTGCTCGCGGTGCTGCGCTGGCTGGCGGCCCACGTCTGGGTGCTGGTCGTGCTGGCGCTCATCGGGCTCGGCGTCGCGGCCCTCTCCCTGCACTGTTTGCTGGAGCGCCGGCGCGCGGCCGAGGCCGGGCGGCTGGCCGACCTCGAGCGCCGGCTGCGGCTGCGGCTCACGCTGGCCGGGCCCGGGGGCCTGGACCACATGCGACACGACGCCTTCGAGTTCGCGGTTCGCGACCTGCTGCTGCGCGACGGCTGCACGGCGCAGCGGGTCGGGCAGGGCGGTGACCAGAGCGCGGACGTGCTGGCCACGGACCCGATGGGCCGCACCCGGGTGGTGCAGTGCAAGCACAAGCAGGACCCGATCGGTGGTGCTCCGGTCTCGGTCGGTGTGCTGTACAGCCTGGTGGGCGCCAACGAGCGCGTGCACAGGGCCGAGGTGCCGGTGGTGGTCACCAATGGGCGGTTCACCGAGCCGTCGCGGAAGTGGGGCGCCGAGCAGAACGTGCTCCTGGTCGACCGCAGGGTCCTCGGGCGCTGGGCTTCCAGCGGCCGGCCGCTGTGGGAGCTGCTGCCCCGGATCCCGCTGCCGCGCGGTGGCCGGAACCACTGACGGCGCCAAGCCGAGGTGCCCGTCCGGCCGGTGGAGCGGTACGGGTCGTGGGAGGGGGAGCGCCCGCTGGACGGCGGCGGGGCCCGCACCATGTGGCGCGATGCCGACGCCGCCCGGCCCCGAGCCCGCCCCGTCCACGTCCTGCTCCACCACGGCCGGCCGGCCGGGTTGAGGCCGGCATCCACGACGTCCTCGCGTGGGCCGCGGTGCCTCACGGCGATCCTGCCGGTCCGGACCGTTTCGTTCGCGAGCCCCGCCACGATCAGCGCGCCCTCCACCCCACCGCGCTCCAGGCCATCGCCACCCTCCGGCACCGCGACCCGAAGGCCCTGCCCGCCGGTGCCTGGAGCGACCCGCACCCGAGCTGATCGTCGTCCGCAGCCCATCACCCGGGCGTCCAGGAACTGCCGCGCGATGGCCGTCCGGCCGGCTGGATTGAGGAGTACGACGTCCAGTGCGGGCCTGGACCGTCTTGAACACCCCTATTGGCGGGGGATGATCGAACGGTGGTGATCGACCGGAGCGTGCCCCTGGGGCGTTCGCCTCGTTGGGCAGGCATGACGACACCCGCGATGGCTCCGGAGGCGGCCGCGAGAGCGGTCTTCCACTTTGCCGACGTGCCGATCTACTCACAGCTGGCAGCCTCATGGTGGGTGAGCGGCCGGACCGTGCCAGGCCAGCCCGACCCGGTGTGGGAGACGCTGGTCGGCGGTCCGGGCCGTCGCCGGGCGATCCCGGCCGCGCGCGAGTCGCTGACAGGTGACGCCCGGATCCGATGACGAAGCAGCCACTGTCCTGATCGAGAGCATCGTGGCGGCCGTCAACGCCGGCGACGACCGGCGGAGCCGCCGGTTGCTGCGTTCCTTCTCCGAGCGAGCCGACCTTGAGGCGTTCCGTGTGTTGTGCGATGACCTGCGGGAACGAGCCCGGCAGGTCCGGTCCGCGTCGCCTGCTGCGCAGGTCGGGGACTCAGCTTGGCGTTTATCCTCGTCGGCCTTGATGTTCCTTGATCGAGTCTGCTCGTTTGGCCGTCTTGCCGACGTTGTGGTGTGGGGCCCGTTGCTTG
>NZ_JBEXYC010000113.1:0-8976 GCF_040630835.1 Kitasatospora sp. NPDC005751
CCGCGCCGAGGACCTCGGTCTGGAGAACCCGGGACACCCACTGCTCGGCGCGGCCGTCACCCTGCCGGCCACCGGTGGCGTGGTCCTGACCGGGCGACTGTCATTGGCCGCACAGCCCTGGCTGGCCGATCACGTGGTGGCCGGGCAGGTCGTCGTCCCCGGCGCCGCGCTGGTCGAGATGGCCGTGCGCGCGGGCGACGAGGCCGGCTGCACCCGGGTCGAGGAGCTGGTCATCGAGGCGCCGCTGGTCCTCCCGGCGCAGGGTGGCGTCCGGGTCCAGGTGACGGTGGACGGTCCCGACGAGTCCGGTCGCCGGGAGCTCGGTGTCTATGCCCAGGCCGAGGAGGCCGCGCCCGACGGGGAGTGGACCCGGCATGCGTCGGGCACGCTGTCGGTCGCCACGGCGTCGGCCGACAGCCTGCCGGCCGAGTGGCCCCCGGCAGGCGCCGAGGCGGTGGATCTCGAAGGGTTCTACCCGGCGCTGGCCGCCAGCGGCCTCGCCTACGGACCGGCGTTCCAGGGGATGCGGGCGGCCTGGCGGCGCGGCGAGGAGCTGTTCGCCGAGGTCGCGCTGCCGGACGGCGTGAGCGCCGCCGACTTCGGGCTGCACCCCGCCCTGCTGGACGCCGCCCTGCACGTGATCGTGGGCACGGGCGAGCGCCGGGACCGGCTTGAGGTCCCGTTCTCCTGGGGGAACGTCGACCTGCATGCCACCGGCGCCGCCCTGGCCCGGGTCCGGGTGACCCCGGAGCTGACCGGTGAGGGCGTGTCGCTGACCCTGGCCGACGCGACGGGCGCGTTGATCGCCTCGGTCGGTTCGCTGGTCCTGCGGCCCTTCGCGGGCGCCGCGGCACCCGCGAGCGACGGCCTGTTCGGCGTGGAGTGGGTCCCGGCTGCCCTGGACGGCGCCGCGACGGAGGGCGGCCGGTGGGCCGTCCTCGGGACCATGGAACTGCCGGGCGCGGAGTCGTTCCCGGATCTGGCGGCGCTGGTGGCGTCGGCGGAGCCGGCCCCCGAGGTCGTGGCGGTGCGGGTCGTGCCGGAGCCGGGTGACGTCCCGGCCGGGGCTCGTCGTGCAGCCGCCGACGTGCTGGGTCTGGTGCAGGAGTGGCTGGCGGCGGAGTCCCTGTCCGCGTCCCGTCTGCTGGTGGTGACCGAGCGGGCCGTCGACGCCGGTCCGGAGGCGCCGACGGAGGTCGCGGCCGCTCCGGTGTGGGGTCTGGTCCGGGTGGCGCAGGCGGAGAATCCGGGCCGGATCGTCCTCGCCGATGTCGAGGACGCCTCCATGGAGGTGCTGCGCCAGGGTGTGGCCTCCGGTGAGCCGCAGTTCGCGGTGCGGGCCGGCCAGCTGCGGGTGCCCCGGCTGGCGCGCGTCGCGGAGGGGTTGCCGGTCCCGGCGGAGCGGGTGTGGAGCCTGGGCTTCCACGAGCGCGGCACGCTGGAGAACCTCACCCTGCTGGGTGGCGAGGAAGCGGGTGCGCTCGACGCCGGTCAGGTGCGGGTCGCCCTGCGTGCGGCGGGCGTGAACTTCCGCGATGTGCTCAACGTGCTGGACATGTACCCGGGTGACGCGGGCCGGCTGGGCCTGGAGGGCGCCGGTGTCGTGCTGGAGGTCGGTCCGGGCGTGACCGGGCTCCGGCCGGGCGATGCGGTGATGGGCCTGTTCACGGGCGCGTTCACCACCGAGGCGGTGACCGACCAGCGGCTGCTGGCCCCGGTGCCGTCCGGATGGACGATGGCGGAGGCGGCCGGTGCGCCGCTGGTGTTCCTGACCGCCTGGTACGCGCTGGTGGAGCTGGCCGGCCTGCGGCGGGGCGAGCGGGTGCTGGTCCACGCCGCCGCCGGTGGCGTGGGCATCGCGGCGGTGCAACTGGCCCGGCAGCTGGGGGCGGAGGTGTTCGCGACCGCGTCGCCCGCCAAGTGGGCGGCGGTGCGCGGACTGGGTGTCGGTGCGTCGCACATCGCGTCGTCCCGCACGACCGACTTCGAGGAGACCTTCCGGACCGCGTCCGCCGGCCACGGGGTGGACGTGGTGCTGGACTCCCTGGCCGGGGAGTTCGTGGACGCGTCGCTCCGGCTGACCCGCGCGGGCGGCCGGTTCGTCGAGATGGGCAAGACCGACATCCGGGACCCGGAGCAGGTGCGCCGCGACCACGGGGTCGCCTACCGGGCGTTCGACCTGCTGGACCTGGACCCGGACGTGCTCGGCCGGATGCTGCGGTCGCTGACCCTGCTGTTCGAGGAGGGCGCCCTGCGGCCGCTGCCGGTGGCCTGCTGGGACGCACGCCGCGCGGTGGACGCCTTCCGGTTCCTGAGCCAGGCGCGGCACATCGGCAAGGTCGTCCTGACGCTGCCCGCGACGGCCGCCGGGGCGGGCACGGTCCTGGTGACCGGCGCGTCCGGTGCGCTGGGCGGTCTGGTGGCCCGGCACCTCGCCGAGAGCGGGCGGGCCGAGCACCTGGTGCTGGTCTCGCGTCGTGGCATCGAGGCCGCCGGGATGCCGGAGCTGGTCGCCGACCTGGAGGCGCTGGGCGCCGAGGTCACGGTGGCGGCCTGCGACGTGGCCGACCGCGACGAGCTCGCGGCCGTCCTGGCGGGCGTGCCGCTGACGGGCGTCGTGCACGCCGCCGGGATCGTCGACGACGGGATCGCGGCCTCGTTGAGCCCGGAGCGGGTGGCGGCGGTGATGCGGCCGAAGGCCGACGCGGCCTGGCACCTGCACGAGCTGACCCGCGGCCTCGACCTGGACATGTTCGTCCTGTTCTCCTCGATCGCCGGCGTCTGGGGCAACCCGGGCCAGGCCAACTACGCGGCCGGGAACACCTTCCTGGACGCGCTGGCGGCCTCCCGCCGCCGGGCCGGTCTGCCCGCCGCGTCCCTGGTGTGGGGGCCGTGGGAACACGGCATGACCGCCAAGCTCGACCGGGCCGACTGGCAGCGGATGTCCCGCCAGGGGCTGAAGCCGCTGCCCGCGGCCGACGGTCTCGCCATGCTGGACACGGCGGCCCGCGCCGCCGACGCCCTGACGGTGACGGCCAAGCTGGACCTCGCCGCCCTGCGCCGCTCGGGCGAGGTGCCGCCCTTCCTGTCCGGTCTGGTCCGAACCGGGCATGCGGGCCCGCCCGCCCGGCGCACGGCCGGCGGACCGGCCGCCGACGGCCGGAACGCACTGAGCACCAGGCTCCTGGCGCTCGACCCCGCCGCGCGGACCGCCGCCGTCCTCGACGTGATCGCGGCGCAGGCCGCCCTGGTGCTGGGCATGGCCGGACCGGAGAGCATCGAGGCCGGCCGAGCCTTCCGCGAGACCGGCTTCGACTCGCTGACCTCCGTGGAACTGCGCAACCGGCTGAACTCGGCGACGGGCCTGCGCCTGTCGGCGACGACGGTCTTCGACTACCCGACGCCGGCGGCACTGGCCGGGTTCATGCTGGGCGAGCTGGTCGGCGCGGCCGAGCCCGGCCCGGCGGGGGCCGCGCCCGCGGTCACGGCCGGCGTGCCCGCCGACGAGGACCCGGTGGTCATCGTCGGCATGGGATGCCGGTTCCCCGGCGGAGTGTCGTCCCCCACCGAGTTCTGGGAGCTGCTGGAGGCGCGCCGCGACGCGATCGGTCCGTTCCCGACGGACCGCGGCTGGGCGCCGGACGTCCACGATCCGGACCCGGAGGCGGTCGGCAAGAGCCTGTCCGGCGAGGGCGGATTCCTTTACGACGCCGGGGAGTTCGACGCCGGGTTCTTCGGGATCAGCCCGCGCGAGGCGATCGCGATGGACCCGCAGCAGCGACTGCTGCTGGAGACGTCGTGGGAGGCGCTGGAGGACGCCGGGATCGACCCGAACACACTACGCGGCTCCGCGACCGGTGTCTTCGCCGGCCTGATCTACCACGACTACCTGCCGTTCGGCGCGGTGTCCGAGAACGTCGAGGGCTATGCCGGCACCGGCGGCTCGGGCGGGGTCGCCTCCGGGCGGGTGGCGTACGCGCTGGGGCTGGAGGGCCCGGCGGTGACGGTGGACACGGCGTGTTCGTCGTCGCTGGTGGCGCTGCACCTGGCCTGCCAGTCGCTGCGCTCGGGCGAGAGCACGCTGGCCTTCGCCGGCGGCGTCAACGTGATGTCGACGCCCGGCACCTTCATCGACTTCACCCGGCAGGGCGGTCTGGCCGCTGACGGGCGCTGCAAGGCGTTCGCGGAGTCCGCGGACGGCACCGGGTGGGGCGAGGGCGTCGGCGTCCTGGTGCTGGAGCGGCTGTCGGACGCACGCCGTAACGGTCACAAGGTGCTCGCGGTGGTGGCCGGTACGGCGGTCAACCAGGACGGCGCGTCCAACGGTCTGACGGCACCGAACGGGCCGTCGCAGCAGCGGGTGATCCGGGCCGCGCTGGCCGGCGCCGGGTTGTCCGCGGCCGACGTGGACGTGGTCGAGGCCCATGGCACCGGCACGCGGTTGGGTGACCCGATCGAGGCACAGGCGCTGCTGGCGACCTACGGCCAGGGGCGACCGGAGGACCGGCCGCTGCTCCTGGGGTCCGTGAAGTCGAACATCGGGCACGCGCAGGCGGCCGCCGGCGTGGCGGGTGTCATCAAGATGGTCGCGGCGATGCAGCGCGGTGTGGTGCCGGCGACCCTGCATGTGGACGCGCCGTCCTCGCACGTGGACTGGGAATCGGGCGCGGTCCGGCTGGTCACCGAGGCGCGGCCGTGGCCGGATGCCGGGCATCCCCGGCGCGCGGGCGTGTCCTCGTTCGGGTTCTCCGGGACCAACGCGCACGTGATCATCGAGCAGGCACCGGTGCAGGACGCTCCGGTCGCCCGTTCCGGTGGTGTTGGCCTGCCGGTGGTGCCGTGGTCCCTCTCGGGGCGGTCGGCGGAGGGTCTTGCCGGTCAGGCGGAGCGGTTGGCGGCGTTCGTTGAGCGTGCTGATGCTGATGCTGATGTCCTGGACGTGGGTTGGTCGTTGGCGGTGTCGCGGGCGGCGCTGGAGCAGCGGGCGGTGGTGCTGGGCTCGGACCGCGAGGAGCTGCTGGCCGGTCTTGCGGCACTGGCCGAGGGCCGTGAGGTTCCGGGTGTGGTGACCGGGTCCGTGGGCGGTGCGGGCAAGGTCGGGTTCGTGTTCACCGGCCAGGGTGCGCAGCGCGTCGGCATGGGGCAGGGGCTCTACCAGGCGTTCCCGGTGTTCGCCGCCGCCTTCGACGCGGTGTGCGCGGGTCTGGCCGAGCACCTGGACGGTTCCCTCGCCGCCGTCATCCGGGGTGAGGGCCCGATCGACGAGACGGGGTGGGCGCAGCCCGCACTGTTCGCCGTTGAGGTGGCCCTTCACCGCCTGCTGGAGTCGTGGGGTGTGAGTCCGCAGGTGGTGGCCGGTCATTCGATCGGTGAGCTGGCGGCGGCGCATGTGGCGGGGGTGTGGTCGCTGGAGGACGCCTGTGCGGTGGTGGCCGCGCGTGGCCGGCTGATGCAGCAACTTCCCTCCGGCGGTGCCATGGTGGCCGTCGAGGCGACCGAGAGCGAGGTCCTCGAAGCGATCGCGGGCCGGACTGGTGTCGGTATCGCCGCGGTGAACGGACCTCGCGCGGTGGTGATCTCGGGCGTCGAGGACGAAGTGCTGCAGGCCGCCGAACAATTGGCCGCATCCGGCGCACGTACGAAGCGCCTTCAGGTCTCGCACGCGTTCCACTCGCCGCTGATGGAGCCGATGCTGGAGGAGTTCGCCCGCGTCGTCGCCGCCGTCAGCTACCGCGTGCCCAAGCTGGCGATGGTTTCCGCCCTGACCGGTCTCCCGGTGATGGACGAGGTCACGGACCCGGCCTACTGGGTGAAGCACGTCCGCGAGGCGGTCCGCTTCCACGACGCCGCGCAGTCCCTGCGTGCGGCCGGTGTGCGGACGTTCGTGGAGATCGGGCCCGACGGTGTGCTGTCCGGCATGGGCCCGCAGACCCGGATCGACACCGAGGGCGAGGCAGCCGCCGAGGTCTGGCTCCCGCTGCTGCGCCGGGGCCGTGACGAACCCCGCGCTCTGCTCACCGCCCTCGCGAAGCTCTTCGTGCGCGGTCTGGCGGTCGCGTGGGGCGAGGTCTTCGCGGGCACCGGCGCCCAGCGGATCGACCTGCCCACCTATGCCTTCCAGCGTCAGCGTCACTGGCTGCCGGCCGCTGCCGCCCCGGTGGACGCGGCCGGGCTGGGCCAGTCACCGGCGCGTCATCCGCTGCTGGGTGCGGCGGTGACCCTGCCGGCCAGTGGGGGTCTCGTGCTGACCGGGCGGCTGTCGCTGGCCGGACAACCGTGGCTGGCCGATCACGTGGTCGCCGGGCAGGTGGTCCTGCCGGGGACGGCGCTGGTCGAGATGGCCGTGCGGGCCGGAGACGAGACCGGGTGCGGGCGGGTCGAGGAACTGGTGATCGAGGCGCCGTTGGTGCTGCCCTCCCAAGGGGCGGTCCGGGTGCAGGTCACGGTGGACGAGGCGGACGAGTCCGGCCGCCGTGCCGTGGCCGTCTACGCCCAGGCCGAGGACGCGGCGTTCGGGGAGGAGTGGACCCGTCATGCGTCGGGAACGCTGACGCCGGTCGCGCCGGAGGCGGGGGAGGCGCTGACCGAGTGGCCGCCGGCGGGTGCCGAGGCGGTGGACCTCGAAGGCTTCTACCCGGCCCTGGTCGACAGCGGTCTCGCCTACGGTCCGGTGTTCCAGGGGGTGCGTGCGGCGTGGCGGCGCGGCGAGGAGCTGTTCGCCGAGGTCGCGCTGCCGGACGGTGTCAGCGCGTCCGGGTTCGGGCTGCACCCCGCGTTGCTGGACGCCTCCCTCCACGTGATCGTGGGCACGGGCGAGCGCCTGGCGCGGCCGGAAGTGCCGTTCGCCTGGGGCGATGTGGTCGTCCATGCCGCGGATGCGGCGGCTGCCCGGGTGCGGGTCACGCCTTCGGGTGAGGGCGTGTCGCTGACCCTCGCCGATGCCACGGGTGCGTTGATCGCCTCGGTGGGTTCAGTGGTCCTGCGCCCCTTTGCAGCGGTGGCGGCGCCGGCCCATGGTGACCTGTTCGGTGTGGAGTGGGTTCCGGCTGCTCTGGACGGCGCCGCGACGGAGGGTGGTCGGTGGGCTGTCCTCGGGACGGCGGAGCTGGCGGGTGCGGAGCCGTTCCCGGATCTGGCCGCGCTGGTGGCGTCGGCGGAGGTCGTGCCCGAGGTGGTGGTGGTGCGGGTTGTGCCGGACGCCATGGACGAGGTCCCGGCTGCGGCCGGTCGCACAACCGCTGACGTGCTGGGTCTGGTGCAGGAGTGGTTGGCGGCGGAGTCCCTGGCCGGGTCCCGTCTGCTGGTGGTGACCGAGCGGGCCGTCGACGCCGGTCCCGAGGCACAGACGGAGGTCGCGGCGGCTCCGGTGTGGGGTCTGGTCCGGGTGGCGCAGGCGGAGAACCCGGACCGGATCGTTCTCGCCGACGTCGACGAGATGTCCGCAGAGTGGTTGCGCCTGGGTGTGGCCTCGGGTGAGCCGCAGTTCGCGGTGCGGGCCGGCCAGGTGCGTGTACCCAGGCTGGTGCGGGTGCCGTCGACGCCTGCCGCCGACTCGGGTGGTCGTCCGGGCACGGTGCTGATCACCGGTGCGTCCGGTGTGTTGGGTGGTCTGGTGGCCCGCCGTCTCGCGGAGAGCGGGCATGCCGAGCACCTGGTCCTGCTGTCGCGTCGGGGCATCGAGGCCGGCGGGATGCCGGAGCTGGTGGCCGATCTGAAGGGGCTGGGTGTCGAGGTCACGGTCGCGGCCTGTGACGTGGCCGATCGCGAGGAACTCGCCGACGTCCTGGCGGGTGTGCCGCTGACGGGTGTCGTCCACGCGGCCGGGATCGTCGACGACGGGCTCGTCGCCTCGCTGACCCCGGAGCGGTTGGCGGCGGTGATGCGGCCGAAGGTCGACGCGGCGTGGCACCTGCACGAGCTGACCCGCCACCTGGACCTGGACATGTTCGTCCTGTTCTCCTCGGTGGCCGGCGTCTGGGGCAATCCGGGGCAGGCGAACTACGCGGCGGGGAACACGTTCCTGGACGCGCTGGCCGCTCACCGGCGGCACGAGGGCCTGGCCGCGGTGTCGCTGGCCTGGGGCCCGTGGGAGGACGGCATGGCCGGCGGTCTCACCGACGCCGACTGGCGCCGGCTGTCCCGCCAGGGGCTGAGGCCGCTGCCCGCGGCCGACGGGCTCGGCATGCTCGACGCGGCCGCCCGCGCCGCCGCGCCGCTCGTGGTGACGGCCAGGCTGGACCTGGCCGCCCTGCGGAACTCCGGCGAGGTGCCGCCGCTGCTGACCGGTCTGGTCCGCGCCGGGCACCAGGGCTCCCGCACCCGCCGCTCGGCGGGCCGGGCCGCCGTCGGCGCCCAGAACGCCCTGGCCGCGCGGCTGGCCGGGCTGGGGCCGGACGAGCAGCGAGAGGTGGTGCGGGAGCTGGTGCTGTCGCAGGCCGCTCTGGTGCTGGGGATGGCCGGACCGGCCGGCCTGGACGCCGAACGTTCCTTCCGGGACGTCGGGTTCGACTCGCTCACCGCCGTCGAACTGCGCAGCCGACTGGGCAATGTGACGGGCCTGCGGCTCTCGGCGACGATCGTGTTCGACTACCCGACACCGGCGGCCCTGGTCGGCCACCTGGTGGGCGAGCTGGTCGGTGGGGCCGATCCCGTGTCGGCGGGCTCCGCACGGTCCGTGGTCCGACGCGCGTCGGCCGAGGACGACCGCGTGGTGATCGTCGGGATGGCGTGCCGGTTCCCGGGCGGGGTGTCGTCCCCTACCGAGTTCTGGGAGCTGCTGGAGGCGCGCGGGGACGCGATCGGCCTCTTCCCGACGGACCGCGGCTGGCCCGGCGACGTGGTCGATCCGGATCCGGACGCGGTGGGCAAGAGCGTGTCCGGTGAGGGCGGGTTCCTCTACGACGCGGGGGAGTTCGACGCGGAGTTCTTCGGGATCAGTCCGCGTGAGGCGGTGGCGACGGATCCGCAGCAGCGGTT
>NZ_JBEXYC010000114.1:0-8769 GCF_040630835.1 Kitasatospora sp. NPDC005751
CGCCGACGCCAACACCAAGCCCGGACCAGCCACTACAAGCGACGAGGCCACAGCCCAAGAGCTGAAGCCTCATCACGGTAAGCACCGTTGCAGTACTAGGTGTCCGCGGTGTCAGGAAGGTGCCGCCTGCTTCGGCGAACCGGTCGAAGATCCGGCGTGCCTCGTCCGGCTCGGCGCCGGCGCCCCAGCCGGTGCCGAAGTTCGCCGTGCCGAGCGCGTACTCGGACACGCGCGGACCCGTCCGGCGTCCAATAGCCGTGTAACGCATCAGCTGTCCTTGCTCAAGATTCACCAGGGGAGGAAGGGAGGGTGCGGCGGATGCGCTTCACGCCGCGTTCGGCGAGGCGGCCAGGCCCTGCTTGACGTACCGGGTGCTCTCGTCGGCGAGGATCTCGGGCAGGCCCGTCTCGATGCCGTGCAGGGCCTGGGCGGCGACATCGGCGGGGTCGGCCTTCTGGTCGGCGGGAATCCCTGCGGCCATGTCGGTGTCCATGTATCCGACGTGCAGCGCGGAGACGGTGATGCCGTGCGGGGCCAGTTCCTCCCGGGCCGCGCCGGTCAGTGCCCATGCCGCGGCCTTCGCCGCCGCGTAGGACCCCAGGGCCGCCGGATGCAGCCACGACAGCACGGACAGGACGTTGAGCACGGCGCCGCCGCCGTTGGCCTCGATGACCGGGGCGAAAGCCCGTGTCACCGCGAGCGGGCCGAAGTAGTTCGTCTCCATCTCCAGACGCACCGCGTCCAGGCCGCCCGCGATCAGCGGCGTGGCGGTGGAGATGCCCGCGTTGTTCACCAGCAGCGTCGCGTCGGACGCGACGCGGGCAGCGGCCCGGATCGACTCCTCGTCCGTCACGTCCAGCCGCAGCGGGATGACACCCGGCAGGTCCACCGTCTCGGGGCGGCGGGCCGCCGCGTACACCTTCGCTCCGCGCTCCACGAGCTGCGCGGCCAGATGGCGGCCCAGTCCCCGATTGGCTCCGGTGACCACGGCGACCGCGTCCTTCAGTTCCATGTGCGCTCCCAGCGTCACGGCGGCCCGACCGTTCGGGCCGCCCCCAATTAGATTACGCACCCAATCTAACCTACGGCTAGGATAGATGCCAGTCGACATCCAAATGGAGGTGCCCGATGGGCCGCGTATCGCAGGCGCAGGCGCAGGAGAACCGCAAGCGGGTCGTGGAGACCGCCTCACGGCTCTTCCGCGAGCAGGGCACGCACGTCAGCGTCGCCGACCTCATGAAGGCGGCCGGATTGACCCACGGCGCCTTCTACAAGCAGTTCGCCTCCAAGGAGGCCCTCATCGACGAAGCCACCACCCACGCGTTCGAGGAGCTCACCCAGCGCCGCGATGCCGGACTCGAGCAGCACGCTGGGCAACGTGAGGCCGCCCGACGAGCCCTCCTCGACATCTACCTCTCCACGGAGCACCGCGACAACGTGGCAGTGGGCTGCCCCGCCGCCGCACTGGCCGCCGACATGGCGCGCGAACCCGGCGCCCGCGACGCCCACCGCGCCTACACCGAAGGAGTGAGCGACTTCGCCGAGTGGCTCGCCACCGAGGACCAGGACGGCATCGCCCAGCTCTGCACGATGGTCGGCGCACTCGTCCTGGCCCGCGCCACCAAGGGCTCCCCGCTCTCCGAGCAGATCCTCACCACCGCGCGCGCAGCCCTGATGGCAACCAGCTGATCCGCACAGCCAGGCTGGTCGGCGCGGTGCTCGAAACGCAGCACTCGCGGCCCAGGCGACGCGACCGAGAACCACCCCGCACGGACGGCACCAGCTCGTGACGCGACGCCGACGCGGCCATGTCTCCGCGCGAAACGCCCGGCCGGCCGCCGCGCGGCGGGCGGTGGCCCCGCCTCACACCCGGCGCGCACGGTCGGATGCGGGCCATACGTAGGCCAGGTCGTCCGGTTCGTCCGGGAAGCGGGCCCGGTAGAAGGCCGGGTCCTTGCGGAGCAGCGCGGACCGGTGGCTGGCGTGGAACTCCGCGGCTCCCAGCCACGGAGGGAGTTCTCCCGCACCCGCCAGCTCCGCCTGCGAGCGTACGGCGGGGGGCCCGGTCCCGCGCTCCGGCAGGCCGTCCCGGAGGCTGTCCGCACAGGTGTCCCGGCGCCCCTCGGCGGTCCAGGCCCGGCACATCTCCAGCCCGTACCGGACGAGCGCCTCCTCGTAGCCGGCCCACATCCCTACGGCCGGATGGTGGCGCCAGCCGTACCCGGGGACGGTCAGTCCCCGAAGCACCTGAAGGGCCTCCACCCGCTGCTTGCCGAGCCGCCTCGGGTCCAGCACCGCGGCGGACTCAGCGAAGTCCGGGTAGGGCAGGAAGGTCTGCACCCCTCCATCGTGCCGGGCCCCTCCGGGGCGCGCGCGGCAGGGCGGCCGGGCCGACCGGCCGGGTCAGGGGCCCGGTGCGGGCTCGCCGAAGCGCCGGGCGGCCCGGTCGCCGGAAACAGCCTGAGCACCTCGTACAGGTGCAGGTCGGATCCGCACAGTCCGCTGGTGGTGACCCTGACGACAACGTCGATCGGGTCCTTAGCTCACGCGATCGGGTACCTCTTCGGTCCTCATGTCCCGCTGGCCGTGCGCCGGCTGACGGCCTTCCCTGTGCCCCTTGCCAGGGGTGCATTCACTCGTCTTGCCAGGGGTGCATTCACTCGTCGGGTCGGTCGCTCGTGGGCTGCTTCCGGTCGCCGCTCTCCTGCCGATCGGCCTTCCGGTCGGTCCGCTGTTCGGCGACCGGCTGTCCGGCGCGGACGGTCTTCGCCTCCCGGCCGCGGCCGTCCGACGGACCGTCCGGGGTCGCGGGGCTGTCGGGAGTCCCGGGGTGGCCGGGGTCGTCGTGGTGGTGACCGGGCACTCCGCCGGAGCCGCCCTGAGGGATGTCGTCCATGGCTCCTCCTCTTCGGGTACCGCGCGCCTGCCCGGGCGGTCCTGCGCCAAACGGGCACCGCGGCAGCCCGCCGGGTCCGGGAGGCGCCGAAGCGGTCGGGGCACCTGCGCCGAACGGGCCCCTCTACCCCGGGCTGCCGGAAAGATTCGGGCGAATATGCGTGCGACCCCGGGGCAACCGGTTGCTCGACACCGACTGCGGAGGTTCCGATGGTTCCCCTTCTTCTCGTCCTGCTGCTGGCCCTGCTGCTCTTCGGCGCCGGGTTCGCACTCAAGATTCTCTGGTGGGTGGCGATTGCCGTACTCGTGCTGTGGCTGGTGGGTTTCGTGGCCCGTGGCACGCACTCCTCGGGCCGGCGCCACCGCTGGTACCGCTGGTAGGTCACATCCGCAGATCAGGCTCGGCGGGGCGCACGCGTGAAGCGAGCGCCCCGCCGCCGTGCGTGCGGCGCCGTCAGCCGGCCGCCGTTCCCGCCGGACGGGAGCTGTCGTCCCGGCGGTCCTGAGCGGCCGGCCCGGTGTACTGCCTGGCCGTCCGGCACGTGTAGCAGGTGTTCCAGCGCGCCTGGCGCCAGGGCTGGTCGGGGTCGGTGGGTCGGTGCGGGGCGAGGGTCATCTCGCCGGTGTCCAGGCCGCACAGGGTGAGGGGGCCGCAGACGCCCGAGGCCTCCGCCGGGGCGGCGTGTGCGCGGCGCACCGGGCCCTGCGGATCGGCCGGGGCGAAGTCCGCTTCCAGAAGCCGAACGTTGGTCGGGGTGTCCGGCTCCAGCACGGTGACGATGTCCATCTCCTCAACCTGGCCGCAGGGACGGTCCGTCGCACCCCGACGGTGGCATCCGGACCAGCCCCGTAGCCCGGTGGGGGGGGGAGCGGAGGGTGCGCGCGCCCCGGCACCCGGGTGCGAACGCCGCCCGGCCCGCGTCCGTCCCGTGGACCTGCGCCGGCTCCGGCGCCACCCACCACGACCGGGTTCTCAGCGCGGCAGACGCGCCGGCCCCACACCCGGCACCCAGGTCGGCACGTCGGGCGCGGCCGCGTCAGCCCCGGCAGCTCAAAGCAGCCTCGGGGCGGTGCCGGCTCCGAGCCGGCACCGCCCCGTTTCCTGCCCCGACCGGTGGGAAGACGCGCGGCATGGACCAGTCCCAGGCACCGGTACTCGAAGCACTCGCGGCATTCCACGCCAACCCGCTGACCGCCTTCACCCCGCCCGGCCACAAGCAGGGCCGCGGCGCCGACCCCCGCGTACTGGAGACCCTTGGCACGGGCGTCTTCCGCGCGGACGTCCTGGCCACGGGCGGCCTGGACGACCGCCTCGATACGCGAGGCATCCTCCAGCACGCCCAGGAACTGATGGCGGAGGCCGTCGGTGCCGACCACACGTTCTTCTCCACCTGCGGCAGCTCCCTGTCGGTGAAGGCCGCGATGCTCGCCGTCGCCGGTCCCCACGAGACGCTGCTGGTGGGCCGGGACGTGCACAAGTCCGTCGTCGCCGGACTCATCGTCGCCGGGATCCGGCCGCTGTGGGTCGATCCCCAGTGGGACGCGGACCTGCACCTCGCGCACCCCCCGACCGCCGAGTCCTTCAAGGCGGTATTCGACGAACACCCTGACGCCCGCGGCGCCCTGGTGACCTCGCCCACCCCCTACGGGACATGTGCCGACCTGGAGGCGATCGCCAGGGTGTGCCATGACCGCGGCAAACCGCTGATCGTCGACGAGGCCTGGGGCGCGCACCTGCCCTTCCACCCCCGGCTGCCGCGCTGGGCGATGGACGCGGGGGCGGACGTGTGCGTCACCTCCGTCCACAAGATGGGATCGGCCCTGGAGCAGAGCTCCGTCTTCCACCTGCAGGGCGACCTGATCGACCCGGCCGTCCTCAAGCAACGCGAGGACCTGCTCGGCACCACCAGCCCCTCCACCCTGATCTACGCCGCTCTCGACGGCTGGCGCCGCCAGATGGTCCAGCACGGCCGCGCCCTCTACGACCGCACCCTCGACCTCGCCGACACGACCCGCGCCCGGATCGAAGCCCTGGAGGGTCTGCACGTCCACGGCCGCGACGACTTCTGCGCACCGGGCCTCGCCGCCGACCTCGACCCGCTCCAGGTCATCGTCGACATCTCCGCACTCGGCACCACCGGCTACCGCGCCGCCGACTGGCTGCGCTCCCACCACCAGATCACCCTGCACGTCTGCGACCACCGCCGCGTCAGCGCCCAACTCACCCACGCCGACGACACCACGACCGCCGACACCCTCATCCGCGCACTGACCGAACTGGCCGAGAGCGCCCCGGATCTGCGGCCCGCACCCCGTATCCACATTCCCGCCCCCGGGGACCTGCGCCTGGAACAGGTGATGCTGCCTCGCGACGCGTTCTTCGGCCCCACCGAACAGGTGCCCGTCGAGAAGGCGTCCGGCCGAATCACCGCCGAGATGCTCACTCCCTACCCGCCGGGCATCCCCGCCGCCCTCCCGGGCGAACGCCTCAACGACGACGTGATCGACTACCTGCGCAGCGGCGTCGACGCGGGGATGCTCGTCCCCGACAGCGCCGACCCCGAACTCGCCTCCCTGCGCGTCGTGGTCGAGACCTGATCCTTGCCTGAGAGATCCCCATGCCCCCCGACACAGACCGCACTGGACACGGCGGCCAGGACGGCTCCCGCGGGCTCGACCCGGCCGGCGTCCTGGTCCGGCAGATCACCTCCGCGCTGGCCGCCGCCGGCCACAGCGTCGCGGCGGCCGAATCCCTCACCGGCGGCCGCCTCGCCGTGGCGCTGTCGGACGCGCCCGGCTCCGGCGCGACGTTCCTCGGCGGAGTCGTCGCCTACGCCACCGACCTCAAGACCGGGCTGCTGCACGTCGATGCCGCCCTGGTCGGCGAGGTCGGAGCCGTCCACCCCGAGGTGGCCGCCCAGATGGCCCAGGGCGTGCGCGCCCTCACCCAGGCCACCTACGGCCTGGCCACCACCGGCGTCGCCGGCCCCGCCCCGCAGGACGGCCAACCGGTGGGCACGGTCTTCGTGGCCGTCGCCGCCCCGCACGCCACGATCGCCACCCAGCCCGAGCCGCGCTCCGGGCACCGCGACGACATCCAGAACGACGCAGTCCTCGCCGCCCTGCAGCTCCTCCACGACCTGCTGCGACCCGACTGATCAGCACGGACACAGTTCGGGAGCACAGGCGTGGCGCAGTCGGGGAAGAGTCTGGTCTCCTCGTCCCGGAGGTGGGCGGCGGCCTCGTCCGTGAGCTGCTGAAGGAGCGTGCTCATCCGCGGGTGGCCGTTGCGCGCCCCCTCCAGCTGCTTGAGGAGCTTCTCCTCTGGGGCGCGGTCCTCGACCTCCGCGTCGGCGAGGGCTGTCTTCCCCCTCGGCCGGGCCGGGGGGACGGACCGGCCGCTCACCCTCGGCCCGTGGAGCGCTTCCCGCCGTGCCCGGACTGTGCTCGGACCGTGCTCGGACCGGCGGGCGTGTCTCACCCGAGCGGAGGCGCGTCAGCCAGCGAGAAGCCCGCGGCGGGCGGCCACGCGGGCCGGGAGAGGATCGTCGTCAAGGGAATGCACAGGTACAGGGCCTCCCACAGACGTCGGCAGGCCCGACCCAGCGCCTCGCCCGCCAGCGCTGATCCCACACGCCGCAGATACGCGACCGCATCCTCCAGCGTCGCCGCCTCCACGACACACCGCGCCCTGCCGGACCGGTCGCGCAGCGCGTTCTCGACAGCCACGGCCAGGTGCTGGCGGTCCGGCGTCTGCGACGGCCGGCCGACCGCGGACCACAGACGACGCGCCACCTCCGCGGCCGCATCGCCGGACCGCCGATCGAAGAGCGGCACCCCGTGGTCGAGGACGGCCGCCGCCAGGACCAGGAGGCCTTCGTCGACCCGTACGGCCGCTCGCCGCCGCCCCTTCCCGGGCTCCCCGCCGTCTGGGCGGCCGGGGGAATCGGTTCGCTGTGCCGTTGCGTACTCCATAACCGCAGGCTGCTGCCGAGTCACACGTTGTGGCCAGCCCAGCGCACCCGTCCAGGTGAGCCGCGCGCCGGACGTCGAAGGGGCCGCGGCGCCGTCTCGCCCGAGCAGGCCTCCTTGCCCACCCGAGGCGCCGCTCGGCGCCCCTACCGCCCGCGAGGTCACGGTGGCCCTGGCGCGTCTCCCGCCGACGCACTCGACCACGGGGCACGCGGCGCCCGCTACGCCCTGTTGGGGACGCTCGGCCTGGATCCCGTACCCCGATCACCGCCGCCGCCCGCCACCGGCACGGGCTCCTCGTCTGGTCCGCCTGACCATCTCCGGGGCGGGCCGCCCGGCTACCGTCCGGCCGTCTTCGGTGCCTCCAACTCGGTGTGGTGGACGGTGAAGCCACCCCGCAGGACCGGGGCGAACGGCGCCGGCGCCATACAGGTGCCGACCACCGGCTGGTACGGCTTGCCGTCGGCCCCCATGTCCATGTTGGCCACGCCCCAGGAGAACCCGAGCCGACCGTCGCCGTGCCCGGTGCCCTGGTAGACGCTCAGGCCTATCCGCTCGCCGGTGTTGCCCACGTCCGACCTGGTGACGACGGCCGTCAGCGTGGCGACCGGGCCGCCGGTGCTCAGGCAGTCCACCTCCGCCTCGGCGCTGTAGACCTCCCCGGTGGCGGCCTTCCGGTGGGAGTAGCGGACGGTGCCCCGGGCGTCGGTGGGCAGCCCCTCGGACGCCTGGGTACCCGGCAGGGGGTGGGTGTACGGCTCCGCCCAGGCATCGAGGGTGAACCGGATCTCGTCGTCCGGAGTGATCGCGTACCAGATACGGGCCGTACCGCTGACGCTCGCAGGACGACCGGGCCGCCCGTCCTGCGGCACGGACGGGCCCGCAGCGGGGCCGGCGGTACCGGTGGCCGACGCCGGAGCGATCCCCGTGAGCCCGGCAAGGGCCAGCCCGGCAGCAGCGGCACCCCGGACGACACGGGCGCTGACGCGGGCACGGCTACGAATACGGAACATGGTGGGCTTCCCTCCTCCAGGCGGCCCCGTCGGCCGCCGTCCTGATGCCCCTAACCCTCGCCTCCCCACCCCCTCCCGCACATGTGCCGATCGGCATGAACGGGGCCGCACTCCCTGGGTGTTGCACCGTGCCGATCGGCACGGTGCAACACCCAGGGAGAGGCCCCGGCCACCTCACCCCCCGATGCCCGGTCACGCCCTCGCCCGCTCAGCGGCCCCGCAGGGATTCCTCCCTCGGCTCGTCGCAGTCGAAGCCGTGGACGCCGTGCGGCGTCGACCAGCCGCCCCTCCGGTGGCGAGCGCACCGGAGGGGTCCCGTGTTCAGCGGTGCGCGCCGGAAAGCGCGGGCACGAGGCTCTTCCGGCGCATTCGATTTCGTGGGACGGAATGCCGGGTACGCCGCCCGGCGCCTTGGATTGCAAGGTGGGCGTGGTGCGTCACGTTTACGGCGCTGCCGGAGGAGCCAGGGCGCCCCCGTGGCGGGACACATTCTCCCGGGGAGACACCGGTGCCGACGGGGGTGTGGATGCTTTGTCAACTGGCCTTTCATAGAGGGGCGTTGGTGATCCGGTCAGCTCGGGAGCGGCGGGCCCCGAGGAGGGCTGTCGCACAACCGGAGGTGAAGGAATCCACCACGGGAGGCCGTGGCCTGCTAGAGTGGCTCTTAGTTGCAGTAGTGGTTCCCATGAACTTTGTGTGCGCCTGCTGATGTATCGCAGGCGCATTTTTGTTTCCCGGCTCTTCCCCGGGTGGGTGCTCATCGCGGCGACTCGAAGCACGCACGGTGCGTGCTTCGGACAGCCCCTTGAAGGAGATTTCTTTATGGCTAATGGCACTGTGAAGTGGTTCAACGCGGAAAAGGGCTTCGGCTTCATCGAGCAGGAGGGTG
>NZ_JBEXYC010000115.1:0-7921 GCF_040630835.1 Kitasatospora sp. NPDC005751
ACGACACGACACCCCGTCTCTGCCACCGAGGCACCGGCACTATGCCTGACCAGCGGAAACGCACCCGTCACTATCGGAAAGACAACGGCTTCTCACGCCCTGCGAATTTGCGTTGGAGCGCACTCGAACTCCTAGGGTCCGACCCATGCGATACGTCAAACTCGGAGCGACCGGTCTGGAAGTCTCCGCCATCACTCTCGGCTGCATGAGCTTCGGTGAGCCGGACCGGGGTGGCGAGCCCTGGTCGCTGGGCGCGGACGCCAGCCGGGACATCATCAAGCAGGCCCTGGAGGGCGGCGTCAACTTCCTCGACACGGCCAATGGGTACAGCGCCGGAAGCAGCGAGGAGATCGTCGGTCAGGCGGTCAAGGACTTCACCCGGCGCGAGGAGGTCGTTCTCGCCACGAAGGTCTGGATGCGGATGCGTCCCGGCCCGAACGGCGCCGGGCTGTCCCGTAAGGCGATCTTCGCCGAGCTCGACGCCTCCCTGAAGCGGTTGGGGACCGACTACATCGACCTGTACCAGATCCACCGCTGGGACTACGACACCCCGATCGAGGAAACCCTCGAGGCGCTGCACGACGCGGTCAAGTCCGGGAAGGTCCGCTACATCGGAGCCTCTTCCATGTACGCCTGGCAGTTCACCAAGGCCCTCTACCTGGCTGACCTGAACGGCTGGACCCGGTTCGTGTCGATGCAGGACCACTACAACCTCATCCACCGGGAAGCGGAGCGGGAGATGTTCCCGCTCTGCGCGGACCAGGGCATCGGCGTGATCCCGTGGAGTCCGCTGGCGCGGGGCAGGCTGACGCGGGCCCGGGACACCGTCACGGCGCGTGCGGAGAGCGACGAGGGCGGCGGGATCCTCTACCGCGACGGGGATCAGGCGGTGGCCGAGCGCGTCCACGAGATCGCGGGCAGGCGGGGTCTGTCTCCGGCCCAGGTCGCTCTGGCCTGGGTCATGCGTAGCCCGGTGGTGACCTCGCCCGTCGTCGGGGTCACCAAGTCGGCCCAGCTGGCCGACGCGGTCGCCGCGGTGGACGTCGAACTCGACGAAGACGAGGCCGCCTACTTGGAGGAGCCCTACCAGCCACACGAGACCGCCTATCTGGAGGAGTCCTTCTACACGTCGCGCCCTGTGGCGGGCTCCCGGTAGTCCGGGCTGCCGCCGGGCCTTTCGACGAGTCCTTGGCCTCGGCCCTCCTGGGCCGGCGGTGGTTGTGGGCGGTCGCGGCTGCGGCGCAGTCGGCACCGTCGCCCTCCAACTGGCCAGGCGCGTGGGCGCACATGTGGCGACCACCGCGAGCGCGGCCAACGCCGCTCGGGTCGGGGAAGTCTGCGCAGATGTCGTCATCGACGACCGCACCCAGGACTTCGAGGGATTGCTGGACGGCTTTGACGTGGTCTTCGACGACCGCGGTGGCAAGGCCCTGGAGGAGGCGTTGGGAGTCCTCGGGGTGGTGGGAAGGTCGTCAGCGTCGCCGGGCCGCCTGACACTGATTTCGCCTGCGAGTTGGGCGTGAACCCGGTGCTGCGGCGGGCGATGAACGTGCTGGGTTTCAGGACCCGGCGCCGTGTCGGGTGCCGGGCGTGATCTGCTTCTTTCTGTTCATGAGGGCCGGCGGCGACCAGCTGCGTGGGCTGGCGTGGCTCGTCGGCGCCGGGGAGATCCGCCCCGTCGTCGGTCGGGTGTTCTCCTTCTCCCAGGTCCGCGGTGCGGTGTGGTACGCCGAGAAGGGCCGTGCCGGGGTCGGCGAGGTCGTGATCGCCATGGGGTGGGGGCCGGCCGCCGCCACGCCGGCGACACACCCGGGCAGTGCGGGCCCGTCCGGTGTCCGTGGGTGGTGCCGACTTCGCCTGTCGGCTGCTCGGCCGGCCGCCGGGCGGTGTCATCGCCCGAGTCATCGCGGTCGACGATTCGCAGCCGGTACGTGCCCCTGGTCGAGGGCCGCCTCGGCGGATGTCTGCGCCTGGTCGTCCCGGGCGGCCGGCTGCTCCCCGTCCGGGCGCCACGCGTCGCGGTCGCGGACGTGGTCGAATTCCTCGGCCCGGGCGGCGAGGACGTCGAAATGGGGGAGCGGGGCCCACAGGCTGCGTTCCCCGATGACGTACAGGCGGCGCTTGGCGCGGCTGGCGGCGACGTTGAGCAGGTGAGGGGTGCGGGCGGCCCAGTCGCGGGCGCCGGGGCGGCCGCCGCCTAGCACGAGGATGACGACATCGGCCTCCTTGCCCTGGGCCCGGTGGACGGTGGCGCAGCGTTCGTGGAGGAGCTCGGAGGTCCAGTCCGGGCGGTTGCGGCAGATCTTCTGGCACTCGGTGACCAGGGCGCGGAAGGGGGTGATGACGCGTAGCCGGGTGAGGTCTACGCCGTGCTGGTCGAGGCGGTCGAGGACGAACTCGAAGGCGCGGCGGTCGCGTTCGCCCCAGGGGGCGTCGGGTGGCCGGGTGGGGTCGTCGGTGTTGAGCCAGCGGCTCGGCAGCAGGGCGTCGTGTTCCTGGTCGGGGAAGGGCTTGTTCTCGGTGCCGTAGACCATGAGGCCGCCGTAGGCGACGTCGTTGCTGATGGTGAACATCGGCTCTTCGCAACGGCGGTGGACGCGCAGGGGGGATCCGACCCAGACGTGTTCGTCGTCGCCTCCGGGGGCGGGCAGGTAGGTGCCGTACCGGTTGGTCCGGTCGGCGACGGCCTGGGCGGAGGTGGCCGAGGGCAGCCACTGGTCGTCGACGTCGTAGGCGCGCAGGAGCCGGCGTTGCAGGGCGGTGGGCATGGTGACGACGGGTTCGAGCTGGAGCGGGTCGCCGACGAGGACGGCGCGGCGGGCGCGCCACAGGGCGCCGACGGCGGCCTGCGGGGTGGCCTGGCCGGCTTCGTCGACGAGGACCCAGCCGAGGGTGCCCCGGCCGAGGCGGGCGAACATGCCGCCGATGGAGGAGAAGGTGGTGGAGACGACCGGGATCAGGAGGAAGAGGGTCTGCCAGGCGCGTTCGGCCTCCTCGTCGGGGATCGGCCCGTTGGTGTTCGTCATCAGCTCCATGAGGACCTGGAGGTTGCCGTGGACCTTCTTCGCCGCCCCGGCGACGAGGGCGCGGTGCAGGTCGAGTGCCCGCAGGAACAGGTCGCTGCGGGCGATCGACCAGGCCTCGTCGGACCAGGGGGAGCCGAGTTCCTGGTCGCGCTCGTCGAGGTGGACCCAGTTGAGCGGCAGGGAGGGCAGCGTCGCGGCGGCCTCCCGCAGTCGGTGGTGGCGGGCGTCGAGGTCGGCGACGGCACCGTCCAGGGCGCGCCGGCCCGCTGCGGCGGCGGTGCGGGCGGCGGAGAGGTCGGCGGCCGCCGCGGTCTCCCGGACGAGGGTGGCCTGTTCGTGGGCGCGCGCGGCGGCGAGCGCGGCGGCGGCGGCGTCGATCGCGCTGGCGGCGTCGGCGTGGCGGCCGGCGGCCAGGGTCTCGGAGTGGACGGCGTCGGCGACCTGCTCCACGGCGTCGTCGAGGGCGCGGCGCTGCTGGACGAGCAGGTGCGTGATCTCGGCCTGGGAGTGTGCGTGCTGCCGCTCGGCGGCCTGCCGGTCGGCGGTGCTCCGCAGGAGCCGGCGCAGCCCGCCGCGCAGTCCGCGTTCGGCGGCCGAGGGAGCGTCGTGGCGGGTGGTCAGCGCTGCCACGTACGCGTGGTGGTGCGCGGCCCGCTCCCGCGCGGCGGACAGTCGTGCGCGGGCGTTTGCCAGCTCCTGTCGTGCCGCGGGCACCCGCGCCGCGGCCGCGCGGTGTGCGGCCTCAGCCGTCACGGTGGCGGCACGGGCGGCGGCGACGGCGGCGCCGGCCCCGGTGAGGCGGGCCGCACACGCGTCCACCTGTGCGTCGGCCCGCCCGCTCGCGGCCTCCAGGTCCGCGATGCGCCACCCGGCCTGCGGGGACTCGACGGCCTCCAGCGCGGTGGCCAGCCGGGTGCGCTGCGCGCGCAGGCGCTCGACCTCGGCCTCCGCCGCGCGAAACGCACCGACGGCCTCGCGCCACGACGGCACGGGCCGGGCCGGGCCGGGCGCCGGGGCGGTGGCGGCACCGGTGGCCGGGCGGGTTCCGCGCGCCGGGGTGTTCGGAGGGATCCAGTCGCCGAGGAGCGCCTTCATGCCGCGCAGCGGTGGCAGGCCGTCGGCGGTGCGGGCGTCGGACTCCTCCTTCGGCAGGCGGCCCCACCAGAACCGTTCGCCGAACTCCTTGCGGTTGCCCTTGTTGCCGAGCACGGCCGCCACCAGGCCCCAGGCCGGAGCGCCGCCGAGGAGCGCGGAGGCGAGGTCGGAGAAGTGGTCCGGGCCGACCCGCCAGTGCTCGCCGAGGGCGTCCAGGCCCGGCAGTTCGGCGGTGATGTTCTCCACCGCACCGTTGTTGGACGACGTGACCACGATCTCGAACCCGGTCAACCGCGGGTCCAGCCGGGCGACGTGGCGCCGGTGCCTGCCCTGGCGGTCCAGCCCCTGCCACGCGCGACCGGTGAACGCCTGCCCCGGCCGGTCGAAGGTGGCCATGACGGCCGCCCGTTCGACCACCAGGGCGGCGACCAGGTCACGCAGCATCGTCGTCTTGCCCGTGCCCGGCGGACCGTTCACCGAGAACATCCCGCCGTCGGTCCCGGCCCGGTCGGCGAGCATGCGGTTCACCGCGAACTGCTGGCTCAACGCGAGCGGGAAGCGTGCCGGTGAGGGCCACCGTCCGGCCGGCACCAGACCTGGCGCGACCCCGGCCAGGACGGCCTGGCGCGCCTGCCGCACGTCGGTGCGTGCAGCGACGTCCACCGCGTTGTGCTCCGTCAGGTAAGCGTCGAGCGCGGGCCCCAACCCCTGGCCGGCCGCCGCGCGCACCCGGGCCAGGTCGGGCGGGAGAAGGCTGTTCAGGAACGGCGCGGCGGCAGCGACCTTCGTCCGCAGATCGCGCGGACGGTGGACCAGCCGGCTGCGCACCCGGATCACCCGCGGCCGCAGGTGCGCCTCCACCCCGCACAGGTCCGCGATCTGCGCCGTCAGCGCCACCAGGTCGGCCAGCCCCACCGGCCGGGGGCCGGCTTCGTCCGCCCCGGCGGGCGAAGCCGTGTCCGGGAGGTGCCCGGTGCCGGCCCCGGCGCCGTCCTCCGGGGCCTCGGTGCGCTCCGGAGCGGGCCGGCGGGCAGCCGCCCAGTCGGCGGCGCGCCGTACGAGCGGCTCCGCCGCGCCCTGCAGCGCGGCGCCGGCGACCTCGCCGAACAGCGCCCCCACCGCGCCCACGGCCGCACCGCCCAGGATCTCGGCGAGCAACTGCCGCCAGCCGCAGTCCCCGGCCGGGGGAGCCGTCGCAGCGGGCGGCTGTGGCCGGTGCCCGGGCACGGGGGAGTAGGGGGCGGGGGAGTAGGGGACGGGGACGGCGGTCAGCCGGTCGATCGCGGCGCCGAACGCGTCGTCCAGCTCCTCGAAGCCGTCCAGCCACCCCGGCGCCCCCGGCCCGGGATCGAGGAGTCGTCCCGTGGCCCACGCGCACGCCGAGATCACCGAGGTGTCCTCGATCGGCCGGCCCTCGTCGTCCAGGACCAGCGCGAACATCGCGCTCTGACCCGACAGCGTCAGCTCCGCCTGCGGGACCCCGGGGTCGGGGTCGGTCCCTTCGGGCAGTACCGCGATCATCGCCTGGCGCAGCAACTCCAGGTCGAAGACCCCGCCATAGACCTCGTGGCGCCACATCCTCCCGTACGGGGCCAGCCGTCGGGAGGTGGCCGGGTGGTTGGGGTCCCACGGCAGGGGCAGACCCGCCAGGCCCGGTTCCGGGGTCACGTCCACGGTGTACTCGTCCGCAGACCCCGAGCGCGCGGCGCGCCGCCGGCGGGGCAGCGACGGGATCCCCGGGGGGCTGAACAGCTCGACCGCCCGCCAGCAGTCCAGCAGGGCCTCCTGTCGCCGGTCCCGCGCGTGTCCGCTCCGCACCCCGCTGCCCCCGTGTCGAACGCGCGGCGCACGGCCGCTTCGTGTGCCCATCAGCCCCGCAGAAACTACCGGACCGACACCGTGCGGGCCGAGGGCCCGAACCACGGCATTCGCGCCGGCTCCGGCCGGCGGCCGGAGCCGACGACCCGGACCGGACGTCGAGGGCGCAGGTCGGCGCCGGAACGGCGTGGGCCCGCGCCGGTGCGCTCCCCGGTCGCGACGGCCGGGGACCACGCTCAGCGGTCGGGTGCGAGGTGTCCTTCCCGGGTCAGGGACGGTGACTCCGGCCTGGGTGAACAACGCGTTCGCCCAGGTCCAGAACGCGGCCGCGCTCTCCTTGCGCTCGTCGGCGAGGATCTCGCTGTAGGCCGGGCTGGAGTGGTCGTCGACGGCGTCGTGCAGGTGGCTGTAGACCGCGCCGGAGCTGTTCTTCCTCCCGGTCGGGCGGCCCTGTACGCGGTGGCCGCCGCCGTCGGGGATGTTGCCGGGCTTCTTGATGTCGACGTGGACCAGCTCGCCCGGTGCGGTGCGTTCGTAGCGCCGCACCGGGCATCCCGTCGCGCGGTCGGGGTGCGCGGGGCGGGCGAGTCGGTAGCGGACCAGCACCCGGTGCGCCGTGGCCGGGTTCAGGTGGAGCAGGTAGGCGATGCGGCCGGACCCCACCGCCGCGGGACACGGATCGCCTGCGGGAGGCACAGGACCTTGACGATCCGCCGCTCGGTGCGGACGGGCAGCCTGCGCGGGCTGCGGGGGGCGGGGGAGGTCGCTCATGCCGGCCTCGCCGAGGGCCCGGTATCGGTCGGCCCAGCGCTTGGCCGTGGTCGGCGAGACCTGGAAGCGCTCGGCGGCCCTGCGCAGGAGCCAGCCGTCCTCCACCACGCAACGGGCCAGACGCAGACGTCCGGTCTCGGTCAGCGGTGCGTTCCGGTGTGGCATGAGGGCCTTCCTGGTCGCCGGTGCAGATGTCGCAGTCCACACCTGGCCGGAAGGCCCTCACTCATTTCAAGATCACCACGCCGTGAACCGTCTCACCAACCTCCGTCGTCAGTACACCTAGACGTCCGCCTCGGGACCGGCGACCACCCGAGAACGGCCGGTCCGCCTGCCACGCAACTCCGCCAGGCCCGCGCCGCACCGGGTGCCCGAGGAAGCTCAGGGACCGCAACTCCGACAGCCACCGCGAGTGGCGCGCCACCTGGGCGGCACCGGACGGCCGACAGGTGATGATCATCGAGCACAACGGACAACCCGCCACCCCCAACCGGGAGAACCCGCCGCTCGACGCCGATCAGCCGCGCGCCCTGGTGACCGCTGCGGCCTGGGCGCGGCTCTTCGACGCCCTGCCGGCGCGGGACACCGCGCCCAAGCCGCCCACACCCGAACCCGGTCCGAAGGCGGAGGATCTTCTGGCGCCGCTCGTCCCGCTGCTCCCGCCGGGCGCCGTCCCCTCCGGGCAGGACGGCCGGGACGGAGCGCACCTCACCGTGACGTACGAGGGGCGCACCAGCATGCTCTCGGTGAGCGTCACCGAGCCGGGCGGGCGGGGCGTCAAAGACAACGGGCGGGGCGTCAAAGACAAGGAGTACGCCGAGACGGAGGGGTCGGCGGGCCCGCTGGCGGTCCGGGAGCGCCGGCCGGACGGCGCCACCGTCGTCACCGACGTGTTCGGCAACGGCAAGACGGCGGTCGACCCGGTCCTGCACCGGGCGGCGGCGGTCTACTACGCCGACGGCCGGGCCATCGAGATCAACGAGTGGAACGGGGAGAACGGCTACACCTTCCGTCCCGGGAACCCGGCCCTCGGCCTCGACCAGCTCAAGGCGGTCGTCACAGCCCCGGCCTGGCTCCGCTGATCCGGGGGCCTCGCACCGCCGTACGGTGATCGGCCCGGGGCGGAGGCGCCGTTCGGCGCGTACTTGCCGACGTTCTGCTGCTCGGTGCTCTGGTCGGAGATCAGCGGGGCGCCGGTCTGGGTGGTGCGG
>NZ_JBEXYC010000116.1:0-7810 GCF_040630835.1 Kitasatospora sp. NPDC005751
GAGCTCCCGGTCCAGCTGGGCAACCTCCAGGGCCACTCCTCCTTCATCGTCCAGTCCATCGTGGACGCCACCGACGGGGCCGCCAGGACCAGCGACTGGGTCAACGGCAAGGCCGGAGCCACCATCAGGACGCCGGGCGGCACCGACGCCGCGAACACCCTCGCCGACTGGGCGAAGAAGGGCTACCTGCCGGACGGCGCCAACGGCACCGACCTGCCCGGCTCGGTCGCCGACTTCACCGCGGGCAAGGGCCTGTTCCTCTTCGACGGCTCCTGGGACGCCCAGAAGCTCGACAAGTCGGCACACGGCAGGGTCGGCTTCATCCCCTTCCCCGGTACCGGCGACAAGGCCACCGGTATCGGCACCTCGGTCGCCTACGCCATCCCCGCCAAAGCCAAGAACCCCGACCTCGCGGCCGCGTTCCTCGACTTCATGAACACCCCCGAAGCCGCCCAGATCCAGTTCGACACCGGCTTCCTCCCGGTCGCCCACGCCGACCAGGTCAAGACCGACCCGGACAACGTGATGAGCGAGGTGGCCAAGGGCTGGGCCGCCGTCAACAAGGACAACGGGCTGGTGAACTTCTTCGCCAACAGCACCGCCACCATGAACGACACCCTCACCTCCCAGAGCCAGCAGCTGATCGCCGGGAAGACCGGCCCCGACCAGTACCTCGACGCCCTGCAGAGCGACTGGACCAAGGGCCACCAGTGACCACGACCCCCCTGCGAGCGAAACCCGGCGCGCTGCGCGAGGCCTCTGCCGCCCCGGAAGGGGCGGGCCGGCCCGAACGCCGCAAGTCCCGCACGGCCGGGGCGCCGCGCACTCTGCGCGTCGGCCCCCGCCGGCCGGCCGGCCGCAAGGCCGCCTACCTGTACCTGGCGCCAGCCCTCGTGCTCTACACCTGCTTCGTCGCCCTGCCGTGGCTCCACACCATATGGCTGTCCTTCTTCGCCTGGGACGGCGTCACCCCCGGAACATGGGTGGGACTGGACAACTACGCCCAGGTGATCGGCGACCCGGCGTTGCGTTCCTCCATCCTCCACGCGCTCGGCTTCGTCGTCTTCTACTCGGTGCTGCCGATAGCCATCGGACTGCTGCTGGCGGCGGTGGTCGGCAGCCGCGGCGGGCGCCGCTACCCGGTGAGCCGAACCATCCTGTTCCTGCCCCAGATCGTGCCGCTGGTCGCGGTCGGCGTCACCTGGAAGTGGATGTACTCCGCGGACGGCCTCATCAACCAGATCCTGCGTGCCGTCGGGCTGGGCTCCGTCACGCGGGCCTGGCTCGGCGACTTCACCTGGGCCTACGTGGCCGTCGGCCTCGTGGGCACCTGGGTGATGCTGGGCCTGTGCCTGATCCTCTTCCAGACCGGCATCCAGAAGATCGACACCAGCCTGTACGAGGCCGCCCGGATCGACGGTGCGGGGCCGGTCAGGGAATTCCTCGCCGTCACCCTGCCGGGGCTGCGGGCCGAGATCGGCGTCGCCGCCACCCTCACGATGATCTCCGCACTCGCCAGCTTCGACGTCGTGTACGTCACCACCGGTGGCGGCCCGGGCGACTCCACCACCGTCCCCGGCGTGCTGATCTACCGGCTCGCCTTCACCAACGGTGAGGTCGGCGCCGCGTGCGCGCTCGCCGTGGTCCTGAGCGTTGTCATCGCGCTCGCCGTCCTCGCGATCAGCCGACTCACCCGGGAGGAGTCATGACCGCCCCCGCCCGCCCGTTCACCCAAGGCCTGGCCGGCCGGGCCGTGATGGCAGCCTTCAGCCTCGCTGTCGTCATCCCGTTCGCCGGGATCGTGCTGGCCGCCCTCCACCCCCCGGGAACCATCGTGGCCGGGCTGTCCTGGCCCGACCACCCGAGTCTGGACAGTTTCGCCCGGGCCTGGTCGGACGCCGGCTTCGGCCAACTCCTGCGCAACAGCGCCGTGATCGCCGGGGGAGTCGTCCCGCTCGCCCTCGTCTGCGCGTGCCTGGCCGGATACGCCTTCGCCACCATGCCGTTCCGCGGTCGCAAGGTCCTCTTCGGCTTCCTGATGCTGGGCCTGGCCCTGCCGTACGAGGCCGCGGTCGTGCCGCTCTACTACGACCTGCGGGAGGTCGGCCTGATCGACACCCCGCTCGCCCTGATCCTCGCCCTGGTCGGCCTGTTCATGCCGTTCGGAGCGTTCTGGATGCGCGGGCAGTTCCTCGCCCTGCCCAAGGAGATGATCGAGGCCGCCGCCGTCGACGGCGCGGGGAGCTGGACCATCCTGTGGCGCGTGCTTCTGCCGTGCTCCCGGCCGGCCCTGACCACCCTCGGCCTGCTGTACTTCGTCTGGGCGTGGAACCAGTTCCTGCTGGCCCTGATCCTGATCCAGGATCCCGGCCGACGTACCGCCCCGGCCGGACTCGGCTTCTTCGTCGGTGCCTACACCATCGACGTGCCACTGCTGTCCGCCGCGACGCTGATCGTCATCGCCCCCGTCGTCACCGTCTACCTCTTCTTCCAGCGGCACTTCATCGCCGGGATGCTGTCCGGCGCCGTCAAGGGCTGACCCCGCGCCTCCCACCCCGGCCTGCCCGGGCCCTCCTGTCGAAGGACACACCGTCATGAGCCACGCTCTCGTCGCCCAGCACCCGCCCGCCGACACCCAGGTGAAGCAATTGCGCCTGCTGCTGGTAGGCGCGGGAAGCCGAGGCACCACCTACGCCGGACACGCGGCCGCCGACGGCCGGGCCTCGATCACGGCCGTCGCCGAGCCCGACCCGAAGCGCGCCGCCGCCGCGAAGGAACTGCACCCCGATGCCGTGATCTTCACCGACTGGCGGGCCCTGGCCGAAGCCGCGCCCGAGGCCGACGCGGTCATCATCACGACCCAGGACGCCGACCACGTGGAGCCGGCTGTCCGGTTCGCCGGACTCGGCTACCACATCTTGCTGGAGAAGCCGATGGCCACCAGCGAGACGGACGTCCGCAGGATCGTCGACGCGGTGGACCGGAGCGGCGTCATCCTCGCCGTCTGCCACGTACTGCGCTACACGCCGTACACCACCGCGGTGAAGGAAATCGTCGCCTCCGGCCGCCTCGGCGACATCGTCAGCGTCGAGCACCTGGAGCCGGTGGGCTGGTGGCACCAGGCCCACAGCTACGTGCGCGGCAACTGGCGAAGGGAGGACCAGGCCAGCCCGATGCTGCTGGCCAAGTCCTCGCACGACCTGGACTGGATCTCCTACATCGTCGGCACACCCGTGCGGAAGGTCTCCTCCTTCGGCTCGCTGATGCACTTCCGCCCCGAGAACCGGCCCGCGGCCGCGGCCGACAACTGCCTGGAATGCCCTGTCGAGCCGAGCTGCCCCTACTCGGCGAAGCGGCTCTACCTCGGTTGCCTCGGCGACCCCGACCGGGAGCGCTGGCCGCTGTCGGCCGTCACCGACGCACGCACGCCCGAGGGCGTCGAACAGGCCCTACGCGAAAGCCCGTACGGACGCTGCGTGTACGCCTGCGACAACGACGTGGTCGACCACCAGGTCGTCAACCTGGAGTACGGGAGCGGCGCCACTGCCTCGTTCACCATGACCGCCTTCACGCCGTTCACCCACCGCAAGACCCGCATCTTCGGCACCCGCGGCTCCCTCGACGGTGACGGTGTCAACGCCACCGTCACCGACTTCCTCACCGGCCAGGAGGAAACCCTGGTGCTGGGCGTGGACGGTCCGGACGCCGGCAGCGGCCACGGCGGCGGCGACTCACGCCTGGTCGACGCCTTCCTCGACGCCCTCGCCTCCGGTGACCGCTCGCACATCCTCTCCGACCCGGCCACCAGCCTGGAGAGCCATCTGGTCGCCTGGGCCGCCGAACGCGCCCGCCACACCGGCACCGTCCAGACCCTCACGGACTGACCACACGGCCGACCCGCCCGGTCCCGCCACCCCGGGTGACGCCGCCGACGGGACGACGAGCGCCCGCCCGGCCGGCGCCCGCACCGCCGCTCGCCCACCCCCTCCCACCGTGGCCCCGCCCCCGCCCCCACGGCGCCGCAGCCACCCCGCGATCTCCGGTCCTGCACCCAGCCCACCCAGAACCGGAAGCCAGGCACAACCCCCACCCCCCCGAAAGGGAACCGCCATGGCCCGACACCGCGGCACCACGCCGCCCACCACCCCCGCGCCCCGGTTCGGACGGACGGCGCTCGCCACCGCGGCCCTCAGCGTCGTCCTCGCCACGGTCCTCGTGCTGCCCACCACGGCACAGGCCGCCGACTTCCCGCCGAACCCCACCACCAAGTCGGGGTACACCCTGGACTTCGACGAGGAGTTCGACGGCAGCACGCTCAACACCAACAAGTGGCTGCCGTCCTACCTGCCGCACTGGACCTCGACGCCGCAGAACGCCCAGGCCCGCTACACCATCGCCAACGGCAACCTCACCGAGCGGCTCGACGCCGACACCCCGGCGTGGAACTCGCAGTACGACGGCACGGTGAAGATATCCAGCATCCAGTCCTACGAGAAGGACTGGTGGCACCGCTTCAACGACGCGATGCCCAACGACCACCACGAGCCGGACTTCAACGGCTACTCCACCAAGTACGGCTACTTCGAGATCCGGGCCAAGAACTCGAACGTCGGAGGCGGGGGCCACCAGGCCTTCTGGCTGGTCGGTACCGACGACACCACCAGCGCCAACGCCAACTCCGAGATCGACATGATCGAGACGTTCTTCTCCAAGCCGGCCAACTGGCGCATCGCCGCGTACGGCTGGAGCGACCCCGACTTCCTCTCCTCCTGGTACCTGTCGGACACCACCGTCCCCAGCGGCAGCCCCACCACCGAGTACCACGTCTACGGCATGGACTGGACGCCCACCCAGCTCAACTTCTACTACGACAACCAGCTCTACAAGACCGTCAACGACGCCCCCAACTCGCCGATGGGCATGATCCTCGGCATCTACACCGACGCCGGCTCCGGCCAGCACAACGACGTCTGGCCGAAGAACTGGAACGTCGACTACGTCCGAGTGTTCAAGAACAGCGCCGGCTACTCCGAGGGCTACCAGCGGATCAGGAACCACCAGACCGGCCAGTACCTGAACGTCGAGAACAAGACCGGCAACGTCCAGTACGGCAATGTCCCCACCACCTACTGGAGCGGCCAGTGGACCAGGGAGACCACCAGCGACGGGTACCTGCGCTACCGCAACCGGTGGACGGGGGAGTACATGGACACCACCACGGGCGACGCCATCGTCCACTACGGCAGCCTCCCGGCCACCGACACCACCAGCCAGTGGAGCGAGGAGTCCGTCGCGGGCTATGCCCGGCTGAGGAACCGGTCCACCGGCACCTACGCCCACACCGAGGACCTCACCGGCTCCCTCCAGCACGGCGCCGCGCCGAGCACCTGGTGGACCAGCCAGTGGACCTTCGAACCCGCCTCCTGACCAACGCCACCCCCGGGACGACCTGATCCCGGGCCGCCGCGGGTGCGGGCCGCACACCGGCCCGCACCCGCACCGGAAGGAGCGCCATGCCCACCAGACCCGCCATGCCCACCCGACCCACCAGACCCGCCATGCCCACCAGGCCCGCCCTGCTCACGGCGGCCGCCGCCCTCGCCGTCACCGCCCTCGCCGCCACCGGCTGCACCGCGGGCCAGGTCCCCGCCCCGGCCGTGCGCGCCACTACCCCCCAGGCCCCCGACCACTCCGGCCAGAGCCTGTGGCACGTCATCGACACCGACGGAAAGACGGTCTCCCAACTCAGGGACGACGACCCGGTGGTGACCGCCGTCCGCAAGACCGTGGTCCTGCACTCCGGCACGGTCGACAACCGCGACCACCGCACCGTCACGGACAGCACCGCACAGGAGTTCGCCTTCTACCAGAGGGACTTCGCGGACCAGCTGCGCTCGAAGCAGTACGACACCAAACTCGCCGCCCTGTTCACCGCCAACCACCTCGTGACACACCAGGTCAGTATCGCCTGGTACGTGTCCACGTTCCCCCTGGACATGGCCACCGCCAAGGTCCAGATGGACAGCACCATCGAGTTCACCGAGGCCGACCCCGCCTATCTGAGCGCCAACAGGCTCGAGCTGAACAAGCCCTACGCCCAGCACCGCACCGTCAGCCTGGCCAGGACCGGCGAGACCTGGGCCATCACGGCCATCGAGAAGAACCCCCTCGAAGCACCCGCCCTGCCCAAGCCCACCGGCTGACCGGCTCACCCGCTCACCGGCTCACCCGAGAAAGGCGGAAGTGAACGCCCACCACGTCATCGCCCTCGACATCGGCGGCACCAGCATGAAGGGCGCCGTCATCGGCCCCGACCTCAGGCCGGTGCGCACCCTGCGCAGCGCCACCCCGCGAACGGGCGCAGCCGGCGCCGTGCTGGCCGCGGTGACCTCCACCGTAGACCGGCTGACGGGGCTCGCCGCCGAACACGGCATCACCGTCACCCACGCCGGCGTCGCCGTACCCGGAATCGTCGACGACGACCTCGGCCACGTCCACTACAGTGCCAACCTCGGCCTCTCCGAGGTGCCGCTGGCCGCGGTCCTGCGTCGGCATACCGGTCTGAACGTCACCGTGGGCCACGACGTCCGGGCCGGCGCCCTGGCCGAAGCCACTCTGGGCGCCGCCCGGGGAGCTCGCCACGCACTCTTCGTCGCGATCGGCACCGGAATCGCGGGCGCGTTCATCACCGACGGCCTCCTCCTGCGCAGCGGCGGCCACGCCGGCGAGATCGGCCACATCACCGTTCCCGGGGGGACGGCCCGCTGCGCGTGCGGCAACCGCGGCTGCCTCGAAACCGTCGCCGCCGCGCCTGCCCTCGCCAAGGCCCTGGGGGAGCGCACAGGGCGTGCGGTCGAGGGCGCCGTCGACGTGGCCGCCGCGGTAAGAGCCGGCGACCCCGACGCCCAGGCGGTCTGGCAGCGTGCCGTCGCTGCCCTCGCCGGCGTCCTGGCCGCGCTCACCACCACGCTGGGCCCGGACACGATCGTCGTCGGCGGCGGCCTCGGCGAGGCCAGCGACCTCCTCATCCGCCCGCTGACCGACGCCCTAGAGGAGCGGCTCACCTTCCAGCGGCGGCCCGCCGTGCTCAAGGCCCTCCTCGGCGACCAGGCCGGCTGCATCGGAGCCGCCCTCCTCGCCCGGGGAGGCATCTCCTCCACCCGTAGTTGAGCATCCACCCCCGTCGCACGACCACAGGAGCCTCCGTGCACACCCATCCACCTGTCGGCCGCCTCGCCGTGGTGATCACCGCCGTCACCGCCGCCGCGCTCGGACCGGCAGCCTGTGAGGCCGCCCCCGCGCGCCGGAGCGCCCCCCCTCCACCGGCCGCCACCGGAGTCCCCCCCGGAACCGCCACACTTACCATCGCCAGCTCCGAGAACACGGGGCTGACCGATCTCCTGGGCGTCACGTTCCACAGCCGGCACCCCAACATCGTCGTCGACTTCGACTACGAACCCCGCGACGTGTACGACGGCAAGCTCGAAACCATGCTCGCCTCGAAGAACCCGCCCGACCTCGTCCTGCTCAACGACCTGGGCACCGCGCCGGCGTCGGGCGCGGTCAGAAGTCTTGACGACTACACCCGCCTGTACGGTTGGGACGCCAAGTACCCGTCGGCCGAACTCGACCAGTGGCGGGCCGCCGACGACGGCAGGCAGCTGGGTACCGGCCATCTGTGGGCAGCGCCGGCCGGGTTCTCCGTGGTCGGTGTCTACTACAACAAGGACCTCGCGGCGAAGCTCGGCATCGCGCCGCCAGCCACCCGCGCCGACTTCGACGCGGCGCTGGCCAAGGCCAAGGCCGCCGG
>NZ_JBEXYC010000117.1:0-6938 GCF_040630835.1 Kitasatospora sp. NPDC005751
GGCTACAACCTCGCCGCCCTCCCCCTCGCCGCCACCGGCCTCCTGAACCCCATGATCGCCGGCGCCACCATGGCCTTCTCCTCCGTCTTCGTGGTCACCAACAGCCTCCGGCTGCGCCGGTTCCAGCCCACCGACCGGCCCTGAGACCGCGCCCCCGCAACGCCGAGGGCCCGCCACCGCGCGTGCGGTGGCGGGCCCTCGGCGTCTCCCGGAGCGGTCAGCGCCCGAGCAGCTCGCCGCCGTTGCAGTGCATGATCTCGCCGGTGATGAAGCCGGCCTCCGCCGAGGCCAGGAAGTAGACCGCCGCGGCCACCTCGCCCGCCTCGCCGATCCGGCCGAGCAGCGTCCGGGCCGCCCGGCGGGACACCTCGGCCTCGTCCAGCCGGGGGCCGAAGAACTCGGTGCCCGCCACGGTGCCCGGGGCGACGATGTTGGCCGTGATCCCCGAGGTGCCGAGCTGCGCGGCCAGGAAGTGGTTCCAGGCGTGCAGCGAGGCCTTGGCGGCCCCGTACGAGCCGGCGCCGCTCAGGGCGGCGATCGAGCTGACCGTGACCACCCGGCCCGAGCCCGGGGTGAGCCGGTCGCGGATGGACTCGGTCAGCAGCACCACGGTCAGCACATTGCGCTCGAAGTCGCCGCGCCAGCGGGCCAGCAGGGCGTGCGGCCCGCCACCGATCACGGTCTCCCGGCTGCCGGCGTTGTTCACCAGCACGTCGATCCGCTCCGGCAGTTCACCCAGCGCCGCCTCGACGTCGTCGGGGTCGGCGAGGTCACGGACCAGTGGGGTGACGTTCGGTCCGAGGTCGGCCGCGGCCCGTTCGAGCACCGCCCGCCGACGGCCGACGATCACCACCCGTTCGCCCGCCTCGGCGAACCGCCGCGCCACTTCGTACCCGATACCCGTGCCACCACCGGTGACGACGACGTTCCTGGCCATCTGCGCACTCCCTCCCCAGTTCCGCCGCCACGCTGCGAGGGTGCGGGGCGGTCCGTACCGGAATGCCACGATTCCTATCACGCTCGGTTGCCGTGACTGCGGGGAGGGTGACGTAGCCGCCGCCGGGAGGTGTGATATGGGCGGGCCACAACCCGCACACGGAGCGTGGCGAGAGGCAGCTCACACCCCCCGGGCGTAACTTCTCGCACCCTGATACGTCTTAGGTTGGTAGTGCGGCAGTTTTTCGGTGGGCGGAGACGTGGCGAACGGCATCACGTCGCCGCACGGCCACCACTGCCGCCGACGGGGCTCCGGCGGGCCCCGGGACGGTCGCCGACGGTTGGCGGCCTTCGCGCACGACGCCGGGGTGTGGCGGGTCTGGGACGCTTTGAGCGGCCGTCCCCGGCTGCGGCCGCCCCGGAGTCGTGCGCTGTACCTCTCCCACCCTCGTGCGGGACGGTCAAGGGCCCGGCCGCGTGAAGCGGCCGGGCCCTTTCAGGTCCTGCGTCAGCGGGCTTCGAGGCCCACGTAGTCGCGGATCGCGGTGCCGGTGTAGATCTGGCGCGGACGGCCGATCCGGCTGGTCGGGTCGTTGATCATCTCGTGCCAGTGGGCGATCCAGCCCGGCAGCCGGCCGAGGGCGAACAGCACGGTGAACATGCTGGTCGGGAAGCCCATGGCGCGGTAGATCAGGCCGGTGTAGAAGTCCACGTTCGGGTAGAGCTTGCGCGAGACGAAGAAGTCGTCCTGGAGCGCGTGCTCCTCCAGCTTGAGCGCGATGTCGAGCAGCTCGTCGGACTTGCCGAGCTGGCCGAGCACCTCGTGCGCCAGCAGCTTGACCTGCGCGGCGCGCGGGTCGAACGCCTTGTACACGCGGTGGCCGAAGCCCATCAGCTTGACGCCGTCCTCGCGGTTCTTCACCTTGCGAATGAACGCGTCGACGTCGCCGCCGTCCTTCTGGATGCTCTCCAGCATCTCCAGCACGGCCTGGTTCGCGCCGCCGTGCAGCGGGCCCCAGAGCGCCGAGATGCCGGCCGAGATCGAGGCGAACTGGTTCGCGTGGCTGGAACCCACCAGGCGGACGGTGGAGGTCGAGCAGTTCTGCTCGTGGTCC
The DNA here is from genome assembly GCF_040630835.1 of Kitasatospora sp. NPDC005751. Taxonomy (NCBI): domain Bacteria; kingdom Bacillati; phylum Actinomycetota; class Actinomycetes; order Kitasatosporales; family Streptomycetaceae; genus Kitasatospora; species Kitasatospora sp. NPDC005751. The sequence goes on from NZ_JBEXYC010000117.1 coordinate 2,052, forward strand.
GCGTGCAGGATCAGCAGCTTGTCCAGCGCGTTCACGACGACCGGGTTGAGCTCGTAGTCCTCGGCGGGGACGGCGAAGGTCATCCGCAGGAAGTTCTCGACGTAGCTCAGGTCGTTGCGCGGGTAGACGAACGGCTGGCCGACCGACTTCTTGTACGCGTAGGCCGCGATCGTCGGCAGCTTCGCCAGCAGGCGGACCGTCGACAGGTGACGCTGGGCGGCGTCGAAGGGGTTGTGGCTGTCCTGGTAGAAGGTGGACAGCGCGCCGACGACCGAGGACAGCATCGCCATCGGGTGGGCGTCGCGCGGGAAGCCCTGGTAGAAGCGCTTGACGTCCTCGTGCAGCAGGGTGTGCTGGGTGATCTCGCGGTTGAACTCCGACAGCTGGTCCGCGGTCGGCAGCTCACCGTTGATCAGGAGGTACGCGGTCTCGATGAAGCTGCCCTGCTCGGCGAGCTGCTCGATCGGGTAGCCGCGGTACCGCAGGATGCCGTTGTCACCGTCCACGAAGGTGATCGCGGACTTGTACGCGGCGGTGTTACCGAAGCCGTTGTCCAGGGTGACCAGGCCGGTCTGCGGGAGCAGCTTCGAGATGTCGAAGCCGGCGTTGCCCGCAGTGCTCTCGACGACGGGGTACTCGTACTCGCCGTCCTGGTACCGCAGTACTACCGAGTTGTCGCTCACGTCTTCCTCACCGACGAAATGAATCCTCTTCCAAGGTGCCCTGACTGTCTCTACCATCCCCCATCTGGCGGACAGCCGCGCACCCGGGGTGGCCCGAAAGGGACCGCCCCTACAAAACCTGCCGCCGCAGCCGGTACGAACCGGACAAGATCGGCACCACTCCAGGCTCTGCCGTAAATCTCTTCACGTCAAGAGAACAATAGAGGCAACCATCCGTTGGAGAATCATCCAGTCGCCAGCCGATGATCCAGCGCGGCGTGCCTCCTACCTGCGCTGACGGTGCGAACGGCCTGTCCGATCGCCTTCCGTGACCCCACCAGCACTACGAGTTTCCGCGCCCTGGTCACGGCGGTGTAGAGCAGGTTCCGCTGGAGCATCGTCCAGGCGGACGTGGTGACCGGAATCACCACCACTGGGTACTCGCTCCCCTGCGACCGGTGGATCGTCACCGCGTACGCGTGCGCCAACTCGTCCAGCTCGTCGAAGTCGTACGGCACCTCCTCGTCCTCGTCGGTGACCACCGTCAACCGCTGGTCGTCCACGCTCAGTGAGGTCACCACTCCCACCGTGCCGTTGAAGACCCCGTTGCGCCCCTTGTCGTAGTTGTTGCGGACCTGGGTGACCTTGTCCCCCACCCGGAACGTCCGGCCGCCGAACCGGCGCTCCGCCAGCCCCTCCCGGGCCGGCGTCACCGCCGCCTGCAGCAGCGTGTTCAGGTTCCCCGCGCCCGCCGGCCCCCGGTGCATCGGCGCCAGCACCTGGACGTCCCGGCGCGCGTCGTACCCGAAGCGCTGCGGGATCCGCCGCGCCACCACGTCCACCGTCAGCCCGGCCGCCTGCTCGGCGTCGTCCTCCACGAACAGGAAGAAGTCCGGCAGACCCTCCGTCAACGGCGGCAGGCCCTCGTTGATCCGGTGCGCGTTGGTCACCACGCCCGACTGCGCCGCCTGCCGGAAGATCCTGGTCAGCCGCACCGAGGGGATCGGGCCGCCGTCGGCCAGCAGGTCCCGCAGCACCTCGCCGGCGCCCACCGACGGCAGCTGGTCCACGTCCCCCACGAACAGCAGGTGCGCCCCCGGCGCCACCGCCTTGACCAGCTTGTTCGCCAGGATGAGGTCCAGCATCGAGGCCTCGTCGACCACCACCAGGTCGGCGTCCAGCGGGCGGTCCCGGTCGTAGGCCGCGTCCCCGCCCGGCCTCAGCTCCAGCAGCCGGTGCACCGTCGAGGCCTCCACGCCGGTCAGCTCCGCCAGCCGCTTCGCCGCCCGGCCGGTCGGCGCCGCCAGGACGACCTTCGCCCGCTTCGCCAGCGCCAGCGTCACGATCGACTTCACCGTGAACGACTTGCCGCAGCCCGGACCGCCCGTCAGCACCGCCACCTTCTCCGTCAGGGCCAACCGCACCGACTGCTCCTGCTCCGGAGCCAGCTCCGCCCCCGTCCGCTTCGCCAGCCAGCCGAGCGCCGCCGGCCAGTCCACGTCCGCGAACCACGGCATCCGGTCCGACTCCGAACGCAGCAGCCGCAACAGCTGGTTGGCCAGCGAGATCTCGGCCCGGTGGAAGGGCACCAGGTACACGGCGGTGATCGGCTCCCCCGCCTCCCCCGGCACCGCCTCGCGCACCACCCCCTCCGCGGCCACCAGCTCCGCCAGGCAGTCGATCACCAGCCCGACGTCCACCTGGAGCAGCTTCACCCCGTCCGCGATCAGCCGCTCCTCGGGCAGGTAGCAGTGCCCCTGGTCGCTGCTCTGCGACAGCGCGTACTGCAGGCCCGCCTTCACCCGCTCCGGACTGTCGTGCGGGATGCCCACCGCCTGCGCGATCCGGTCCGCCGTCAGGAAGCCGATGCCCCAGACGTCCGACGCCAGCCGGTACGGCTCGTTCTTGACCACCCCGATCGAGCCGTCCCCGTACTGCTTGTAGATCCGCACCGCGAGCGACGTCGACACGCCGACCCCCTGCAGGAAGACCATCACCTCCTTGATGGACTTCTGCTCCTCCCAGGCCGCCGCGATCTTCTTGGTGCGCTTCGGCCCGAGCCCCGGCACCTCGATCAACCGGCCCGGCTCGTTCTCGATCACCTCCAGGGTGTCCACCCCGAACCGCTCCACGATCCGCTCCGCGAACCGCGGCCCGATCCCCTTGATGAGCCCCGAGCCGAGGTAGCGCTGGATGCCCTGGATCGTCGCGGGCAGCACCGTCGTGTAGTTCTCCACCACGAACTGCTTGCCGTACTGCGGGTGCGACCCCCACCGCCCGTGCAGCCGCAGCGACTCCCCCGGCTGCGCCCCCAGCAACGCGCCCACCACCGTCAGCAGGTCGTTCGCACCGCGCCCGGTGTCCACCCGGGCGACGGTGTAGCCCGTCTCCTCGTTGGCATAGGTGATCCGCTCCAGCACGCCCTCGACCTGAGCGAGCTGGCGCGGCAGCGGCGGCTGGTCCGCCTGCGCCTGCCTGGCCACCGGGCCCCCCTTATCAGTGCGGGTGCAGTTTCGCTACGCACCGTACCGCCCGGGTGCGACACCGGGCGTCCTGATGCCAGGCTGGAGGGCAGCGGGGGGCGCCGACACCGCCCGTGCCCCGCCGCGACGGGCCCGTTCAAGGAGCACCGCCACCATGCTGAGCACCGCCTTCACCCCCGGCTCCCCGAACTGGCTCGACCTCGCCAGCCCGGACATCGCCGCGTCCGCGGTCTTCTACAACACCGTGTTCGGCTGGACCTTCGCCACGGCGGGGCCCGAAGGGGGCGGCTACGGCTTCTTCCAGCAGGACGGCCGCACGGTCGCCGCCCTCGGACCGCTCAACGAGAACGCGGACCGCCCCGGGTGGACGATCTACTTCAACACCCCCGACGCCGACCGGACCACCGCGCTCGTCGAAGCCGGCGGCGGCACCGTCCGGTTCGCCCCGTTCGACGTCTTCAACAGCGGCCGGATGGCCGGCTACCGCGACCCCACCGGCGCCGAGTTCGCCGTCTGGCAGCCGCACGCCACCCGCGGCCTGGACACCGTCACCGATCAGGGCACCTTCTGCTGGGCCGAGTGCTACAGCGTCGACGCCGACGCGGCCAAGGAGTTCTACCGCGGCGTCTTCGGCTGGCAGGAGCAGGACGTCCCGCTCGGCGAGGTGACGTACACCGTCCTCACCCCGGCCGGCGGCGGCACCGATGACGCCCACGGCGGCATCATGCAGCTCGGCCCCGAGCAGACGGCCGCGGGCACCGGCTCGCACTGGCTCCCCTACTTCGAGGTCGCCAACGTGGACGCCGCCCTCGCCCTGGCCGGCCAGCTGGGCGCGACCGTCCGCATCCCCGCGATGGACGTGCACGGTGTCGGCCGACTGGCCCAGCTCCTCGACCCGCACGGGGCGGTCTTCGCCGTCATCACCAGCGCGCTGCCCGGCGAGTGACGCCGGATCACCTCGCCACTCCACCCCTCGGGCACACCCGAGCGGCCCCCTCGGCGGCCCCCTCGGCGGCCTCTGACGGGCCCAGGCGGGCCCTGCGGGCGCGCGGGGCGGGCAGAGAACGGACCCGAGCCCCGGACGAGCCCCTCCGCGCCCCAGGGGCTCGCCTAGGCTGTGATCATGAACGACCTGACGATCCGCCGCGCCACCGCCGACGACCTGCCGGCGATAGTGGCCATGCTCGCCGACGATCCCCTGGGCGCCGCCCGCGAGAGCCCCGACGACCTCTCCCCCTACCGGACGGCCTTCGCCCGGATCGACGCCGACCCGCACCAGCACCTCGTGGTCGCCGAGCGGGCCGGCCGGACCATCGGAACGCTCCAGCTGACGGTGGTGCCCGGGCTCTCCCGCAAGGGCTCCACCCGCACCATCATCGAGGCCGTCCGGATCCACGCGGACGAGCGCGGCACCGGCCTCGGCACCGACCTGATCCGGTGGGCGATCGACCGCTCCCGCGAGCTCGGCTCCGACCTCGTCCAGCTCACCTCGGACGCGACCCGGACCGACGCCCACCGCTTCTACGAGCGCCTCGGCTTCGTCCCCTCGCACCTCGGGTTCAAGCTCGCCCTGTAGTCCCCCGGCCCGGTTCCGCACTGCAATTCCACGTTTCCGGGTCTGCCCTGGAAACGCAAAGAACCCCCCGGTCCTTACGGACCGGGGGGTTCTTTGGAATGATTGTTCGGCGGCGTCCTACTCTCCCACAGGGTCCCCCCTGCAGTACCATCGGCGCTGTGAGGCT
>NZ_JBEXYC010000118.1:0-6294 GCF_040630835.1 Kitasatospora sp. NPDC005751
ACCGGTCCGCCGCCCTCGCCCTGCACGACGTCACCCGCGACGACGAGGCCCTGGCCCTGCGGATCCCCAGCGACGGCAGCCAGCGCGACCTGCGCGCCGTCCTCGACCGGCTGGACGCCACCGGCATCGAGGCCGACGAACTCACCGTCCACACCCCCGACCTCGACGACGTGTTCTTCGCCCTGACCGGCGGCACCGACCAGTCCAAGGAGACCGTCCGATGAGCTCCCTCTCCCTCGCCGTGCGCGACTCCTCCACGATGCTGCGCCGCAATCTCCTGCACGCCCGGCGCTACCCGTCACTCACCCTGAACCTGCTGCTCACCCCGATCGTCCTGCTGCTGCTCTTCGTCTACGTGTTCGGGGACGTGATGAGCGCGGGGATGGGCGGCGGCGCCGACCGCTCCGCGTACATCGCCTACGTCGTGCCGGGCATCCTGCTGATGACCATCGGTGGCACGGTGGTCGGGACGGCGGTGTCCGTCTCCAACGACATGACCGAGGGCATCATCGCCCGCTTCCGCACCATGGCGATCCACCGCGGGTCGATCCTCGTCGGACACGTCATCGGCAGCGTCCTGCAGTCGGTCGCCAGTGTCCTCCTCGTGGGCGCCGTCGCCGTGGCCATCGGCTTCCGCTCCACGGACGCCACCGCCCTGGAGTGGCTGGCCGCCTTCGGGCTGCTCGCGCTCGTCGCGCTGGCGCTCACCTGGATCGCGGTGGGGATGGGCATGGTCAGCCCGAACGCCGAGGCGGCGAGCAACAACGCGCTGCCGCTGATCGTCCTGCCGCTGATCTCCAGTGCCTTCGTCCCGGTCGACGCGATGCCGGGCTGGTTCCAGCCGATCGCCGAGTACCAGCCGTTCACGCCGGCCATCGAGACCCTGCGCGGCCTGCTGCTCGGCCATGGGATCGGGCACAACGGGTGGCTCGCCGTCGCCTGGTGCGTGGCGCTCACCGTCCTTGGTTACCTCTGGTCGAAGTCGGTCTTCAACCGTGATCCGAGGTAGCGCCGGGCGGGCGGGCCGGGGTGGGGTGGGGTACGCGGACACCGCGTCGGCGCACCCCGCCCTGGTGGCCCGTGGCCGGGGGCGGCGGCCGGCGCGGCGCCCCCTCGGCCGCGCCGCCCGGGCCGCACCCGGCTGACGCGTCGTCCGGGCTGCGTCACCGGGTCGCGTCACCGGGCTGCGGCGAGGTCCTCGACCAGGCTGGCGGACGGCTGGGGGATCTCGCCGAAGTCCTCGTCCTCGCCGTCCACGACGAGTTGGTTGAGGACGGCCTGCAGCCGGGGCGGGAGGCGGGGGGCGAGACCGTCGTGGCAGCGGGCGAGGATGTCGTGCCGCACCTGCTCGGGGAGCAGCGCGGTGGCGGGGCGGTGGGGTCCGGCGCGGTGCCGCGAGTTCTCGGCCAGGTTCTCCGCCTGGGCGCGCCAGTAGGCGGCGTCCCGCGTCTCGCCCGCCTGCTGGTGGTGCAGGTGGAGGAGGTACGCGGCGGTGGTGCTGCCGGAGCCGGCCGCGAACTGCCACCAGAACTGCGCGGCGTCCACCCGGCCGGTGAGGGCCAGCAGACAGGCGAGGACGAGCGCGCCCTCCGGGTGGATCCGGGACCCGTTGACCAGTTGTTTCAGGGACGCGCCGGCCTGCGGTGCGTTGAGGACCAGGGCGATGGCGAGGGAGAGTTCGTGGGCGGCCTGCTCGTGGGCGGAGGGGAAGGGTGCCGGTGCGACGGTGATCCGCGGCGGCTGCACGGGCGGTGCGGCCGCGGTGCCGGTGAAGACCTCGGTCCGGCCCCCCGTTTCCGTGTCGGTCGGCCAGCCGTTGCAGGCCGGGCCGCCGTCGAGCCAGGAGGTGAGGCCGGGGTGGTCGAGATTGCGGTTCACCGGGACTCCCTGTCCGAGAGGTCGGGCCGGCCGATGGCCTTGGCTATCCGCCGGCGGGCGTGGCGGCGGTTGGACCGCAGGGTGGCGGTCGGCGTGCCGAGGTAGGCGGCGGCCTCGTCGTCGTCCAGGTCGAGGCAGTAGGTGAGGACCATGATGTCGCGTTGGCGCTCGGGTAGGGCGAGGATCGCGGTGAGCAGGCCGATCTGCTCGGGCAGGGTCTCCAGGCTGAGCCGGGCCTGTCGGCAGAAGTGTCCGATCACGGCGTCCATCGCGGCGATCTGCACCGCGGTGGGCTGGCTCTGGGCGTCCAGCCAAGCGCCGAGGTGCTCCTTGAGCAGGCGCCAGGCGTAGGCGGCGGGGATCTCCTGGCGCAGGGCGAGGGACCAGTTGCGACGCAGGTGGGCCTTCATCTCGGCGACGATCAGTTCGGCGGCGCCGTGGTCGGCGCCGACCTGGGTGCGGGCGAAGCCCGACCAGGCCCGCTCGTGGGTGGCGCAGAACGCCTCGAAGGTGAGCCGCAAGCGGGGACCGTCCGGTGCGCTGCTGTCGTTCATGGCTTGCCCTCCCCTGCGCCCGCCCGTCGGGGGCGGCGCCTGCCGGTCGATCGTCATGTCGGTCCTCCTCGTGTCTGCGGTGTGGGGCCACCGAGCCTGAGCGAGGGAACGGTTGAGGCCCCCGTGGAACATGCAAGCGCAGCAGGGGCGGCTGTGTGCAAAGAGAGAATCAAGAATACTGACTGAAAGTAATATGATGAATACGCAGACGATACTGATGGTTCGTCACATGCCGGTGGCATAGCTTGGACCGGTTCAGTGAGGCGCCGGTCGCAGCGGCCGCCGCGCCGGTTGACCGGCATCGGTCGTGGGCAGATGTCTCCACTGAGAGGTGCGCCCTGGCGCGCCTGAGCGCGCGCCGCATGGCGCATGGGGGTGGCGCGGCCCACGGGCCGACACGGCGGGGGAGACAGATGGCGGGGAGCAGGGGAAGTCACGACGGCGTCGAGGTCGATCTGCAGTTGCACCGGGCGCACTCGGCCCGGATGTACGACTACTACCTCGGTGGGACGACCAACTTCGCGGCCGACCGCGAGGCCGCGGGGCAGGCCCTGGCCGTCTTTCCCTGGGCGCCCGTCGCGGCCCGGGCGAACCGGGCGTTCATGCACCGGTCCATCCGCTTCCTGGCCGGTACGGGGATCGACCAGTTCCTGGACATCGGTACCGGCATCCCGACCAGCCCCAACCTCCACGAGGTCGCCCAGCAGGTCAACCCGCAGGCCCGGGTGCTCTACACGGACAACGACCCGATCGTCTTCGCCCACGCCCAGGCCCTCCTGCGTTCCAACCCGGCGGGCCGCACGGTCTACCTCCAGGCCGACGTCCACAAGCCCGAGGCCATCCTGGAGTCCGCGGAGCTGCGGGAGGCCCTGGACCTGGCGCGGCCGGTGGCCCTCAGCCTCGTGGCGCTCCTGCACTTCATCCCGGACGAGCGGCAGGCGCACGCCGTGGTGGACCGGCTCAAGAGCGCGCTCGCCCCCGGCAGCGCCCTCGTGATCAGCCACGGCACGGCGGACTTCGCGCCCGCCGCCGCCGAGCGCGTCAGCCAGGTGTACGCCGCCGCCGGCACCCCGGTGCGGATGCGCGGCCGCGAGGAGGTCCGGAGCTTCCTCGACGGCTGGGAGATCCGCGACCCCGGTGTGGTGGCCACCCACCGCTGGCGGCCCGATCCGGACGGCTCCAGCCCGGAGATCACCGAGGCCGAGGCCTCCGCCTACGCCGCCGTGGCCGTCAAGCCCTGACCGGCGCGTGGCCGCCCGCGGGAGGGGCCGGCCGTGGGAGAGGGCCGGCCGCGGGGCCGGAGAGCGGTGCTGTTCCGGCGGGTGACAGGGGTGTGTCGTGAGCGGTTCCCGGTTCAAGGGATCATTGCCCTGGCACGTTGCGTCGAGACCTCGTGCGAACGCCTTGCAGACGGGCTGATCGGAGAACACATGTCACCCCTGGTACGTCGGCGGACCGGTCGTCGGGTCCTCGCTGTCGCCGCCCTGACCGCGGTGGCGGTCGGCGTCCCCGCGGTGCTCACGGCCATCCCCGCCTCCACGCCGGAGGCGGCCCCGCCCGGCTGGTCCGCCGGGATCCGCTCGTACCTGGTGATCAGCGCACCCGCCGACGTCCACTCCGCCAAGGCCGCCGTGGTGGCGAAGGGGGGCACGGTCTTCGCCTCCTACGACGCGATCGGCGTGGTCGTCGCGCACTCGACCACCGGCGACTTCGCCACCACGCTGCGGGGCGTGCCCGGGATCCAGCAGGTGGGCGCCACCCGCACCGCCGACGTGCCGGCCGACGCCTACGCCCCGGCGGTGCCGGCCGCCCCCGACGAGTCGGACGAGGCCCCCGACGAGACCGTCGGCTGGAACATGAGCCAGATCAGGGCCGACCAGGCCTGGGACGTGACCACCGGCTCCCGCACCGTCAAGGTCGGCGTGCTGGACACCGGTGTGGACGACCTGCACCAGGACCTCGCGCCCAACTTCGACGCCGCCGACTCCGTCTCCTGCGCCTACGGCAGGACCGACACCCGGGCCGGATCCTGGCGCGCCATCGGCTCGCACGGCACCCACGTCGCGGGGATCATAGCCGCGGCCAGGAACGGCGTGGGCGTCGTCGGTGTCGCCCCGGGCGTGGAGATCGCCTCGGTCCGGACCGCGGAGCCGGGCAGCCTCACCTACGCCGAGAACGCCGTGTGCGGGCTCGTCTGGGCCGGTGACCACGGCTTCCGGGTGACCAACAGCAGCAACGAGACCGACCCGTGGCTGTTCAACTGCCCGGACAACCCGGACCAGGCCGCCATCATCGAGGGCGTCAGGCGCGCCCAGGAGTACGCCGAGAGCCGGGGATCGCTCCAGGTCGCCGCCGCCGGCAACGCCAACCAGGACTTCGCCGGAACGCCGACGGACACGTCGAGCCCCAGCGACTCCGAGCCCTTCGAACGGACCGTCACCAAGGCCTGCCTCGACGTCCCCGCCGAGCTTCCGGGCGTGGTGGCCGTCGCCTCCACGGCCGTCGGCGGCGGCTGGGCGTCCTACTCCAACTACGGCGAGGGCGTCATCGCCCTCGCGGCGCCGGGCGGCGACGGTGACGCCGACGTGTACTCGACCGTGCCCGGCGGGGGCTACGGCATGATGAGCGGCACCTCGATGGCCTCCCCGCACGTCACCGGTGTCGCCGCGCTCATCGCGAGCACCGACCCGTCGCTCACCCCGGCCGGGATCCGCGAACGCCTCGCCGCCCAGGCCGACCCGCAGCCGTGCCCCGCCGCGGACACCCGCTGCGTCGGCACCGAGGGTGACAACGGCTTCTTCGGCAAGGGCGAGGTCGACGCGCTGAAGGCGGTCGGCGGCGCCGTCGCCGCCACGCGGCGGCCGGTGGCCGTTGCCGGCGGCTCCCCGGAGTAGCGACCCGCCGGTCAGGGCCGTCCCGGGTGCGGTGCCGGGGGCGGGGGAAGTCGGCCGGGTCGTGGGCGCAGATCAGTCGGACCTCGTCGTGGTGCGCGCGGCGCAGTTCGCGCAGGCGTTCCCGGTTCTGCAGGCGGGCGCCGTTGTCGAACGCCATCATGCGCTGGAAGGCCGTCAGCCCGGGCGGGCGGCGGGGTGCGGCGGGGTCGACGTCCGTCTGCGAGAAGTAGGCGTCGCCGCAGTGCAGCAGCCAGCGGTCGGCCTCCCGGACGGCGACGCCGCAGTGGCCGCGGGTGTGCCCCGGCAGGGGGACGAGCAGCAGGTCGGGGGCCCCGCGCCAGGGCGCCGGGATCGCCCGGAAGTCGTACCAGCTCTCGGTGGCGGCGTCCGGTCGGTGCTCCACCCAGCGCGGACCGTGGGCCCACTGGACCGGGCGGTAGCGGTCGCGTTCCCCGCGGGTCGCCAGGGCCTCGACGGCCCGGAGCTCGTCGGCCAGGACGTGGACCCGGGCGTGCGGGAAGTCGCCGATCCCGCCGGCGTGGTCGGGGTCGAGGTGGGTCAGGACGATGTCGCGGACGTCGCGCGGGTCGTGGCCGAGCGCGCGGATCCGGTGCACCGCGGTGGCGGCCGGCCGGAGCCGGGGCCGGACCGTCCGCAGGAAGGACCGCCCGAGCCGCCGCGGGTCCGCGACGTCAGCGGTCCCGAACCCGGTGTCGACCTGGACCAGTCCGTCCGCGCCCTCCACCAGCAGGCAGTGGGCCGTCAGCCGGCCGATCAGCGGTCCGCCGCTGCCCAGGAGCAGTCGGCCCCCGACGGGGCACATGGTGGCGCAGTTCAGGTGATGGATGGTCATCTCGTCTCCGGTGTCCCGTGCTAGGGCACGTATTCGGTCGTGATCAATGGGTTCGAGTGAGGTCCTTGATCCAGATCATCGCGCCACGGAGGTGGAGGCCGGCGAGGTAGCTTTC
>NZ_JBEXYC010000119.1:0-6226 GCF_040630835.1 Kitasatospora sp. NPDC005751
CTCAACACCTCGAAGCGTGGAGAACGGCCGCCTCTGCTGTCCCGGGAAGAACCGCAGATCAGCAGGTCGAGTGACGTGCGTGGATAAACGCCAAGTTCAGTGGCTGTTGTCGTTCCGATCTTGAGGGTGCTGGTCGAACGGGAGTCTCGATCGGGTGAGTGCGGCGGTCGCCGTGCATGAAAGCAGGGCCTCTTGGTAGCTCGAAGGGTGTCTACGCCAATGAGCGGTCCAGGAGGCCCTGTTGTCGCAGTTCTACGCCATCGCGCAGGCGGGGTCCACTTCGGTCACTCTCGCGCGTGACTGCCTCGCTCACCGGTTCGGGAACGCCGCCGACCACGGGGTCCGTGCGCGCCGTTACCTGACGGACATGTCCGATGCGGAGTGGGCGGTGGTGCGGCCGCTGCTTCCGGTGCCGGGCTGGTTGCGGGGCCGGGGCGGTCAGCCGGAGGCGTATTGCCACCGCGCGATACTGGACGCGATCCGCTACCTGGTCGACAACGGAACGAAGTGGCGCGCCGTGCCGGCCGACTTCCCGCCGTTTCTGTGGAATCAGATCCGTCAAGTCCGGAGGGCTGTCAGCTGAGCGGTTCGAGGATGTCGGGCTTGCCGTCTACGGCGGGACCCCAGCCGACCGGGAGGTGTGCGGCAGCGATTTCGACGGCCTCCTGGGCAGTGAAGGCTGCGCCGATCCGCTCCCGCCCGGAGCCTTGTGGTTCGTGCAGTCGTAGCACGCGAAACCGTTCACCATCGAGGGGGAAGATCGAGGGCAGGTCCTGGGACCAGGGGAAGCGGGTGCATCGGCTGAACTGCAGTGATCCGTGGCTGACCATCGGGAAGAGGCTTCGGAGAGCAGGGTTGGCGTAGGCCGCTTCGACAAGATCCTTGTCGATGAGGTTCTCGTTCATCTCTCGAACCAGCTGCCACTGGGCTGCTACTGGATCCTCAGACGGCACCTGGGATGCACTGCTGTCGTTCATCCCCGGAGATTAGCGGACCGGCGGCGAGCGGGCTCTCCATCCTCCCAGGTCATGTCACCTCAACGATCGGCAGCAGCGTCGCGGTGGCCGGGATACCGATCTCGCGTGGTGTCGGTCTGGCTGGGGTGGGGACGTCGGTGTCGTGCCAGGAGTTAATCGAGGGCGGCCGTTGTCGGTCTCAAGGTCCTCGACCGGCACCAACCGCGAGGTCGGCGTGGCCCCATCAGCAATCAGGCGCATGCCGAGATGGTCCCACGCGGTGCGGCGCCACGACGGGCCAATCCAGAAGGCCAACAAGCCGGAGGTTGAGGAACAAGCTCAGAGATTCTGGATGTAGGCGCGGTGCACGGTGTGGGCGGCCTGCTGCGGAGTGGTGTGCAGGGCCGCCTCCTGGGTGGCGGGGTCGCCGAGGAAGTAGCCCTCGATCACGGCGACCCAGCCGTTGCTGCCATCGAGGCCGCGCTCGACCCAGCCGACCGGATGCCCCTCGCCGAGCACCACCAGGACGTCCGGCTGGACCGTCCATCCGGCCAGCGCCCAGTTGTAGCCGAACACGCCCGCATCGAGCGGGATGTGGACATCCATGCTGCGGGGCAGGCCGCGCAGCAGCGGGTCGCTTGGCACGGTCACCGTCCGGTCCGGCTCCGCGGGCTTGGGGGCGTCGGCGCTGCGCTGGGTCAGGTGCCGGTCGACCAGGTCGCGCAGCCCCACGCCGCCGGCCGGAACCGGCGTTTCTCCCCGGGGCAAAGCGGGCGCGGTTTCGGCGGGCCTGGCGGCGGGCGTTGTTTCGCCCCGGGGGACAACGGTCGCCGAGGGGGCGCTTTCGGCGGTGGGGGCGCCACCTTGTCCCATGGGCGTCTCTCCCCGGGGGGATTGGCCAGCGGGTATGCCGTCCGGATCCGGGGCGCCAGTCGCGGGGCGGGGAGCGGGCACGGCGGCCGCCGCTGTCCCGGCCGCCCCGTGGGCGGCGCCGAGGCCGGACCGGGTTTCGCCCCGGGGCGTTTCGGAACCCTCCGGGGCAGATTGTCCCGCCGCCCGGGCCTGGGTGGGGTGCTCGGTGAGCAGCTGCTCGACCAGCTCGCGGTGGCGCAGCATCACCGAGTAGGCGGAGTGCCGGACATCGGCGGCGGCCTGGCGTGCAAGAGCCGCGTCGCCGTCGCGGGCCGCGCGGTCCAGCTGGAGCAGCAGCAGCCGGTCGTGCCGGACCAGCTCCTCGCCGAGGGTGAGCAGCTCGGCGGCCGACGGGTCGTCGGCCAGGCCGTTGGGGAGCGCCGTTTCGCCCCGGGGCGTTTCGGCGGCCGCCGCGAGGGCCTGCTCCTGCTTCTCCTTCTCCCGGGCACGGTCCGCTTTCGACGAGCACCTCTTCGAGCAGTACTTCGGCCGGCGGCCCTTGCCGGCCCACGCCAGCTCCGTGCCGCACACCGCGCAGGTCGGACCGCCGAACAGCATCGGCTCGGACACCGCGTTGACCCCCGGGGGAGAAACTCATGCCCGGATGCTAGCCCCGCGACCAGCGATGTTTCCCCCCGGGGTGAAGCGGGCGGGTATCGGCGCCGCCCCTTGCGCGGCGCCCGGGCCGTACCGTCCCCGTTGCGCACCCTCGTTGCCCCCACGCCGCGCGGCCGGTTGTCCCGCACCGCTGCGCAGCACGGCGGGAGTGCTGCCCAGCGCTGCAGTTCCGTGCGGCAAGGTGACTGCCTGCACCCGTGACCGTCCGGTCCCGCGCGGGGTTGCACCGGTATGACGACATCGCTTCCCGCCCCGGTGCCGCTCCACACCTCGGCCCTCGAAGAGGCCGAGGCCCCCGAGGGCCGGAAGCAGGCGCGGCGCGCGGCCGGCCTGGCGGCGCTGCACCGGGCCGCCGAGGCGGGTGAGGCGGCGGCCCGGTGGGTGCGCGGGCTGGCCGGCCGTCAGTGCGAGGAGGAGCACGCCCGGCTGCTGGAGCGCGCGGCCGCGGCGATCACCCGGGCGAGCGGCCGCGAGATCATCCCCGGCAGCGAGGGCCTGCTGACCGAGGAACTGCGCTACACCCTGGCAGCGGACATGATCCTCGGTGCCTCGCACACCACCGGCACCCTGCCGGAGCTCCACCGGGGCGAGCGGCTCGCCCCGGTGACGGTGTGCGCGCTCGCCGCGGCGCTCCCGTCCTGCGTCCTCGGCGACCTGGCGCGCGAGCTCACCCTGCTCGCCGGCGAACTGGATGCCGCCACCGAGGCCGGCCGGAGCGCCACCGCCGCCGGCGACGCCCGCGTGCTGCCCCTGCGACAGCTGCGGGCTCTCGGCCACGAGCACGGCGATCCGCTCGACCGCCTCGCCTACCGCAGGGTGTTCGACAGCGCGGTCGAGTCCTTCGAGATCGCCCTGCACTACCAGGACGACCGCGGCGAGGAGGCCTGCGAGGAGGCCCTGCACAACGCGCTCGCCGCCGCCGGCCCCGGCATCGCGGCCGCCGCCCTCCTGCGGGTGGCCAGCGACCCCGCGCTCGGCCTGGACCTCGACCAGTGGGAGCACCTGCACCGCCTCGCCGCCGAACTGGACCTGAACGTGGTCGAGGACCTGGGCGGCGCGAACGGCGACGGCACCACCGACACCGACGACCGCCCGGCCGAGCCGGCTGCCGGGTAAGCGGGACCACGCGACGCGGTCTCGCCCCCCGGCGCCCGCGTGGGGCGGATCCTGTCCGCCACCGTCCGACCGCCCCGCACCCCGCCCTCCTGGTCACCCGCCGCCGTCGACGCCGACCTGCGCACCGCCCTGGACGCCTTCGGGCAGCAGGCCGCCGGCTGGTACGAGGTCTTCGCGGACTTCGACGAGGACGTCCTGGCGGAGGCCGCCACCGAGGCCCGCGCCTTCCGACGCGACCCGGCCGCCGCCGTCGACCAGCTGGTGGCGGACCTGGTCCGGCAACTCGCCGACTGGGACCGTGCGCTCGACCGGCTCGGCGAGACGCTCACCGCCGCCGCCCAGGGCCGGCCACTGCCCGACTGGGCCGCCACCGCCGCCCGCACCGAAGAGCTCCGACGGCGCCGCGCCCGCCAGACGCTGCTGGAGGCCACCGCCCTCCACCACCACCGCGGCCCCGCTCCCGACCGCCACACCTGCCGCCCATGGTGAGCCCGCCACCGGCCCGCCGGCCGGGAGAACGAGGCGGGTGGTCTTCGCCGCGTCCCCGGACCCGGTTAGCGGGCCGGTGGCTCCACCTCCGAAACGTCCCCGTCGGTGAGGTATCCGGTGACGCCGAGCCTCTCCCACATGTCGACGATCCCCTGGCCGAGCTCCTGCAACCGGCTGTCCACCTCGGCGAAGTCGGACAGCGAGGGGATGACAGGCCCGCCCTCCAGCAGGCGGGCGATGGGGCTCCACACCGGCCCCAGGTAGAGCACGACCGCTGGGTGGTCGGGAGCGAAATCAAGGATCCGCCCTCGCTCGGCGGTGCGCTCCAGCGCGTCGGCGTAGCCCACCACCTTCAGGACGTTCCCGGTCTCGGCGACCAGCCGGTTGAACATGTCGAAGACGTCGATATCGCCGTCGAGGCGGGAGCCGACGAGGTCCGGCCAGCCGGGATGGACGACGGGGCCCAGCAGGTCGGCGAGGGCGTAGCGGTACCGGTCCCCCATCACCAGCTCAAGGTTCATGATGATCGAGGAGTCGGGGCTGCTGACTACGCCGCCCTTCTGCGGGGCCTTCATCAGCCGGTCGGAGAGCAGCTCACAGCGGTACTCGTCGGCAGTTTCGAAGGCCCATATCGCGCCGATCTCCGGCAGCGTCTGGTCGCGGGTGGGGTAGGGCGGTCGGGTACCGGCCGCGGCGCGCAGGCGCCCCAAGAAGACATGGCCGTAGTCGTGGAGGACAGTGTGGATCCACGCCAAGAGGTCGAAGTCGTCGGCGGTGGTCGCGTCAACGAACACCTCGACCACGGTGTAGTCGCGTTGTACAGGGGTCGTCTTGCCGCCGACCGTCCCGCCGCCGAGCCGCTCGGGGGTGAAGCCGACCTCGCGGTCCGCGATCGAGGCGTCGAAGTCACCGGAGAGCACGATCGTCAGCTCGAAGGGCGGTACCGACCACGCTTCGGCAGCGACCTGGGTCATCAGGGAATGGATGAGCGTCAGATGCTGGGCAAGGTCGCCTCGAGCGCCGTGCTCCTCAATCACTGCCAGCGGGTAGTAGTCGACGCCGGGCAGGTTACTAGCCGTAGCGGCGCTGACCCTGCCGACGAACCGATCAGCCCTCCTCTTCGAACTGCTTGAGCAGCGTCCGGCGCACGTCCAGCGCGGCCGACTTGGCAGCGATCTCCGACGCCCAGGCGGCGAGTTCCACCGCGAGGTCCGCCAGCGGCTTGCCCGTGCGCATGTTGCTCTCCTGGTACTGCGCGTGGACGCTGTGACCGCGGCCGCCACCGTTGTGAAGCTCCAGGTAGCCGTCGGAGATCCCTCTCATCGCACCGGCAAGATTGGACTCCGCCAGCGCGATCTCCTCCCGGAGCCGCTCGAGCAGGTTCAAGTCCTCATCCACCGCATCACCCATAGGTCCAGGCTCGCAGCAGACCCCGCGCCCCCGGGCCCGATTACCCAAAGAGGCAACCCGCAACCCGCCGGCCGCGTCCAGGGGCCTCACGGCCCACTGCCGGCCCGCTCGTGGCTCCTCGCCCAGTCGCTCTGGAGCGCGTCGAGGAAGGCGGGACCGGTGGTGGCGCTCTCGATCAGCCGCTGGGTCTGGATGGTGAGGGTGTCGTTCATGGTGGCGGTGCTGTTGGCGAAGAAGTTCACCAATCCGTCGCCCTTGTTGACGACTCCCCAGGCACTCGCGATGTCGTTCATCACGTTGCCCTCGGTGCCTTTGACGGAGTCGGCGTGGGCCAGGGGGAGGAAGCCGGTGTTGAACTGGATCTGGGCGGCTTCGGGGGTGTTCATGAAGTCGAGGAACGCGGCCGCGAGGTCGGGGTTCTTGGCTTTGGCGGGAATGGCGTAGGCGACCGAGGTGCCGATACCGGTGGCCCTGCCGCCGGCTCCGCCGGGGAAGGGGATGAAGCCGACCCTGCCGTGCATGGCGCGGTCGATGTTCTGGGCGTCCCAGGAGCCGTCGAAGAGGAAGAGGCCCTTGCCGCGGGTGAACTCGGCCACTGCGGCGGTGAGGCCTGAGGCGTTGGCCCTTTCGGGCAGGTAGCCCTTCTTCGCCCAGTCGGCGAGGGTGTTCGCGGCGTCGGTGCCGCCCGGCGTCCTGATGGTGGCTCCGGCCTTGCCGTTGACCCA
>NZ_JBEXYC010000120.1:0-6156 GCF_040630835.1 Kitasatospora sp. NPDC005751
CGCGGTTGCGCCCCGGGTGGCCGAAGAACTCCAGCATGGCCCGGTTGAGGTCCTTCATGCCGGTGTTGCCGGTCAGACCGACCCGGCAGACCGGAGCCCGCCCTCCCGGGTGGGCGCAGACCGCCCCACCCGTTTGCGGCTACTCCCAGCCGCGCAGCAGCTCCCACAGGGCCAGGAGCTTCGGTGCGAGGATCCGGCTGGCCGTCCGGCTGACGGTGCTGACGAGCGAGGCGCCGGTGGTGCTCCGCGGGTCCAGCCAGGCCGGCACGGTCCTGGTTTCTCGTGGGCGCCCGGCAGGGCCGGCCGCAACGGTGCGGGCCCGCCGGCCTACCGCGGCCGTTCGACGGGGCAGACCTCGGCCAGCAGGTCCAGCAGGTACGCCGCGACCTGCTCCGCACTCCCGGCCCGCACCCATGTGTAGAGGGCGGTGCGGCTCTGGGCGTCGAAGCGTTGCAGGACGTACCCGTCGACCAGGCCGCCGGCGCCCTCGCGCTCGCGGGCCAGCACCTGCTGGGCCCGCTCGGCCTCTTCGGCCAGGACCAGGGCCTCGATGTCCTCGCTATCCGGGCAGTTCCGGAACTGCTGCACCCACTGCGTCTGCACGCGGACCATTTTGGCCCCTCACCCCCGCCCGGATCAGCCGATTCGCCACGCCGGGCCGGGCCTTGTCGTTGTCGAGGTGGATGTTGGCGACCGTGAGGCGGCTGATGGTGGCGATCTGCTGGGCGTAGAGGACCAGCAGCAGGCCGGCGACTCCGCCCTGCCCGAGCCGCCGGTGCTGCGCTTCGTCCAGGAGCAGGAGACCCGGCGCCCGGGCGAGAGCGGGCTCTTCCGCCGGCGGCACCTGGTCTTCACCGCCCACCTGCCCGACTGGCTCCACCACACGGTCGCCGCCGCCGAGCAGGACGACCCCGGCCGGGCATCGGTGGAGTGGATCCCGCTGCCGCGCGGTGGCCAGAACCACTGATCCATCGCCCCGCCATCCAGCAGGGCCCCGTCACGGCCCCGGCGCCGCGCGGTTGGGCCGGCCCTGTCCGGGCGGCCACCGCGGGGGAGCGGTTCCCCCGGGGAGAAACCCGGCATGTCGCCTGGCTAGCATTCCGATCATGAGTTTCTCCCCCGGGGGTTAATGCCGCGTCCGCGCCGGTCGAGCCGGTGCTGTTCGGCGGGCCGACGTGCTCGGTGTGCGACGCGGAGCTGTCGTGGGGAGGCAAGGGCCGCCGGCCGAAGTACTGCTCGAAGGCCTGCTCCTCGAAAGCGGACCGCGCGAGGGAGAAGGGGAAGCAGACCAAGGCTCTCGTGGTGGCCGCCGTTTCACCCCGGGGTGAAACCGGGCTCCCCGAAGGACTGGCCGACGCCCCGCTGGCGGCCGAGCTCCTCACCCTCGGCGAGCAGCTGATCCGGCACGACCGACTGCTGCTGCTCCAGCTGGCCCGCGCGGCCCGCGACGACGACCCCGCCCTTGCGCGCCAAGCCGCCGACGACGCCCTGCACTCCGCCGACGACGCCCTGCACTCCGCCTACGCCGTCATGCTGCGCCACCGCGAGTTGGTCGAGCAGCTGCTCGCCGCGCACCCGAGCCAGGACCGGGCGGCGGGACGACCCGACCGCGGGCCCGCCGAAACGCCCCGGGGAGAGAGCGGCACCGCTCCCGGCCCCGCCCCGGTGGCCGCCGCGGCGGTGCCGGCCGCCGTGCCCGCCGCCCGGCCCGAAGCCACTCTCCCGGCCCCGGCCGCCCGGCCCGACGGCGAATCACCCCGAGGCGAAACGACCACCGGACAGCGCGCCGCCCGCCCCGCCGAGCCGGCCCCGCCACACGCCGTTGCCCCCCGGGGCGAAACAGCGCCCCCCACCGAGCCGACCGCGACCGCGCCCGCAACGCCCCGGGGAGAAAACCCGGCCACCACCAACAGGCCTATGCCCGCCGCGTCCGCCGCGTCCGCCCCGCCCGGCCCCGCCCGGCCCCGCCCGGCCCCGCCCGGCCCCGGTCCGGCCCCGCCCGGCCCCGGTCCGGCCCCGCCCGGCCCCGGTCCGGCCCCGGCCCCGGCCTCCACGGTCCCCCACCCGGACGACACCGGCCTGCAGCCCGACGCGGTGCTGCGCGTCACCTCGGATCCGGTGCGCCGCTTCGGCCCGCCGGACCGCACGGACGACCTCGCCCTCTCCTACGGCCCGGGCCACCTGGGCCTGGTCGGCGCCGGAGGCCAGCGGCGTTCACCGGCTCCACCACCACGGTGTCCGGGTCGGCTGGGCGGCGCTGCTCGGCGACGGGCCGTGGGGCCCGGGCGGCTGGATCGCGGCGTCGCACCTCGCCGACGGCCGGACGGAGCCGCTGATCGGCGACCTCGGCCGGCCCCGCACCCGCCACGACCAGCGTGCGGCCCTCGACACCCTCCGGAGCGCCCGCCTGGTGCCGCCGGCCGCCGCCGCGCGGACACCGGACACGGACCGCCCGGCTCCCCGGACGGACGGCTGGATCGGCCCGCGCACGGCCGAGCCCGCCACCGGGACGGTGACGGTGCCCCGCGAACCGCTGCGGCGCGGCCTACCCCCCATGGACGTCCACATCCCCCTCGACCCCGCGGTCTTCGGCTACGCCTGGGTGCTCTCCGGCTGGACGGTGCAGCCGGACGTCCTGGTGGTCCTCGGCGAGGGCTACCCGGTCGGGTGGGTCGAGCGCGGTCTGGACGGCGGCGACGGCTGGGTCGCGGTCTATGAGGACCACTTCCTCGGCGACCCCGAAACCCAGCGGGCCGCTCTCCACGACACCCCGGCGCTGGCCGCCGGAGCATCCTTCAGGCCCACGTCCACAACCTCTGACCACGGCCGCCGGACCGTGCCGTCCGGATCCACGTGAAGAGGGCCTCACCGGCAACCACAGCCCGAAGGTCTCCAGCACCGGCCCGGCCCTGGACGCCTCCCACACCAGCACCGGCGCGCCGCAGAGCGCCTGAGCCCGCACGGCGGGGCGGGTCCGACAAGTCGGTGCGCGACGCGCTCGGCGACCTCAAGCGGGCCGGCCGGGTGCGGGAAGAGTTCCGCCTCCCGGCGGGCGCAAGCTGTGGTGCCTGACCGCGGCCGGGCGCCGCGACGCCGAAGCACCCGTCCCGACGGGGACGAAGCTCGCCGCGCTGCGCCCGGACCGGGACGGGCGGGCCGCCGCGTACTCCGAGCACGCCCTAAACGTCGCGGCCACCGCCGGCCTGCTCGCCAAGGCCGGGATCGGACACCTCGGCGCCTACGCCACCGAGGCCGAGTACAAGCGGCCCGGCCGCCGCTCCCTCTTCGCCGGCCTGGTCCTGCGCGACCCGGGCGCGGACGGCCCCATGCTCCTGGTCGAGGTCGACCGCGACAGCGACAGCGAGGGCAACGGCACCCTGGTCGACAAGCTCACCGCCTACCGCGCCTGGTGCCGGCTGCCGGCCCGCTACACCGCGAAGAAGGTCCCCACCAAGGATCAGCAACACAGAGTGATCGATCCATTTGCGTAAGTTAATTACGTAATAGTATTCCGATAATGGTTGACCTGTGGGGATGACCGTACCTAGCCTGAGGAGACAGCTCGACCGCAACGGAACGTGAGGGAATCGGCAGGTGGTGGACGGACGGGATCCGGCTGCCGAAGCCGGTGGTCCGCACGGCGGCGAGGCCCGAGCATGGGGCCGTGTGATTTCCGGCGACAAGGAGCAGGCCATGACGACTTCACTTCCGAGGCCGCCGAAAGCGGTGGGCGCGGTGTACCTGCGGTGCTACCCGTTCGACCAGTGGGAAATGGCCGACCACCGGGCCGCCGTGAGCTCGTACGCCGAAGGGCTCGGGTTCTGTGGCCCGCACGTCTTCCTCGACAACGGTTGCCCGTCGGTCGGCGAGCTGCCCCGACTGGCGCAGCTCATCACCCTGGCGGAGTTCGGCCACTGCCAGACGGTGTTCGTTCCGGGGCTCTGGGTGTTCTCACTGGACGACGCGGCGGCGGCCGCGACGGTGAAGCGACTGCAGAAGGCGGGCTGCCGGGTCGTGGAGATGCCGAGCCCGCGCGCGGCGACGACGGGGCGGCCGGGGCGCGGACCCCGGGCCAGGGGTCCGGGAACGGTGGAGTGGGTCCGCGCCCCGGCGGTGGTCCGAGGGTGATCGGCCATGGTGAGACGGACTCCCACCGACGCTCGCAGGCCACCGCCCTACGTGGCGCGGCGCCCTGTGAGCGTCGGTGCGCGACCCGGGGCCGACAGTCCGGCCACCTTTCGTTCAGCGCCCCCCGGCCTGCCCGGCAGGGGGCTGGAAGGCGTCCCGATTGAGCGGACGAGCGGTGCCGCCCACGGCGGAAGCGGAAGCGGACGGGGGCGGGTTCGCCGGACTGCCGTGCAGACCGAAGAGCTGGGCGTTCAGATGGTCGAGTGCCAGGCGGGCGGCGCCGAGTGCGACCGCCTCGACGCCCAGCGCCGACGAGTCGACCCGCGGCGGGTCCAGGCAGAGGCTCTCAAGATGGCCGCGGATGGGGCCGACGGCCGCCTCGCCCGCCTGCGAGAGGCCGCCGCCGATGACCACCAGGTCGGGATTGACCGTGAGGACCATGGCCGCGATGCCCTGTGCGAGGGTGCGGGCGAAGCGGTCCACGTGCTCGGCGGCGACGGCGTCGCCGGCCTGGGCGTCGGCGAAGATGCGGGCGGGGTCCTCGGCCTCCCGGACATCGCTCATGGCGGCGCCCTCCCAGCCGAGGACGGCGAGTGCGCCGATCTCACCGGCGGCGCCCCCGCGCCCGCGGTGGAGCCGGCCGCCGAGCATCATGCCCACGCCCGTGCGATGACCGGCGATCAACTGGATGAAGTCGTCCGCGTGCTGCGCCGCGCCGAGCCAGTGCTCGGCCAGGGCGGCCAGGTTGGCGTCGTTCTCGGCGTAGGCCGGGCAGTCGAACCAGGCGCCCGCGACGCCGGCGAGGTCGAGGCCGTTCCATTCGGGGAGCGGTGTGGAAAGGCGCACCCTGCCCTGGGCGTCGATGATCCCCGGCACGCCGAGGCAGAGCGCCCGCAGTCGGGCGTCCGGGTGAGCGGCGAGGAAGCGCTGTGTGCCTGTTCGGACGGCCTCCAACCGGGTCGCTCCGCCGTGGCTGGGGGCGATCTCGGTGTGCCGGGAGGCGACGACGGTGCCGTCGAGGTCCGTGAGGGTCATCCGAAGCCCTCCGACGCCGATGTCGACGCCCAGGACGTGGGCCGCCTCCGCGCGGAAGCGGTAGCGGCGGGCGGGCCTGCCGATGCTCCGCTCCGGTGCGACCTCCTCGATCCAGCCGCTGCCGCCGAGCTCGTCTATCACGACGTCCACCGTCTGGCGGGACAGGGCGGCGGCGCGGCCGATCTGGGTGAGGGTCATCGGTTCGGCGCTGCGCAGAACGCGCAGGACGGCCTCGGTGTTCAGGCGGCGCAGCAGCGCCGGATCGCCACCGGTGAGAGCTGGGCTGTTCACAGGACCTCCCCTTTGCCGGCCGCCTCCTGCGACCTTGTACGGCAGCTTACGCCATCTAGTTACGTAACAGTACGACATAAGTATATTGACCTTCGCACCCTTTCGCTCCTAGCATCCTGCTCAGTTTCGAAATGCCTCGACATATCGATCTGTAGTTTCCGTCCCGTCCGCAGGGCCCAGTCCCTGTCGTGAGGAGCCCCAGATGTCCGTAAGACCCCTCCGCCGCTCTTCCCGCCCGGTCGCCATGTGCGCTCTCCTGGTAGCGGTGTCCACCGGCCTCGCCGCCTGCGGCGGCCTCACCCCGGGCGGCTCGGCCGGGGCCCCGGCCTCCTCCGGCCCCGTCTCCACGGAGCTGCCCACCGGCAGTGCCACCCTGACGATCGTGAGCTCCGAGAACTCCGGCACCACCAAGGCCCTCGCCGAGGCCTTCCACACCAAGCACCCGAACATCACGGTCGACTTCCAGTACACGGGCGTCGACGACTACGACAAGAGCCTCAACCTCAAGCTCTCCTCCGGCAGCGCCCCGGACCTCGCCCTGCTCAACAAGCTCGGCACCACCGTCAGGGCCGGCCTGGTCCGCAGCCTCGACCCGTACGCCCAGGCCTACGGTTGGGACGCCAAGTACCCGTCGGCCGAACTCGACCAGTGGCGGGCCGCCGACGACGGCAGGCAGCTGGGTACCGGCCATCTGTGGGCAGC
>NZ_JBEXYC010000121.1:0-5780 GCF_040630835.1 Kitasatospora sp. NPDC005751
GTGGCCGGGTTGGAGAGTCTGGCGGCCGGTGTGCCGTCGGGGTCGGTGGTGTCGGGTGTGGCGCGGCCGGGTGCGCGGGTGGTGTTCGCGTTCGCCGGTCAGGGTTCGCAGTGGGTGGGGATGGGCCGTGAACTGGCTCTGTCGAGCCCGGTGTTCGCGGCACGGCTCGCGGAGTGCGAGACGGCGCTGGCGCCTTATGTGGACTGGTCGCTGGCCGATGTCCTCGCGGGTGTGCCGGAGTTGACGGCGGCGGATGTCGTCCAACCGGCGCTGTGGGCGGTGATGGTGTCGCTGGCGGCGGTCTGGGAGGCCGCCGGTGTCACGCCTGCTGCGGTGGTGGGGCATTCGCAGGGTGAGATCGCGGCGGCGACGGTGGCGGGGATGCTGTCGCTGGAGGACGGCGCCCGGGTGGTGGCGCTGCGTTCGCGGTCGTTGAAGGTGCTGGCCGGTCTCGGCGGGATGTTGTCGGTGAGCCGGTCGGCCGCGGTGGTGGAGGAGCGGATCGCCCGGTTCGGTGAGCGTGTTGCCCTGGCAGCCGTCAACGGCCCTTCGGCGGTGGTGGTTTCGGGTGAGCCGGAGGCGCTGGAGGAGTTGAAGGCGGAGTTCGAGGCGGAGGGAGTGCGCGCCCGGATGGTCGCGGTGGACTACGCCTCGCACTCGGCGCAGGTGGACCGCCTCGAAGCGGAGATCACCGAGGTCCTGGCCGGTATCGCGCCGCGCCGGGGCCGGATCCCGATGGTCTCGGCGATGACTGGCGAGACGCTGACCGGTGAGGAGTTGGACGCCGCCTACTGGTACGGCAGCCTGCGGGCGACGGTGCACTTCGACCGCGCGGTGCGCACGCTCGCCGGTCAGGGGCACCAGCTGTTCGTCGAGGTGACGCCGCACCCGGTGCTGCTGGGCGCGATGAACGACACGCTCGAAGAGGTCGCCCAGGAGGCCGCCGGGCTGCCGGCGGCCGTCTGCGGCACGCTGCGCCGCGACGACGGCGGCGCCCAGCGCCTGCTGGCCTCACTTGCCGAGGCCTTCGTCAACGGTGCCCCCGTGGACTGGCGCACGGTGCTCCCGGCCGCCGAGTCGGTGGAGCTGCCCACCTACGCCTTCCAGCACGAGCAGTTCTGGCCGCCGGCTGCGGCGCCGTCCCTCGGTGGGGACGCGGTGTCGCTCGGCCTGGGCGCGGTCGGTCACCCGCTGCTGGGCGCGGCCGTCGAACTGGCCGGCGGCGCGGGGCTGGTCTGCACCGGGCGGCTGTCGCTGCGGACGCACCCCTGGCTGGCCGACCACGTGGTCGGCGGGGTCGCGCTCCTGCCGGGGACCGGCTTCGTCGAGATGGTGGTCCGGGCCGGTGACCAGGTGGGGTGCGGCCTGCTGGAGGAACTGACCCTCCAGGCGCCGCTGATCTTCCCGGCGGACGGTTCCGGTGTGCAGGTCCAGGTCGTGGTGGCCGCCGCCGATGCGGACGGCCGTCGGACGGTCGAGGTGTTCTCCCGCCCCGACGCCGCCGACGCGCAGCAGGCGTGGCTCCAACACGCGAGCGGTCTGGTCGCCCACGCCGGTGAACCCGCGCTCGCCGAGGAGGACTTCGCGGTCTGGCCTCCGCGCGGGGCCACGGCGGTGGACGTCAGCGGTATGTACGAGGCGCTGGCCGGGACGCCCTACGGCTACGGCCCGGCGTTCCGGGGGCTGCGCGCGGTGTGGCGCCGGGGCGACGAGGTCTTCGCCGAGGTGGCGCTACCCGAGGGTGTGGCCGCCGATGCGGGTGCGTTCGGTCTGCACCCGGCCCTGCTGGACGGTGTGCTGCACGCCAGCGCCCTGGTCGGCGGTTCCGAGGAGGGCGATTCCGGGCAGGTGCGGTTGCCGTTCGCGTGGACGGGTGTCGAGCTGCACGCGGCGGGTGCGTCCGTGCTGCGGGCCCGGCTGCGCCGGGATGCGCAGGGCGGTCTGGTGCTGACGGCAGCGGACGCCACCGGTTCGCCGGTGGTCTCCGTCGAGTCGCTGATCACCCGTCCGGTGGCGGCCGAGCAACTGAACTCCGCTGCCTCGACGGTGGCGGATGCCCTGTTCACCGTCGAGTGGGCCCCGCTGAGCGTTGCCGAGGCTCCGGCCGGGGCGTGGGCGCTGATCGGCGCCGATCGCTTCGGCCTGGCCGAGGCGCTGGAGGCCTCCGGCGTTCCGGTCCGGGCCTTCGCCGACCTGGCCGGTCTGGCCGCCGCCACCGAGGCGGGGGAGATCGAGCCCGCCCTGGTGCTGGCCTGCGCCGGTGACCAGGACAGTGGAAACCCGGCGCAGGCGGCCGCGCGTGTGACCGGTGAGGTGCTCGGCCTGGCCCAGGCCTGGCTGGCCGAGGAGCGTCTGGCCGAGGCCCGGCTGGTGGTCGTCACCCGAGGAGCCGTCGCTGCCGCGGCCGGTGAGCGGGTCGCCGATCTGCCCGCCGCCGCCGTCTGGGGCCTGCTGCGCTCGGCGCAGTCGGAGAACCCCGGCCGACTCGTCCTGGTCGACCTGCCCGCCGGTGAGTCCGGTGCGCCCGCCACGGTGCTGCCGTCGGCGGTGGGCAGCGGTGAGTCCGAGCTGGTCGTCCGCGCCGGCCAGGCCCACGGACGGCGTCTGGCGCGCCCGGCGGGCGAGTTGGCGGTGCCCGAGGGCCCGTGGCGGCTGGAGCCGGACGCCGGCGGGTCACTGGAGGGGCTGACACCGGCGCCGGCGCCGCAGACGGGCGACGCGCTGGAGCCCGGGCAGGTCCGGGTGGCGGTCCACGCGGCCGGGCTGAACTTCCGCGACGTGCTGATCGGCCTCGGGATGTACCCGGGCGGCGGTGTGATGGGCAGTGAGCTCGCGGGTACGGTGCTCGACCTCGGCCCCGAGGTGACCGGCCTCGCGGTCGGCGACCGGGTGATGGGCGTCGCCGCAGGCGGGTTCGGGCCGGTGGCGGTTACGGACGCCCGGCAGTTGGTGCGGATCCCGGAGGGCTGGACCTTCGCCGAGGCCGCGTCGGTGCCCGTGGCGTTCATGACGGCCTGGTACGCCCTGGTGGAGCTGGCCGAGGCCGAGGCCGACCGACGGGTGCTCGTGCACGCGGGCGCCGGTGGCGTCGGCATGGCGGCGGTGCAGCTCGCCCGGCACCTGGGCCTGGAGGTGTTCGCGACGGCGAGTCCGGCGAAGTGGCCGGTGCTGGCCGCGATGGGCCTGGACGAAGCGCACATCTCCTCGTCCCGCGACGCCGGGTTCGAGGCGGAGTTCCTCGCCGCCACCGGCGGCGCGGGTGTGGACATCGTGGTGAACTCCCTGGCGGGCGAGCTGACGGACGCCTCGCTGCGGCTGCTGCCGCGCGGTGGGGCCTTCGTCGAGATGGGCCGTACCGACCTCCGGGACCCGGAGGCCCTGGCCGTCCAGTACCCGGGGGTCTTCTACCGGCCCTTCGATCTCGGCGAGGCCGGGCCCGAGCGGATGGGCGCGATGCTCGGCCGGATCGTCGACCTGATGGCCGCCGGCACGCTGACGAAGCTGCCGGTCCGGGCCTGGGACGTGCGGCGGGCGCGTGAGGCGTTCCGCTTCATGCAGCAGGCACGCCACACCGGCAAGCTGGTCCTGACCGTCCCCGCCGAACTGCGCGCCCCCCGCCCATCCGGGCGGACGGCGCTGGTGACGGGTGGCACGGGCACGCTGGGCGGTCTGGTCGCGCGGCATCTGGTGACCACGGCCCAGGCGGACGGTCTGGTGCTGACCAGCCGTTCCGGTCCGGCCGCCGCCGGGGTGGCCGTGCTGGCGGCGGAGTTGGCGCAGTCGGGCGCGTCGGTGGACGTGCTCGCCTGTGACACGGCGGACCGTGAGGCGCTGGCCGCGCTGCTGGCGGCGATTCCGGCGGGGCGTCCGCTGCGGAGCGTGATCCACACCGCCGGTGTCCTGGACGACGGGATCGTCGCGTCGCTGACGCCCGAGCGGGTGGCCGCGGTGATGCGGCCGAAGGCCGACGGTGCCTGGCACCTGCACGAGCTCACCCGGGAGCTGGATCTGGAGCAGTTCGTGCTGTTCTCCTCGGCCGCGGCGACGTTCGGCGTCCCGGGTCAGGGCAACTACGTGGCGGCCAACGCGTTCCTGGACGCGCTGGCGGCCGACCGGCGGGCGGCCGGACTGCCCGGCACCTCGCTGGCCTGGGGCCTCTGGGCGGAGGTCAGCGGCCTGACCGGGCAGCTCTCGGACTCCGACCGGGCCCGCCTGACCCGCGGTGGCGCCGTGGCACTGAGCGCGGACGAGGGCCTGGCCCTGCTGGACCAGGGAACCGCCCGCTCCGAGGCGCTGCTGGTGGCGACCCGGCTGGACCTCGCCGGGCTGCGCGCGCAGGCCACGCGGAGCGCGGAGGTCCCGCCGCTCTGGCGGACCCTGGTCACGGCCGGGACCGGCCGGCGGACCGCCGCCTCGGGCGGCGTCGGCGCGGACTCGCTGCAACGGCAGCTGGCCGGCCTCTCCGAACAGGAGCGCACCCGGCTGCTCACCGACCTGGTCCGGACCCACGTGGCGGCCGTGCTGGGGCACAGCTCTGCCGAGGCCGTCGAGCCCGGCCGCGCCTTCACCGACCTGGGCTTCGACTCGCTCACCGCGGTCGAACTGCGCAACCGCCTGGGCACCGCGACCGGTCAGCGGCTGCCGGCCACCCTGGTCTTCGACTACCCCAACCCGGTCGCGCTGGCCGGGCACCTGCGGGCCCGGCTGCTCGGTGACACCGAGCAGCCCGTGGACCTCCTGCCGGTCCGCCCGGCGGAAGCGGGATCCGACGAGCCGATCGCGATCGTCGGGATGGCCTGCCGGCTCCCCGGCGACGTGAACGACCCCGACGGGTTCTGGCAGCTGCTCACCACCGGGGCGGACGCGATCTCCCGCTTCCCGGACGACCGCGGCTGGAACGTGGAGGGCCTCTACGACCCGGACCCCGAGAGCGTCGGCACCTCCTACACCCAGGAGGGCGGCTTCGTCGCGGACGCCGGCGGCTTCGACGCCGGGTTCTTCGGGATCTCGCCGCGTGAGGCGCTGGCGATGGACCCGCAGCAGCGTCAGCTGCTGGAGACGTCCTGGGAGGCGCTGGAGCGGGCCGGGATCGACCCCGCGACGCTGCGCGGCAGCCAGACCGGCGTCTTCGTCGGCGGGTTCGCGTCGGCCTACGGGCTCGGGCTGGCGACCGGCGGCGAGGGAGCCGAAGGGCACCTGACGACCGGCTTCGCGACGAGCGTGATGTCCGGCCGGGTGTCCTACACGCTGGGCCTGGAGGGCCCGGCGGTGACCATCGACACCGCGTGCTCGTCCTCGCTGGTGGCGCTGCACCTGGCCACCCAGGCGATCCGCGCCGGGGAGTGCTCGATGGCGCTGGCCGGCGGGGCCACCGTGATGGCGACCCCCGACGGCATCGTCGGGTTCAGCCAGCAGCGCGGTCTCGCGGTGGACGGCCGCTGCAAGGCCTTCTCGGCCGACGCGGACGGCATGGGCTTCGCCGAGGGCGCCGGCATGGTGGTCCTGGAGCGGCTCTCGGACGCGCGGCGCAACGGGCACCGGGTGCTCGCCGTGGTGCGCGGCTCGGCGGTGAACCAGGACGGGGCGTCGAACGGTCTGACGGCGCCGAACGGTCCGTCCCAGCAGCGGGTGATCCGCGCGGCGCTGGCGAACGCCGGCCTCACGGCCGCCGATGTGGACGTGGTGGAGGCGCACGGGACGGGTACCAAGCTGGGTGACCCGATCGAGGCGCAGGCGCTGCTGGCGACCTACGGTCAGGATCGTGGTGCCCAGAAGCCGCT
>NZ_JBEXYC010000122.1:0-5736 GCF_040630835.1 Kitasatospora sp. NPDC005751
GACGGTGCGTCGAACGGTCTGACGGCGCCGAACGGTCCGTCGCAGCAGCGGGTGATCCGGCAGGCGCTGGCGAACGCCGGACTGTCCGCGCGGGACGTGGACGCCGTCGAGGCCCACGGTACGGGCACCACCCTGGGCGACCCGATCGAGGCGCAGGCCCTGCTGGCCACCTACGGTCAGGACCGCGCCGGGGGAGCACCGCTCTGGCTGGGTTCGGTGAAGTCGAACATCGGGCACACCCAGGCGGCGGCGGGTGTGGCGGGTGTTATCAAGATGGTGTCGGCGATGCGGGCGGGTGTGCTGCCCAGGACGCTGCACGCCGACCAGCCGTCACCGCACATCGACTGGTCCTCGGGCGCGGTGGAGTTGCTGTCGGAGGCCCGGGAGTGGGGTTCTTCGGTGGAGCGGCCGCGTCGGGCGGCTGTCTCCTCCTTCGGGATCAGCGGGACCAATGCGCATGTGGTGCTGGAGCAGGCGCCGGTTGAGGAGCCGTCGGCCGCGTCGTCGGGGCCGGGGGTGGTGCCGCTGGTCGTCTCCGCGCGGGGCGGGGCGGCGTTGCGCGCGCAGGCGGCGCGGTTGGCCGACTGGTGGGAGGCGCGGGACGACCTGGGTGTGCCGGATGTGGCCTATTCGCTGGCCTCGGGGCGTGCGCGGCTGGAGCACCGGGCCGTCGTCGTCGCGGAGGACCGGGCCGAGGCGCTGCTCGGTCTGCGCGCCGTGGGCGGGGCCGCGCCGGTAGCGGGGGTCGTCGAGGGCACGGCCGACCTGCCGAATGACGCGGGGGTGGTGTTCGTCTTCCCGGGTCAGGGAGCGCAGTGGGTAGGCATGGGCCGGGAGTTGGTGGATTCCTCGCCGGTGTTCGCGGCGCGGCTGGCGGAGTGCGCGCGGGCGTTGCGGCCGTTCGTCGACTGGGACGTGCTCGATGTGCTGCGGGGCGTGCCCGGCGCGCCGTCGCTGGAGCGGGTGGATGTGGTCCAGCCGGTCTCCTTCGCGGTGATGGTCGCGCTGGCCGAGCTGTGGCGTTCCTACGGTGTGGAGCCGTCGGCGGTCGTCGGCCATTCACAGGGGGAGATCGCGGCCGCCTGTGTGGCGGGTGCGCTCTCCTTGGTGGACGCGGCGCGGGTCGTGGCCTTGCGCAGCCAGGTGATCGCGGACGCACTCGCGGGGCTGGGCGGGATGGTGTCGCTGGCGCTGAGCCCGGCGCGGGCGGGGGAGTTGGTGGCTGCCGCGGAGGGCCGGTTGTCGGTGGCGGCGGTGAACGGGCCCGGCTCGGTGGTGGTGTCGGGGGAGCCGACGGCGTTGGAGGGGCTGCTGGCGGACTGTGAGGCGCGGGGCGTGCGGGCGCGCCGGATCCCGGTCGACTACGCCTCGCACTCCGCGCAGGTCGAGACCGTCCGGGGCCGACTGCTCGACGTCCTGGGCGAGGTCACCGCCCGCTCGGCGGAGGTGCCGTTCTACTCGTCCGTGACCGGCGGCCGGGTGGACACGACGATGCTGGACGCGGAGTACTGGTACCGGAACCTGCGGGAACCGGTGGCGTTCGCGGCGGCCGTGCGGGCCTGTGCGGCCGACGAGTTCCGGGCGTTCGTCGAGAGCAGCGCGCACCCGGTGCTGAGCCTGGCCGTCGAGGAGACGTTGGAGGAGCACGGCGGAGAAGCCGTGGTGGTCGGGTCGTTGCGGCGGAACGAGGGTGGGCTTGAGCGTTTCCTCGTGTCGGTGGCCGAGGTGTGGGTGCGTGGTGTGTCGGTGGACTGGGGTGTGGCCACGGGGGGTGGGCGTCGGGTGGAGTTGCCGACGTATGCGTTCCAGGGTGAGCGGTTCTGGCTGGAGCCGTCGGTGGTGGGTTCGGGTGTGTCGCCGTTGAGTGCGGTGGATGCGTTGCGGTATCGCGTGGTGTGGCGGCCGTTGGATGTGGTTCCGGCGGTGGGGTCGGGGGGTGCGTGGCTGCTGGTGGTGCCGGAGGGTGGTGCTGACGGTGGCTGGGGGTCGGCGCTGGTGTCGGCGTTCGCCGAACTCGGTGTGGATGCCGGTGTGTTGGTGGTGGATGGTGCGGTTGGGCGTGACTCGTTGGCGGCGTTGTTGAAGGGGCGTGAGCCGGCGGGGGTGGTGTCGCTGCTGGGCAGTGGGTCGGGTGCGGTGGCCGGTGGTGGGTCGGTGCCGTGGGGTCTGGCGGCGTCGGTGGCGTTGGTGCAGGCGTTGGAGGACGTGGGTGTGGCGGCGCCGTTGTGGTGTGTGACGCGGGGCGCGGTGGCGGTGGGTGGTGGTGAGCGGGTGTTCGGTCCGGAGCAGGCGATGCTCTGGGGTCTGGGCCGGGTGGTCGCGGCGGAGCTGCCGGACCGTTGGGGTGGTGTGGTGGATGTGCCGGAGTCGCCCGGGGTCGATCTGGCGCGGGCCACGGTCACCGCGCTGATCGGCGGGCACGGTGAGGACGAACTGGCGGTCCGGTCTGCGGGGTTGTTCGTGCGGCGGTTGGAGCGGGCGCCGCTGGCGGGCCGTCCGGCGGTGCGTGACTGGAGGCCTGGCGGCACTGTGCTGATCACGGGTGCCACCGGCGCGCTCGGCCGTCACGTCACCCGGCGCCTGGCCGCCGACGGCGCCGAACACCTGCTGCTGCTGAGCGAGGACGCCTTCGAGGACGCCGAGTTCCTCGCCGAGCTGACCGCCTCCGGCGCCCGGGTGAGCGCCCACCGGTGCGACGTGTCCGACCGGGCCGCGGTGGGCGAGCTGCTGGCCGGGCTGCCCGAGGAGCACCCGCTCACGGCCGTGTTCCACGCCGCCACGCTGCTCGACGACGCCCTGGTCGATACCTTGACGGCCGATCAAATGGAGCACGTGCTGCGGGTCAAGGTCGGCGGCGCCCGGGTGCTGCACGAGCTGACCGCGGGCCTGGACCTCTCCGCCTTCGTCCTGTTCTCCTCCTTCGCCGGCGTCTGCGGCCTGGCCGGTCACGCCAACTACGCACCGGGCAACGCCTATCTGGACGCGCTGGCGCACCAGCGGCGGGCGGACGGCCTGCCCGCCACCGCGATCGCCTGGGGCCACTGGGACGGTGCCGTCACGGCCGCCCCCGGTACCGAGGAGCGGATCCGCCGGCACGGCGCCCGGGACCTCGACCCGGAGCTGGCCCTGGACGCCCTCGGGGGGATCCTGGACCACGACGAGACCTCCGTCGCCGTCCTGCACTGCGCCTGGGACGACCCTGCCTGGCGCCTGCCCCTGCTGGGCGGCCTCCGCGCCGAACGGCCCGGGCCGGCCCCGTCCGGTCCGGCGGTCGCCGACCCGTCGGACGACCCGGCGGCCGCGCTGGCCCGCCGCCTGGCGGAGCTGCCGGAGGCCGAGCGCCCCGGCGCCCTGCTGGCGCTGGTCCGGCCGGTGATCGCGACCGTCCTGCGGCACTCCTCGCCGGACGCGATCGAGCCCGACCAGCCGTTCAAGGACCTCGGCTTCGACTCGCTCACCGCCGTCGAACTGCGCAACCGCCTGCGGACGGCGACCGGCCTGCGGCTGACCTCCACCCTGATCTACGACCATCCGACCCCGGCGGCGCTCGCCGACCACCTGCACGCCGAACTGGCCCCGCGCCCCGACACCACCGTGGTGCCGGTCCTGGCCGAACTGGACCGGCTGGCGGCGGTCCTGTCCGCCGCCTCGCTCGCGGTGGCCGAACGTCAGGCGGTCGGCGACCGCCTCCAGGACCTGCTGGCCGGCTGGCGCGCCACCGCGTCGCGCGCCGACGGTCCCGCCGACACCGTCACCGAACTCGAAGCCGTGACCGACGACGAGCTGATCGGGCTCCTCGGCGACGAGTTCGGCATCTACCAGCCCGATCACTCCGCAGAGGGAAACGCTCATGAATGACGACCGGATGCGCTACTTCCTCAACCGGGTGACCGCCGAGCTGCGCGAGACCCGGGACCGCCTGCGGGAGGTGGAGGACAGCCGGCAGGAGCCGATCGCGATCGTCGGCATGGCCTGCCGGCTGCCCGGCGGCGTCACCTCGCCCGAGGGCCTCTGGGACCTGGTGGCGGCGGGCTCCGACGTGATCTCGGGGCTGCCCGTCAACCGCGGTTGGGACCTCACCGACTTCTACGACCCGGACCCCGACGTGCCGGGCCGCTCCTACGTCCGGGCCGGCGGGTTCCTGCACGAGGCCGCCGAGTTCGACGCCGCGTTCTTCGGGATCTCGCCGCGCGAGGCGCTGGCGATGGACCCGCAGCAGCGGCTGCTGCTGGAGGCCTCCTGGGAGGCGTTCGAGCACGCGGGCATCGATCCGGTGTCGGTGCGCGGGACCGACACCGGGGTGTTCGCCGGCGTGGTCTACGGCGACTACGCGCGGCGCGGTGCGCGGATCCCGGCCGATCTGGAGGGGCACGTCGGCACCGGCAGCGCCGCCAGTGTCGCCTCTGGCCGGATCTCCTACACCCTGGGCCTGGAAGGCCCCGCGGTGACGGTCGACACCGCCTGCTCCTCCTCCCTGGTCGCCCTGCACCTGGCCGTCCAGTCGCTGCGGTCGGGCGAGTGCTCGCTGGCGCTGGCCGGCGGGGTGACGGTGATGCTCACCCCCGAGGAGTTCGTCCGCTTCTCCCGGCTGCGCGGTCTGTCCACCGACGGGCGCTGCCGGGCCTTCGGGGCCGGCGCGGACGGCTTCGGGATGGCCGAGGGCGTCGGGCTGCTGCTGGTCGAGCGGCTGTCGGACGCGCGCCGCAACGGGCATCACGTGCTGGCGGTGGTGCGCGGGTCGGCGGTCAACCAGGACGGCCGGTCCAACGGGCTGTCCGCGCCGAACGGCCCCGCCCAGCAGCGGGTGATCCGGCGGGCCCTGGCCGACGCCCGGCTGTCCGCCGCCGAGGTGGACGTGGTCGAGGCGCACGGCACGGGGACGAAGCTCGGCGACCCGATCGAGGCCCAGGCCCTGCTCGCCACCTACGGCCGGGACCGGCCGGCGGAGCAGCCGCTCTGGCTGGGCTCGCTGAAGTCCAACGTCGGCCACGCCCAGGGGGCGGCCGGCGTCTCCGGGGTGATCAAGATGGTGATGGCGATGCGGAAGGAGGTCCTGCCGAGGACGCTGCACGCCGAGGAGCCGTCCCCGCACATCGACTGGTCCTCGGGCGCGCTCCGGCTGCTCACCGAGGCCCGGCCGTGGCCGGCGGGGGAGCACCCGCGCCGGGCCGGCGTCTCGTCGTTCGGCATGAGCGGGACCAACGCGCACGTCGTCCTCGAACAGGCCCCGGCCCCGGTGGACGCGGAGCCGGGGGAGGCGCCGGCCGCGGTCGCGCCGGTGCCGGGGCCCGCCGTGGTGCCGTGGCTGCTGTCGGCGCGCAGCGCGCCCGCGCTCCGCGAGCAGGCCGCGCGCCTGCGTTCGGCCCTCGGGGCGGGCCGGGCCGAGGATCCGGCGGCGGTCGGCCGTGCGCTGGCGACCACCCGGGCCGTTCTGGAGCACCGTGCGGTGGTGCTCGGGACCGAGACGGACAGCCTGCTGCGCGGCCTCGACGCCGTGGCCGGGGACTTCCCGGCGCCGGGTGTGGTCCGCGGCGTGGCGACGGGCCCCGGCCCGGGCCGGACGGTGTTCGTCTTTCCGGGGCAGGGTTCGCAGTGGGTCGGGATGGGTGTGGAGCTGTTGGCGGAGTCGCCGGTGTTCGCGGGGCGGTTGGCGGAGTGTGCGGAGGCGTTGGGGCCGTTCGTCGACTGGGATCTGCTCGATGTGGTGCGTGGTGTGCCCGGTGCTCCGTCGTTGGA
>NZ_JBEXYC010000123.1:0-5485 GCF_040630835.1 Kitasatospora sp. NPDC005751
AGACGACACGACACCCCGTCTCTGCCACCGAGGCACCGGCACTATGCCTGACCAGCGGAAACGCACCCGTCACTATCGGAAAGACAACGGCTTCTGAAGGCAACCCGTGGGCGCGGTGAGCGATTTGGGCTCGACGGTCTGCTGCGCGCCGGTGGCCGCGTCGACCACCGTGACCTTGTCGGTCACCGAGTCCAGCAGCAGCTTGCCGCCACCGCCGTCGAGCACCTCGTGCCGGCCACCGCTCGGCATCGGGATCTCCAGGTGCTGGGCGGGGACGGCGTCCTGGCCCGAACCTTCGGCGGCGAAGACGTCGATCGAGTAGATCTGCTGGGCCTTGGTCAGCGCGTCCCCGCCGGACTTGCCGGTGGACCAGAGCACCGCGAACTCCTTGCCCCCGGCGGACACCACCATCAGCTTGGGCGCGTACGCCTCGCCGAGGCCCTTGACCGGCTTGCTCACCCACCGGACCTTCCCGGTGCCGGCCTCCCGCGCGGTGAGCACATACGTCTGGTCCGTGCCGGACAGCGTGACCACCAGCCCGGCCTTCGGCAACACCGCGTAGCTCACAGCCTGCTGGGCCGTCAGCTGCCAGCGCGCGGTGTTCCCGTACGCCGCCGGGACCCTCATCGCGAGGGTGGGGGCATCCGACGGAGCCGACGGAGCACCGTTCCCGGCCGGCGTCGTCGAGGCCGCTCCCGCAGCCGCCCCCGCACTCGCGCCGTCACCAGTCCCACCACTTCCGCCGCTCCCGCACGCCGTGAGCACCCCCGCCGCCAGTAGAACGCCCGCCACCCTGGTGATCCGCACCCGAAATCCTCCTCCCCCGAAGGGGAACGCGGACCAGCGCGCTCCCCCGGTCAAGCCGTTCTGGTCGCGACACGGTACCAACGCGGCGGACCTTCGTGCCCGGTTTTCCCGCCGCTCCTGTGACAGTCCGTCAACAAAGCGGCCCCGTACTCCGCGGCCGTCCCGGGGCCCGGCGGGTCGCCGCCGCGCCGCACCCGGGTCGCAGCCCGGAGGCTGCGCGGGAGGGGTGCGGTGCGGGGTCGGGTGCGGTGCCGCCGGGGCAGCACCGCACTGGCTATCCGGACGAGGGGAACGGGAGCCGAGGGCGGTCCTCACCGCGGACCCGGCCCCGGGACAGCGACCGCGGTGATGTGGCGATCACCTCGCAGGCGCACACCATCCGGTCGAAGGCCAGGCAGGTGCCACGTCCGGATCCGGGCCGCCGCCCCGTCCTCCTCGTCAAGGCGGGGGCCAATCCCCCGGGAGTCGGTACGAAGGGGGACCGCGCTGCCCGTCGGTCTACCGGCAGAGGGCCGCGTCCACGTCGGCGGCGATGCGCGGCTTGGCCTCGACGGCGGGCACGGTGGTGACCGCGATGTTGGCGGCGCGGCCGTCCTCGGTGACGCCACCGCGGGTCACATAGCCGGGGAGGGTGCCGCCGTGGCCCCAGTAGACGCCGCCGCACGTCAGCTGGAAGCTAGCCAGACCCAGCCCGTAGCGGGCCCCCTGGCCGAGGTACTCGTCCACCGGGACGGTCGTGCGCATCTGCGCGAGCAGCTCCGGGGCGAGCAGGCCGCCGCCGATCAGCGTCGTGTAGAACCGGTTCAGATCGGTGTTCGTGGACACCAGCGCCCCCGCGGCCCATCCCCAGGACATGTCCTGCCGCGTCACGTCGGTGAGCGGGCCGTCGGGTGTCAGCCGGTCGTAGCCCTCGGGGTGCGCCTCGTGCACCGTGGTGTCCCCGGGGGCGGGGAAGTAGGTGTGCCGCAGACCGATCCGGTCGATGACGCGGTGGGTGATCTCCTCACCCACCGGCCGGCCTGTGATCCTCTGGATGATCATCCCGGCGACCAGGTACCCGGTGTTGCTGTACTTCCAGCCGTCGCCAGGGGTGAAGTCGGACTTGTTGGCGAGCGCGAGGTCGAGGAGGTCGCGGGGCTCGTGGTAGCGGTCCAGCCGGTCGCCCTCCAGGTATTCCGTGTAGTTGGGCAGACCCGAGGTGTGCTGGAGGAGCTGACGGACGGTGATGTTCCGTCCGTCGATGCCGTCCCCGCGCAGCAGGCCGGGCAGGTAGGTGTCGACGAAGGCGTCGAGCCCCACCCTGCCCTCGCCGACCAATTGCAGCACGACCACCGAGGTGAAGGCCTTGGTGTTGCTGCCGACCCGCACCTGGCCGTCCACCGGCACCTTCGCCCCGGTGGTCAGGTCACCGACTCCGGCCGTGTACCGGCGGGTCCGGCCGTCCCGGCCGGTGACGGTGGCCAGCGCGGCCGGCGCCTTGAAGTCCCTCACCAGGGCCTCCAACCCCTGCTGGACGCCGTCCGGCCGACGCGAGCCGGACGCGGCGTCACCGACGGTCGCCGAGTCGGCGGCGAAGGTGGCGGAAGCCCCGGAGCCCGGAGACGCCGTGGCGGCCGGGGACGCCGTGGCGGAGGCCGGCACGCCGATCGCCAGCGTGCCGAGCGTCAGTGCGCCGGCGATGACGGCCACCGCTGTCCGGGCCCGCCCGCCGAGTCGGAGACGGAGGCGGAACCGGGGCGACACACACTCGTTCACGAAGGAACTCCTGTCGATGGAGGGTTCCCGGGGCCTCCCGGGTGACTTCCAGCGAACCACCCACCGCCCATGAGGGTCGTCCGCGCACAGGACGAGACCACCCCCTCGCCACTGCACCCCCGGGATGACACATCCAGGACCCCGGTCCCACCCACCCGTCATCCCGGAGCCCCACGCTCGCGCCCCGAGCGGCTTCCGCTTCCCTCTGCTCCCCCACCGTTGCGGTGGACCGCTTCGTCGCAGCGCTAGGTGCTGTGACCGGGATGGTCCACCGTGATCGGAAGGCGGCTCGCGGGGTGAGCGCACGCGCCATGGCTGGTATTACTGGGGCATGCAGGAAGAGGCGGCACGCTCCGCGATCGACACGTTCATCTCCGCGTTCAACACCTCGGACGACAGCTATGTGACTGCCCTGCTCTCCCGGGCGCTGACCTCAGACGTGGTCTTCTGGGGACCGCTGGGTCGCAGCGAAGGAATCGCGGCAGTCGAGCGGTTCGTGCTGGACATCCGACGCCACCCGGCGGGGAGCGGCACGATGGTGCGCTGCTCAGCGGTGGACATGCCTGACGAGTGGGCCCGGTACCAGTGGGTCTTCACCACGCCGGATGGAGGCCCCCGCCTGGCGGGAACGGACGTCGTCCATCTACGGCGGGGCCTCATCGACCAGTTCATCGTCTTTGCGGGGGAGATCGAGCCGTCCGCCTCCTGAGTCGTCCTTCTGTCGCTGTCACCCCGGGACGCCGGGGGCTGCGGTTCGCGGTCGCTCAGGCCGCGGTGCTGAGGGGGCGTCCGCCCCGGCGGATGCCCTTCTCACTGCGGACACGCGCACGCTCGCGGCGCTGGGCGGCGAGGACGTCGGGCAGGTTGTCCAGGATGATGTGGATCGGGGCGCCGTCGGGTCGGGCCGCGCGGATCGACTTCAGCGCGGTCAGGATGTTCGCGGCGCCCTTCCTGCGGCGGTTGACGCCCCAGAGGGTGTCGTCGCCGACGGAGTAGCAGCCGTGGAAGTGCCGGACGCCGTGGTGCCCCGAACCCCTGGCCGTCGGCCGCGCGCCGTGAGATCGTCCGCAGGTGACCGACACCGCTGCTGGGGCAATGACCTCGGAACGCCCGGACGACCGCGTTGCGTCCGCGCTCCGCTTCTCGACGGAACTCGTCGCATGGGTGGCCACCCCCTGGGCGCTGGCCGACTACTCGTGGCTGCTTGCCACCCTCTCCGTCGTGGCCCTGATCGGCCTACCGACGTTGTTCTCCACCCCGGGGGACAAAGCCAACGTGGTCGTCGCGGTGCCGGGTTGGGCCACGATCCTGCTGGTACTGCTCCAGCTCGCGGCGGCGGTGGTCTCCTCGTGGCTGGCCTGGCCCGCCTGGGTGGCGGCCCTCGTGACCGCACTGGCCGCCGCCACCCTCTTCACGGAGCGTCGACGCTGGCGGTGGCTGGTCTCCGCGCACCGACGCGCAGGCTGAGGCCGCCCTTTGCCCGCTGCGGAGTTGACCCGGTCCGGGGCCGCCGCGGGGTCCGCGACATCCGCGCCGACGCCCCGCTCCCCCGGCCAGCGTGCCGAAACCCTCCGGCCCGGCCAGGGACGGTCCCAGGCTCGAAGAACCGCAAGCCAGCGCCCCGCCATGACGTCGGCGAGACCGATGAGAGCGAACCCACGCCCAAGCGCGCCTGGCCCGCTCGAGGTCGAAGGTCAAGCTGGGATCGCCTCTCACCACTGCCCATGATCCGGTCCAGAACGGCGGTCGGGCTACCGCCCCCGCGCCGCCGGCGGCACACTCCACGTCACGCCAACGCCGCAGCCAGGCACGCCAGTTCGCGGTTCGACCGCTCACCTCCCCCTGATGGCCGCACTCGACCTGTTCGGGCGGCGGTGGAGCCTGCGCATCCTCTGGGAGCTGAGCGGCGGCCCCGAGCGGGCACTGCGCAAGGCGCTGGAGAAGCAGGGCGTTGTCGCGGGGCAGCCACGGCGCGGCGGCGAAACCGCCTGCTTCGGACATACCTCGTCACCGATACCCCGTCATCCCACGACCCCGTTTCCACCCGGACGGGATCACCTGGGCCGCTCGCGCCGAACAAAGGCGGATGCGCGGCGCGTTCGGGGGTAGCCGGGGTTGTACCGGCCCAGCCGCGCCTGCGGAGGACTCGGCCGTACATCGGACGCCGACGGGCGGGCCACGCACCCGGCCCTCGCCGACGAAAGGGGACAGCTGTGAAGAACCCGGCACAGGAGACCGTCGCGCACGCCGCCGAGGCGGTTCGCGACACGGTCACCAAAACCGCCCGGACCATGCGTGACCACGCCCCGAAGGATGTCCTGGACCGCGCCGGAAACCTGGCGGCCCAGGCCCGTGGTACGGCGGCGCATGCCGGGCGTGTCGCGGCGGACCACACCCCGGCGCAGGTCCGCTCGAAGGCGGGCCGGGCCGTGGGCGCCGCCCGCGCCAACCGGTCGCCGCTGCTGGCGGCCGCCGCGGCAGCCGTCCTCGCGGCGGTCCTGCTCCGCAGCCTGCTCGGACGGCGCCGGTGAAGGCCGCCAAGATCGCCTACAGGCCGGTCGGCCTGCTGCTGGGCGCGTCCGCCGGCCTCCTGGCCGGCGCCCTCTTCAAGCAGACCTGGAAGGTCCTGGGCCACGACGACGACGCGCCGAACGCGACCGACGAGCACCGTACCTGGCTGGAGATACTCGTCGCGGCCGCCCTCCAGGGCGCGATCTTCGGCACCGTGAAGGCCGCCGTCGAACGGGGCGGCGCGGCCGCCACCCACCGCCTGACGGGCACCTGGCCCGCCTGAACCACGGCATTTTCGAGCTGGAACAGCGCCCCCGGCTCCGGTTCGCGCTCGCCGAGGTGATGAACCCGGTGGCCTGCAAGGTCGGTCCCACCATGGCGGTCGATGACCTGCTGGCCCTGTGCGAGCGGC
>NZ_JBEXYC010000124.1:0-5479 GCF_040630835.1 Kitasatospora sp. NPDC005751
GGCGCTGCCCGGCTTCGCCGCCCCGGCGGCGCCACCGGCCGCCGCGAGCACGACCGTACCGCTCAGCTTCCGGCCGACCGGGTCGTTGACCGCCTCGATCGGCGTGCGGGTGCGGCAGGCGGCGAGCTGCGGCGTGGTGAGCGCGCACGCGGGCATCGCCACCAGCTGCAGCCGGGAGGCCCAACCACCGCCGTACGCCTGCTCGATGCCGCCGTAGTCGAGGGAGACCGCGACGCTGCCGCTCTCCGCGCGGGCGTCGGCCCGGTCCAGGCCGACCAGCAGGCCGTCCACGCCGGCCCGCTTGGCCCGGCCCCGGTCGGCGAGGTCCACCCGGACCGAGGAGACGGCGCTGAGCGGGGCGACCGACGGGGCCAGGGACTTGGCCCGGGCACCGAGCGCCACGGGGGCGGCGGGCGAGACCGAGACCGGCAGGCTGCCGGCCTTCGCCTTCCCGGCGGGCGCCGCCAGGCTGCGCACCTCGGGGGTGTTCCCCAGGTCGACGGTGGCGGTCGCGGCCGCCGGCCACTGCACGGGCTTCACCACGTGCGGGACCAACTCACGGGCACCGGGCGGGATCACGGGGGCCGGGACGACCGCCCCCCGGCCGCTCACCGGGCTGCCCGGGACCTTCGCCTGGTCGGGGAGCGGGTCCGCGCCCCAGAGCTTGTCCGTGTACTGATAGCCGCCGACGACGTCGGCGACGGCGAGCGGGGTCGCCAACGAGAAGACGGCGGCCGCCGCTATCGCGACGGTCGCCCGTTCCATCCAGGCCCGTTTCCGGGCACCTCGAATTCCGCGCGGTCCTGCGCGCATGCGTATTCCCCCTGAAGGCACATCAGAGAGCCGGTGAACTGACGAATCACCAGCTGACGGCACGTTCGGCCGACGGGAACCGTATTGCCATGGCAGGGTCAGAGCAATACCCTTCCCCAGCAGTCACTCTGTCCCCTTCCGTCACACAGACCCCAAAGAGTCTTCACAGGCGGCGCCAGGGGTGAGTAAAGACCGCAATTCCGACACGTGGCGGGGGGCCACGGGGGTCCGTTCTGTGACGAGGAACACAACGGCGCCCGGGTTCGTCCGCCTCCGGTCCCTGAAAGGGCGATCCATGGGGGAGCACCTCCGCGTCCGGAGAAATCCGGCGCGCACACTGACACGCCGTCTGGCGCTGTCGGCGGCCGTCACCGGCCTGCTGCTCGGCAGTGCCGGACCGGCGCTCGCGGACGATCCGGCCACCGGATCCGCGAGCACGACGACGGGCCCGGCCGCCGACTCGCCGCTGGCGGCCGCCAAGGCCGAGGCCGCGCGCACCGGCCGGCCGGTGACCGTCGACAGCCTCACCACCGAGACCTCGCGGACCGTCGCCAACGCCGACGGCACCTTCACCGCCACCACCCACCTGCAGCCCGCCCGGGTGCGCGAGGACGGCCACTGGAGGGACGTCGACGCCACGCTGACCAGGAACGGCGACGGGACCCTCTCCCCCGCGGCCACCCCCTCCGCGCTGGCCCTCTCCGGCGGGGGCGACGGGCCACTGGCCACCCTCACCGACCCGGACGGGCGACGGCTCTCCTACACCCTCCCGTTCCCGCTCCCCGCTCCCGTGGTGGACGGCAGCACCGCGCGCTACGACGGCGTCCTGCCGGGCGTCGACCTCAAGGTCACCAGCACCGACCAGGGCGGTTTCCACGAGGTCCTGATCGTGCGCGACGCCGCCGCGGCCGCCAACCCCGCGCTCGCCTCGCTCAAGCTGACCACCTCCGTCGGCGGAGGCCTGTCGCTGACGGCCGACCAGGACGGCCGGGTCGCGGTCACCGCGCCCGACGGCAGCGCGGTCTTCCGTTCGCCGACCCCGCTGATGTGGGACTCGGCGACGACCGCCCCGGCCGGGGCCGCCGCGGACCCGGCCCCGGCCGCGAAGGCGGCGCCGAAGACCGCACCGAAGACCGCACCGCAAGCCGCACCGCAGGCGGAGGCCCCCGCGGACGGCGCCCCCGCCACGGCATCGACTCCCGAGGAACCGGGCAGCTCCGCCCAGGTCAAGCGGATCGCGGTGACCCATGCGGCCGACACCCTGACGCTGGTCCCCGACGCCGGCCTGCTCCGCGGCGCCGACACCGTCTGGCCGCTGTACATCGACCCGTACACCAGCCCGATCACCAGCAAGAAGAGCCACTTCGTCACCGTCAAGGAGGGCTGCGCGAGCCAGAGCCCTTACGACGACGCGCAGGACAACGGCGAGGGCGTCGGCTACCAGCGCTGGCAGGACTGCTTCGGCCTGAACCGCGCCTACTACGAGCTGAACATCGCCGGCCTCGACAAGAAGATGGTGATCTCCAAGTCGGTGGTCCACCTGACCTCGACCTACGGCGCCTCCTTCGACTGCGACAACGAGACCGGCGTCCGGCTCGCGACGGTGACCCCGATCAGCGGCTCCACCAGCTGGAACAACCAGCCGGACATCACCGGCGACGGCTACATCGGCGGCACCCAGCAGGTCAAGAGCTCCAACATCAGCCAGAAGTGCGGCAACCACGACGTCAACTTCGACGTGACCGGCCAGATCAGGAAGCTCTCCGGAGTCAAGGACAGCTGGACCTTCGGGCTCTGGGGCAACGAGTCCAAGTCGACGAGCAACAACGACTTCGTCCGCTTCGCCAACAACCCCTACCTGACCACGGTGTTCGACATCGCCCCGGAGACGCCGGACACCCTGGGCACCACCCCGGCCACCCGCGCCCCCGCGAGCAACGGCTGCGCCGGCGCGGCCGACGGCTGGATCGGGCAGTCCGGCCTGGCCGGGGACGCCTCCGACATCACCCTCAACGCCCACCTCACCACCGACATGAGCGGGGTCAACCTGCGCGCCCGGTACGAGGTCTGGGACACCAAGACGGCGGCCGCCGACGGCGGCTCGACCGACAAGGGCGCCCCGGTCAGCAGCTGGGTCAGCAACGGCGGCACCACCCGGGTCAACATCGGCTTCAAGGTCGCGGACGGCCACCAGTACGGGTGGCACGTCAAGGCCGAGGACGGCACCCTGGCGAGCGGCTGGACCGCCAACTGCTACTTCAAGACCGACCTGAGCGCGCCGAGCATCCCGTCCTTCACCGACTCCCCGGTCTTCCCGCCGCTCGGCGGCGACAAGGCGCCCACCGGCCACGCCGGGGACACCGGCGTCA
This sequence comes from Kitasatospora sp. NPDC005751, assembly GCF_040630835.1. NCBI lineage: Bacteria > Bacillati > Actinomycetota > Actinomycetes > Kitasatosporales > Streptomycetaceae > Kitasatospora > Kitasatospora sp. NPDC005751. Next base: position 3,183 of record NZ_JBEXYC010000124.1, read on the forward strand.
AGATCACGGTGACCTCAAACGACCCGACGCCCACCGGCTGCACCCGCGGCAGCTGCGTCAGCAGCGGCATCGACCGCTTCGAGTACTCGCTGGACGCCAACATCCCGGCCAACGGCGCCGCGGCGGTCAACGCCGTTCCCACCACCGGCGGCAGCGCCACCGGCGACGTCCCGATCGTGCTGAGCGCCGCCCAGTGGGGCGCCCACACCCTGTTCGTCCGGGCCGTCGACAACGCCGGCAACACCCAGGGCACCGTCGGCCAGTACAGCTTCTTCGCGCCCTGGAACCCGGCCACCAAGGTGACCGCCGGCGACGCCGACGGCGACGCGGTGCCCGACCTGCTCGCCCCGACCACCGACGGCGACCTCGTCCTGGTCCGCGGCAACGCCGACCCGGCCGGACCGCCCGTCAGCGCCTCCGCCAAGGCCCAGAGCCCGGACGGCACGGGGTGGGACAACTACCTGGTCGCCCACCGGGGCACCGCCACCGGCACCAACGTCGACGACCTGTTCGCCTACTCCAAAGCGACCCACGAGCTGTACCTCTACCAGAACGACGCCGTGACCCCCGGCGGCGTCACCGGGCACTTCACGCTCACCCAGAACGTGATCCCGATCCGCAACTCCTCCTCCTGCCCGGCCAAGGGCTCGGACGGCACCTGGAAGAACGTCACCCAGCTGCTCGCCCCCGGCAAGCTCGCCCAGTTCGCCGACGCTCCCGACCTGGTCACCGTCGACAAGGGCGAACTCTGGTACTACCCGGGGACGTTCCAGGCCGGCTGCAACCTCGGGGCCGGCGTCCGGATCGGCACCGGCGACTGGTCCGGCACCACGCTGCTCGCCCCCGGCACCGTGGGCGGCGTGCCGACCCTGTGGGCCCGGGACAACGCCACCGGCGCGGTCAGCAGCTTCCCCCTGACCTTCGACGCCGGCCTGCCGACCACGAAGATCGCCGCGCCGACCCACGCCCCGCTGGTCTCCGGCGTGCTGGACACCGCCAACAAGAACCTCTGCCTGGACATCGCCGGCGGCAGGACCGTCAACGGCACCGCGGCCCAGATGTACACCTGCAACGGCACCGACGCGCAGCAGTTCGCGCTCGGCGCCGACGGCAGCATCCACGCGCTCGGCAAGTGCCTGGACGTGCAGAAGGGCGAGACCGCCAACAACACCCTCGTGCAGCTCTACCAGTGCAACAACACCGGCGCCCAGCAGTGGGCCCCCGGACCGTACCCCGGCACGCTGAAGAACCCGCAGTCCGGCCGCTGCCTGGCCGACCCGGCGAGCAACCGCAACCCGCGCACCCAGGTGATCATCTACGACTGCATGAACATCGCCGACCAGAAGTGGGCCGCCACCACCGGCAACGTGCTGCCCGCCGCGCAGAAGGTGCTGCCGCTCGGCGTCGGCGACCGCGACGCCCCGACCGTCGCCTCCCCGGGTGACGTGCAGGGCACCGGGTACCCGGCGCTCTACGCCGGCTCCCGTGCCGGCCGGCTGACCGAGTACCCCGGCGCGGCACCGGCCGGCGGCCTGGCCCAGTTCGGGAACCCGGTCGGCATCGGCAACGTCCGCCAGCCCTCGGCCTGGTGGAAGCTGGACGGCACCGCCGACAGCATCCGCCCGACCGGTACGCTCACCCTCAACGGCGGCGCCGCCCTCGGCACCGACCCGGCCCGCGGCGGCGTCCTGAACCTGAACGGCTCCACCGCGTACGCGGCGGCCGCCGGTCCGGCGGTGGACACCAGCCGCAGCTACACGGTGTCCGCCTGGGTGCGGCTCACCAGCCTCACCGCCAACTCCACCTTCGTCTCGCAGTCCGGTACCAGCGCCAACGCCCTCCAGCTCTACTACTCCAGCGGCGCCCACGCGTTCGCCTTCGGCCACGCCCACGCCGACGACACCGCCGGCGCCTTCACCAGCGCCTACGGGCCCACCACCGGCGCCCTCGCCCCGAAGACCAACACCTGGTACCACCTGGTGGGCGTCTACGACGCGGACTCCGCCGACCTGCGCCTCTACGTCGACGGCTCGCTCGCGGGCACCGCCGAGTACGCGGGCACGGTCTGGAACGCGACCGGTCCGCTGCAGCTCGGCCGCCGCCTCTACATGGGCGCCTACGGCGAGTACGCCGCCGGCCAGATCGCCGACGTCCAGCTCTTCCCCGAGGCCCTCACCCCGATCGGCGTCTCCTCCCTCGACGGCAGGCGCCCCGTCCCCACCCAGCTGAGCTGAGGCATCCGCCCCTCCGGCAGCGCCCCCCGAACCACCGGCCCCGCCGGCGGACTGGTCATCCTC
>NZ_JBEXYC010000125.1:0-5420 GCF_040630835.1 Kitasatospora sp. NPDC005751
AGACCACGTCGGCCCGGGTGTGGCCCTGGTCGACGTGGTCTCCATACCCAGGGACACCCTGGTCACCCGCCCCGACTGCGCGGACGAACGCGGGGCGACCGGGGTCAGTGCGCCCGGGGTGCCCGGTCGCGGATCAGGGCCTCCTGGACGGCGGAGGCGACCAGCCGGCCGTCCCGGTCGTAGAACTCGCCGAGCGACAGCCCCCGGCCGTCCGAGGAGGAGGGGCTGCGCTGGGCGAACAGCAGCCACTCGTCGGCCCGGAACGGGCGGTGGAACCACATCGCGTGGTCCAGCGAGGCCATGATCAGCCGGGGCGGCTCGGTGCGCTGGAAGAAGTTCGGCTGGACGTGCAGCCCGGCCGTCGAGGCCAGCGTGAGGTCCGAGAGGTAGGTCAGCGCGCAGACGTGCAGCAGCCGGTCTCCGGCGGGGAGCGGGGAGGCGGTGCGCAGCCAGACGAACTGCTGCGGCATGCCCGGGACGGCCGGCGGCACGTCGGGTGCGTCCGGCGGGACGAACCGCAGGTCCAGCGAGCCGAAGCCGCCCGTGCGGGTCAGCGCGGCGCGGGCCTCGGCGTCCCAGCCCGCCAGCGCGTCCGGCAGCTCCTCCGGGCCGGGCAGCGCCGGCATCTCCCGGTGGCGGTCGGCGGCGGGCTCGGGCCGCTTGAAGGAGGCGGAGAGCGTGAAGATCGCTTCGCCGCCCTGGACGGCGGTCACCCGGCGGGTGGCGTAGGACATCCCCTGGCGGACCCGGTCGACCTCGTAGCGGATCGGCCGGGACGGGTCCCCGGGGAGCAGGAAGTAGCTGTGCAGCGAGTGCACGTCCCGGTCGTCGCCGATGGTGTGCCCGGCGGCGGTCAGCGCCTGCGCGGCGACCTGGCCGCCGAAGGCGCGCATCGGGGCGCCGGCGTGGCAGCGCCCCCGGAACGTGTTCTCGTCCAGCCGCTCGATCCGCAGCAGCTCGGCGAACGAGCCGGCGGTGTCGGCGGCCGGTCTCTCCTTCTCGGTCAGGTCGGTCACGGGGACATAGTGGCAGAAGCCGCCGTCCGGCGGTGTGACCGGGGTAACCCGGGGACCGGAGGCAGCCTGATAGAACCTGTTCCAGTACTGGCCTCGGCCCGGGCGCTCTCCGACGGATTGTCAGTCGCCCCTCCTAGCGTGCTCCGCATGACGCAAGCCGCACACGCGTACGCCTATCTGCGCCCGTCCGCCGTTCTCGACGGGGCCGAGGGCCCACGCCTCGCCCTGGAGACCTCCGGCGGCACCACGCCGCTCGGCGCGGTCGCCAACCCGCGCTTCTTCGCGGGCTTCCTGGCCGACCCGGCCCCGGCCGCCGCCGCGCTGCTCGCGGTCGCCGACGTGGCCGCCGCCCGCTACTACCAGCCGCTGCTGCGCGCCTCGCTCGACCCGGTGGTCACCGCCAACGGCGACCGGCTGCGCTTCGAGTCCTTCTCCGGCTGCTGCGGCGTCTACGCCCGACTCGACGTGCTCCGGGCCGGGCTCGACGGCGACGACATCGGCCACGGCACCACCAACGTCGACGTCAACAACCCGCTGCGGGAGGCGCTCACCCGGATCGGTCCGGCCGAGCCGCTGCACCTCGCGGTGGGGCCCGACGCACTGGAGGTCACCACCTTCGACGGACCGGTCGTCGAGAAGAAGGTCCCGCTGCCCGAGCGCTGGGTGCGCGGCTTCGCCGAGACCCAGGTGACGGCCGCCGCCTTCGACCTGCGCGCCGAGCTGCCCGCCGCCGAGGCGGTCCGCTTCCTGCGCTCGCTGCCGCGCGGCGGCGGGCGGGCCCGGTCCGCCGCCGGCTGGGTCGTCCCGGCCGGCCGGACGCTGCGCCCGACCACCCGGCCCGTCCCCGGCGCGGTCTGCCTGCCCGGCCCGGAGCGGCTGGTGGCGCTCCAGCGGGTGCTGCGGCACGCGCTGGCCCTGCGGGTGTACGGCCCGGTCGCGGGCGACGCCCCGGCGGCCTCCGCCTGGGAGGTGGTGCTGCCCGGCATGCGCCTCACCCTCACCCTCTCGCCGGACGCCTCACGCGGCTTCTCCGGGGAGGGCGGCGTGCTCGGCGCGCTGGCCACCGGCGCCGCCGAGCAGGACGCCGAGCTGGTCGCGGTGCTGCTGGCCTGGGAGCCGCGGATCGACGTCGCCGAACTCGCCGAGCAGTCCGGGCTCACTCCGGCCCGGGTCCGGGCCGCCCTCACCAGGCTCGGCACCGCCGGGCAGATCGGCTACGACACCGCCGAGGCCGCCTACTTCCACCGCCAGCTGCCGTACGACGCCGGCCGGGCCGAGGCGCGGAACCCGCGGCTGCGGGCCGCGCACGCGCTGGTCGCGGCGGGCGCGGTACGGCTGGAGCCGGGCGGCGCGCTCGCCGAGGTCACCGTGGACGACCACCACCAGCGGGTGCGCACGGACGAGGCGGGCCGGGTGAGCTGCACCTGCCTCTGGTGGGCCAAGTACCGGGGCGGGCGCGGTCCGTGCAAGCACGCGCTGGCGGTCGCCGTGGTGCGGGAGCGGGTCGCGAGCGGGCGGGAGGCGGGCGCGTGAGCGGCGTCGAGGAGTTGCTGCGGGCGGTTCGCGAAGGGCGGACCCCGCAGGTGCCGGCGCTGGTCGCGGCGCTCGGCCCGGCCGAGCGGCGGGCCTGTCTGCCGGCCCTCAAGGAGCTGCGCAAGGAGCTCCGCGGCGAGTGGTCGAACGCGGCGACCGCGCGGGCCGGGGCGGTGCTGGTGGCCGGCGCCGGCTGCCACGCCGGGCCGGCCGGCGCCGCCGCCTGGATCGGCGGGCGGGACTTCGCCGGCCGCTCCTGCGCCCGCCACCCGGCGCTCGGCGCGGTCGTCGAGGCCCAGCCGGTCGAGTGGCAGATCGAGGTGGTCAACCGGCTGGCGGCCCGCCGCGGCTCGGGCTGGAGCTGGGACCTCTACCCGCTGATCGAGCGGACCGTCCGGCGGACCGGCTGCCCGGTGCCGGCCACCGAGGCCTTCACCGGCGAGTGGCTCGACCGGGTCGGGGCCGGCGACGGCCGCCGGGACCGCAGCCGGACGCTGCTGGAGTACCTCCGCGAGGACGCCTTCACCCCGCTGCTGGCGCCCCGGGTGTTCGAGCTCGCCGACGTCGGCTGGCGGTTCGAGCACCGGCGCACCGAGCGGCCCGGGGACTCCTGGCCCGCCGCCCTCACCGCGCTGGCGGCCGAGGGCCGGGTGGACCGCGCCGAGTTGATCGACCGCTGCCTGGCCCGCCTGGTGCGCGGCGGCAAGCCGGGTGACCAGCGGGCCTTCCTGGGCGTCCTGGCGGCGCTCGCGCCGAGCCCGGACGAGTACGCGAAGCAGGTCCGGAGTCTGGTCGCCATGCTGGACGCGCTCTCGGTGATCGCCGGCCACGCCCAGCAGGTGCTGTCCGAGCTGGACGCCGCCGGGCTGGTCGAGCCCGAGGTGCTGGCGGAGGCCTCGGCGGTGGTGCTGTTCCGGACCGAGAAGAAGCTGGTGCGCGCCCAACTGGGCTGGCTGGACAAGGCCGCGAAGCGCTCGCCCGAGCGCGCCGGCCCGGTGGTGCTGGCGGCCGCCGAGGCCTTCGGCCACCCCGACTCCGCCCTCCAGGAGCGGGCCCTCGCCGTGGTCGCCCGCCACCTCCGGGCGGCGGGCGAGGCGGTGCTGCCCGACCTGCGCCTCGCCGCCGAGGGGCTGAACCCGGCCCACCACGCCCGCGCGGGCGAGCTGTTGGGCGCGCCGGTCGGCGGCGACGACCCGGACACCGGCTGGAGCGAGCTGCTCCCGCCCGCTCCGGTGCCGAGGCCGCTGGGCGAGCCGATCGCGACGGCCGCCGAGGTCGCCGAGGAGCTGTCCGTGCTGCTGGCCGCCGCGCAGCCCGAGGTCGCGGACTTCGAGCGCACCCTGGACGGTCTCGTCCGGCACGCGCACCTGGACCGCGCGGCGCTCGCCGAGGCGCTGGCGCCGGTGCTGAGGGTGCACCCGTGGACGGGGTCCGGCCGCTGGCACGACTGCGGGCCGGAGGACGTGCTGTACGTCGCGGCCGTGATCGCCGGTGCGGCCGACCCGCGCCTGCGCGGCGCCGTCTTCCGGGACAAGAACTCGGTGCCGCTGCGCGGCGGGCACAACACGGTGTACGGCAACGTGTTCGCCGTCCGGCTGACCGAGGCGGCCGAGCGGGTCATGGCCGACCGGCCGCCGCTGCTGCTCGCCACCCCGACCGACACCACCGGCGCACTGTCGGCGCAGGCCCTGGTCGACCGGCTGGGCCGCTACCAGGAGGCCGGGGTCGAGCCGGGGGAGGCCGACCTGCACGCGGCGCTGCTGCGGCTCACCGTGACCGCGGACGAGGCCGTGCTGGCCGCCGCCGACCGGCTGACCTCGCCGGCCGGGCGCTGGGCGGCCCGCTGGCTGCGCGAGGGCGGTCTGCCGGGCCAGCCCTCCGAACGGGTGCGGTTCGCGCCGCCCGCCCGGGACGCCGGCGCCCGGTCGTTCTTCTGGGAGCGCCGGCGGGAGCACCAGTGGGAGGGTGTCAAGCGGATCTGCGTCGCCCAGCCCGGCGTCGGGGCGGGCCCGCGCGGCCCGGCCGGCGAGCGGCTGGGCGCCGAGTTCCGGGCGCTGCTGGCGGCCACCGAGCCCAGCGTGGTGCGGGCGTCGGCCCAGGACGAGTGGCTCTGGCAGCCGACCGCGCACTGGGCCGCGGTCCTGCCGCACCACCGGGAGGAGCTGGCCGCCCGCTGGCTCGACGGGTTCGCCGGCGGCGCCGACCGGGAGCAGCGCGGCGCCGCCGGGCTGCTGCCCGTCCTCGCCGAGGCCGGCGGACCGGCCGGTCTCGCGCTCCACCTGGCGCTGGCGTACGGGCTGGGCGCCCGCTTCCCCGAGGACCGCACGGCCGCGGTGGACGCCCTGCTCGTCCTCGCCGCCCGCGGGTGCCTCGACGGCGGGCTGCTCGGCCGTGAGCTGGGGGAGCTGGTCACCGAGGGCACGGTGAAGCCCAACCGGCTGGCCCAGGCGCTGACCGCGGCCGCCGACACCGGCGCGTACGGCACGGTCTGGTCGGTCCTGGCGCCCGCGCTGCCGGCCGTGCTGGCGGGCGCCGCGGGCCGGGGCACCGGTGAGCTGGTCGCGCTGGCCGCCGACTGCGCCCGGCGCAGCTCGGCCCGGGGCCCGATCCCCGAGGTGACGGAGGCGGCGGCCCGGCCCGGTACCGCCCGCCTGGTGAAGGAGGCCCGCGCCCTGCGCGACATCCTGGCGGGGTGACGCCCCGGGTGACCCGTGGAGTCCCGGCCGCCCGCCCCGGGCCGCCGGGGCCCGGGCGGCAGGGGTCCGGGCGGCAGGCCCTAGGACATGTCGTCAAAGTGATCTTGGATAGTGGATCATGGTGTGGTGATACGTCGCCATGAGCTGTCCGATGCCGAGTGGGAGTTGGTCGAGC
>NZ_JBEXYC010000126.1:0-5349 GCF_040630835.1 Kitasatospora sp. NPDC005751
CGCAACACCTTGCGCGAAGCCAACTCACGCTCGAACTCCGACAACGCCTCCGGCTCACCCGACACCACCACCGCAGCCGGGCCATTCACCGCCGCCACCGACAGGCGCTCGCCCCAGCCCTCGACGATCTCCCGCACCGCCTGCGCCGGCATCACCACCGACACCATCGAACCCTGCACCGACAAACTCGTCAGCGCCCGAGCCCGCGCGGCGACCACCCGCGCGCCGTCATCCAGGGACAGCATCCCGGCCACCGTGGCCGCGGCGATCTCGCCCTGGGAGTGACCCACCACCGCATCGGGCGTGACGCCGGCGGCCTCCCAGACCGCCGCCAGCGACACCATCACCGCCCACAGCACCGGCTGCACCACATCAGCCGCGTCCAGACCCGGCGCACCCTCGGCACCCGCCAGAACCTCACTCAACGACCACGGCACATACGGCGCCAGCGCCGCCTCACACTCCGCCAGACGCGCCGCGAACACCGGACTGCACAACACCAGTTCACGGCCCATGCCAACCCACTGCGCACCCTGACCCGCGAACACGAACGCCGTCCGACCACCCGAACGGGCAACCCCCGACACCACCCCGGCCGCACCCGACCCGGACACCAGACCGCCCAGCCCCGACACCAACTCCTCACGACCGCCACCGACCACCACCGCCCGGTGCTCGAACACCGACCGCGTCGCCGCCAACGACCACGCCACACCCACCGGATCCACCGACGACCGCGCCGACACCCACTCCCGCAACCGGCCCGCCTGACCCGCCAACGCCTCCGACGACTGCGCCGACACCGGCCACGCCACCGGCCCGGCCGGCTCCAGCACCGCCACCACCGCGGCCTCACCGACCGGCTCGTCCAGGGCGTCCGCCTCCTCGGCGACCGCGGTCGGGGCCTCCTCCAGGATGACGTGCACGTTGGTACCGCTCATCCCGAAGCCGGACACACCGGCCCGGCGGACGTGCTCGCCGGTGGGCCACGCCACCGGCTCGGTCAGCAGCCGCACCTCGCCCGCCGACCAGTCCACGTGCGGGGTCGGCTCGTCCACGTGCAGCGTCTGCGGGAGCTGCTCGTTCTGCAGCGCCAGCACCATCTTCATCACCCCGGCCACACCGGCCGCGGCCTGGGTGTGCCCGATGTTCGACTTCACCGAACCCAGCCACAGCGGCCGGCCCTCCGGCCGGTCCTGGCCGTAGGTGGCGATCAGCGCCTGCGCCTCGATCGGGTCGCCCAGCGTGGTCGCCGAACCGTGCGCCTCGACCACGTCCACGTCGGCGGGCGACACCCGGGCGCTGGCCAGCGCCGCGCGGATCACCCGCTGCTGCGAGGGGCCGTTGGGGGCGGTCAGACCGTTGGACGCACCGTCCTGGTTGATCGCCGAACCGCGGATCACCGCGAGCACCTTGTGCCCGTTGCGTCGCGCGTCCGACAGCCGCTCCACCACGAGCATGCCCGCGCCCTCGGCGAAGCCGGAGCCGTCGGCCGCCGCGGCGAAGGACTTGCAGTGCCCGTCCATCGAGATGCCGCCGGCCTTGGCGAAGGCCACGAACACCCCGGGGGTGGCGGTGACGGTGGCCCCGCCGGCCAGGGCGAGCGAGCACTCGCCGGAACGCAGCGCCTGGGCGGCCAGGTGCAGCGCCACCAGCGAGGAGGAGCACGCCGTGTCCACCGTGACCGCCGGGCCCTCCAGGCCGAAGGTGTAGGACAGCCGGCCCGAGAGCACGCTGGTCGCGTTGCCGGTCACGAGGTGGCCCTCGACGACCTCGGTGCCCTCCAGTTGGACGTCGGTCGCGTACCGGGAGCTGTAGCCGCCGACGAAGGCGCCGGTCTGGCTGCCGCGCAGCGACGCGGGGTCGATCCCGGCCCGCTCGAACGCCTCCCAGGAGGTCTCCAGCAGCAGCCGCTGCTGCGGGTCCATCGCCAGCGCCTCACGCGGCGAGATGCCGAAGAACCCCGCGTCGAAGGCGCTGGCGTCCTGGACGAAGCCGCCGGCCTGGGTGTACGACTCGCCGTGCGGGTCGGTGTCCGGGTAGAGGCTCTCCAAGTCCCAGCCGCGGTCGCGCGGGAACGGGCCGATCGCGTCCGAGCCCGAGGCCAGCAGGCGCCACAGCTCCTCCGGGCTGGCCGCGCCGCCGGGGAAGCGGCAGGCCATGCCGACGATCGCGATGGGCTCGTCCGCGGCGCCGGTGGCCACCGGCGCGGCGGGCGCCGCGACGGCGGGCAGGTCGCCCGCCAGCTCGCCGCGCAGCAGCGTGGCGAGCGCGGTCGGGGTGGGGTAGTCGAAGACCAGCGTCGCGGGCAACCGCAGGCCGGTCTCGGCGTTCAGACGGTTGCGCAGCTCGACGGCGGTCAGCGAGTCGAAGCCGACGTCGGTGAACGGGCGGCCGGTGTCGATCGCGTCCGCCGAGGCGTGCCCCAGCGTGGCGGCGACATGGGCGAGGACGAGGTCCAGCAGCACCCGGTCCCGCTCGGGGCCGGAGACCGCCGCGAGCCGGCGCCGGAGCGCCTCGGCCGCGTCGGCGCCGGTGCCGGTGGCGGCGGCCGAGACGGCCGTGCGCCGGACGGACACCCCGGCCAGCGTGCGCCACAGCGGCGGGACGTCCGCGCTGCCGGCGGCCTGCGCCCGCAGCGCCGCCAGATCGAGGCGGGCGGGCATCAGCACCGCCTCGTCCCGGGCCAGCGCCACGTCCAGGACGACCAGGCCGTCCTCGGCGCCGAGCGGGACGAAGCCGCGGTCGATCCGCGACAGCGAGGTCCGGTCCAGGTTCCGGCCGATGCCCGCCTCGTGCATCCACGGGCCGAGCTGCAGCGACATCCCCGCGAGGCCGGCGGCCCGGCGGTACCCGGCCAGGGCGTCCAGGAAGGAGTTCGACGCCACGTAGCTGGCCTGGCCGGCCGCGCCGAAGGTGGAGGCCGCGGACGAGAACAGGACGAAGCGCTCCAGGTCCAGCCCGGCCGTCAGCTCGTGCAGGTTCCAGGCCGCGTCGACCTTCGGCCGCATGACGGCCGCCAGCCGCTCCGGCGTCAGCGACGCGATCACGCCGTCGTCGACGACGCCCGCCGAGTGGACCACGGAGCCCAGCGGGTTCTCGGCCGGGATCCGGTCCAGCACCTCGGCCAGCGCGTCCCGGTCGGCCGCGTCGCACGCGACGATCCGGACCCAGACGCCCAGCTCCGCCAGCTCGGCCGCCAGCGCGGCGGCTCCGGCGGCGGCCGGGCCGGAGCGGCTGGTCAGCACTGCACCACCGGCCCGGCCGGTCGCCACCAGGTGCTTGGCGACCAGCCCGCCCAGCGTCCCGGTGCCGCCCGTCACCAGCAGCGAACGCGCCGCCGGGTCGGCCACCGCGTCGGCCGGCCAGATGACCGGCTCCAGCTCGCCCGAGGGGCGGGTCAGGCGCCGGCCGTAGGCGGCCTCGCCGCGGATCGCCAGCTCGGGCTCGTCGCCGCCGACCACGGTGGCCAGCAGCGCGCTTCGGGCGCCGGCCTCGACGGCCGGGAGGTCGGCCAGGACCAGCCGGCCCGGGTTCTCGGCCTGGGCGGACCGCAGCAGCCCCCGTACGGAGGCCGCCGCCAGGTCCGTCACCGCCTCGCCGCCGGCGTCCACGGCGCCCCGGGTGACGACCACCAACCGCGCGGCGTCCAGGCGTGGTTCGTCCAGCCACTCGCGCACCAGCCGCAGTGCCTCGGCACCGGCCCGGCGCACCGTGTCCGGGAGGCCGGCGCCCTGGTCCGCGTCCCCGCCGAGCAGGGCGTCCGCGCACAGCAGGACGGTGCCGGGAGCGGCCTCGCCCGTCTCGACGGCGGCGGCCAGCTCGGCGATGCCGGCGAAGGCGCGCACCGGCACAGCGGCGGCGCCCAGCTCGTCGACCAGCCCGAAGCGGTCGGCGCCGATCAGCGCCCACTCGCCGGCCGGGGCGGCGCCGGTGGGCACCTCGGTCCACTCCTGGACGAACAGCGAGTCGTTCAACTCGTTCTGCGCGGAGCGCAGCTGGTCCATCGCGACGAGCCGCTTCACCAGCGACCCCACCGACACCACGGGTGCGCCGGTGGCGTCCGCGGCGGTCAGCGACACACCGCCCTGGGCGTCCTGGCGCAGCCGCACCCGCAGCACCGACGCGCCACCGGCGTGCAGCTCGACGCCGGTCCACGCGAACGGCATCGGTACCTGGCCCGGCTCGGCCTCGACGACCGGCTCCGCCAGCAGCGAGGCGTGCAGGGCGGCGTCGAGCAGCGCCGGGTGCAGGCCGAACGCGCCGGCCTCGGCCGCCGCCCCCTCGGGCAGCGCGACCTCGGCGAAGACGTCGTCGCCCCGGCGCCAGGCGGCCCGCAGGCCGTGGAACGTCGGGCCGTACACCTCGGCGAGGTGCACCGCGTACACGTCGGTGATGTCCACCGGTGCGGCGTCCTTCGGCGGCCACACCAGGAAGTCCTCGTCGGTCCGCCCGGCCGCGGTGGCGGGGGCGACCACACCGCTCGCGTGCAGGACCCAGGCCTGCGGGGCGGCCGTCTCCTCGGGGCGGGAGAACACCTCGACCCCGCGGCGGCCCTCGGCGTCGGGCGCGGCGACGACCACCTGGAGCTGGACCCCGCCGCGGTCGGCGGGCAGCACCAGCGGTGCGTGCAGCGTCAGTTCCTCCAGCAGGCCGCAGCCCACCTGGTCACCGGCGCGCACCGCGAGCTCCACGAAGCCGGTGCCGGGCAGCAGGACGACGCCGCCGACGGCGTGGTCGGCCAGCCAGGCGTGCGTGCGCAGCGACACCCGGCCCATGCACACCAGGCCCGCGCCACCGGCCAGTTCCACCACCGCGCCGAGCATGGGGTGGCCCACCGCGCCCAGGCCGAGCGACAGCGCGTCACCGCCGCCCGGGCGCGCGGAGCGCAGCTCGCCCAGCGTGCCCTTGGGCCAGAACCGTTCGTGCTGGAAGGCGTAGGTCGGCAGGTCCACTCCCGGTCCGGCCGGGAGCACGGCGGCCCAGTCGACGGCCGCGCCGCTGACGAAGGCCTCGGCGAAGGAGGTGACCAGGCGGGTCGCACCGCCGTCGTCACGCCGCAGGGTGCCGCAGACGGCGGCGGGCACCGCGCCCGGCCCAGCCTCCTGGGTGACCTCCTCCAGCGACTCGGTCATCGCGCCGAGCAGCACCGGGTGCGGGGAGACCTCGACGAACACCCGGTGCCCCTGACCCGCCAGGGTCCGCACCGCGCGGTCGAAGTGCACCGTCGCCCGCAGGCTGCCGTACCAGTAGACGGCGTCCAACTCCTCACCGGTCAGCGTCTCCCCGGTCATCGCGGACACCATCGGGATCCGGCCCGGGCGCGGTTCCACCGCGGCCAGCACGGAC
>NZ_JBEXYC010000127.1:0-4948 GCF_040630835.1 Kitasatospora sp. NPDC005751
GCCTGCTCCTTCCAGGTCGGGATCTGGTGGAGGCGTTCGGCCAGTTCGGCAAGGCGGCGGCAGGTGAGGTCCTGGCGGGTCTGGGTGTCGCGGGCCGCACGTTGTTCGGTCACGATCTGGTCGCGGCGCTGGGCGAGTCGGCCCGCTTGCGTGCGCCGGTCCGCAGTGAGTTCCTCGGCCGTGGTGACGGCTTGTGAGGCGGTGGCGGCTGCTTCGCGCAAGAGGGCAAGGGCACCGACGGGGTAGGTGGTGCGCCAGTTGTCGAGGCGGTGGCGCAGGTTCTCCAGTTGGCGACGGCGGTCGGTGAGCTGTGTGAGCTGCTCGCTGCGCTGGTTCCAGCGTTCCTCGATGGCGAGGTGCTCCGCGCGGGCGGCGTCGTCGTCGAACAGGGCGGAGTGGAACGGCAGGGCGAACGCGGTCCCGGCGAGGTGGCTGGCGGGGTCGTCGAGGGCTGCGGTGGCGGCGACCGAGACGAAGGCCGTGGCGCCGGGTTGCAGCTGTTCGAGGACGCCGCGGGCGGTATCGAGGTCGGCGGGATCGTTCAGAAGCACGCCGCTGACCAGGTGGGGGGCTCGGGCCAGTAGGTCTTCGCGGCGGTGGGCGGGGAGGTCTGCGAGGTAGTCCCAGCCCGTCCAGGCGTAGATGTTCTCGGCTTGGAGCCGTTCGCAGGCGTGGGTGAGGATCTGGGGTGGGGGCAGGCGTTTGCCGTCGGCCAGTGCGAGGCGGGCCTGCTCGTCACGCATCTCCTCCAGGCGCAAGGTGATGGTGTCCTTGTCGGCTCGTGAGGCCTGTTCGGTGAGGCGTTCACGCAGGACCTCGGTGTCCTGGGCGAGGTCGATCTGCTCGCCATCGAGGAGTTCGGACACCAAGGGGTCGCGGTGCAGGGCGGCGGCGAGGGTGTCGGCGTCGTCGAGCCGGTCGTGGGCTCGCCGGGCCTGGTTCTTCGCTTCGGCCTCCTTGCCGACGGCCTGCTCGAGGGCGTTTTGCGCCGTCTCGTGGAGGGCGGCGATCTCGTCCTGCTCCACGTCCAGGCCGGCGAGGCGTTCGGCGGTGGCTTCCAGGGCCTTGCCGGCCTCGAGGGATGCCTCGGGCAGGAGGTCGACGCCGGGGGCCAGATGGTCGGCCACGGCGCGCTCGGCGTCGGCGACGGCAGCGGCGACCCGGTCGAGGTGGGTGCGAGCCTGGGCAGCTGCGTCGGCGGCCCGGCACACGGCCTGGCCGTGCAGGTGGCGCTGGTCGGTGGCGGATTTCGTGTGCTGTTCAGCGGCGGTGACCTCGGTCTGCGCCGAGGCACGCGCCTGGGTGTCCAAGGCGCGCAGACCGAGGGCAAACTGCCTGGCGTGGCGGTCGCGGGCCTCCAGCGCGGGCCGGGCCCTTTGTTCGCCGGCGGCGACCTGGTCGCGCAGCAGTTGGGCGTCGGCGGTCTTTTGCCGGTAGTGCAGCACTTGGGGGGTGGCATGCCAGGCGGCGACGAGGCGGTTGGCGCTCACGACGTCGTCTTTGGCACTACTCAGGGCAGCCTCGGCCTGCTTCAGGAGCAGGCCGGCCAGGGCGAGTTCCTGCTGGGCTTCGGCCGCCTGCCAGCGCTTGGCATCGAGTTCCGCCTGGTCCAGTTCTCCCTTCAGCTCCCCGGCACGGTCGCGGAGCTGTTCGACGCGCTGGTCGTCCTCCAGGACCCGGCGGGCGATCTGGCCCGCGAAATGGGTGAGGTCCCGGGTTGCCTGCCCGGTGGCGGCCCGTGCCGTGGTGACAGCCCGTGATGCGTCCATCAGGGGCTCGAGTAGGTCCAAGGTGCCGGAGACGAAGTCGCTTTCGCATTGCAGGCTGCGGCGTTGGGCCAGTTTGTGGACGTGCTTGGCCACCAGGGAGGCGAGCGCGTCCAGCGGCTCGGGTTCGGTCACGGCCTCCAGGAGGAACTCTACGAACCGGGCGTCGGAGTCGAGGGCGAACGCGTGGACGGCCTCGCCTTCGTCGCGGTTCATGACTCGCTGGTAGTGGAACAGCGCCGGGTCCAGGCCGAGAAGTCCCAGTCGATCGGTCCATCCGGTGTGGCTGGGCGGCCAGGTCACCTCCAGGCTCTCGTCTTCGGCCTGACGCTCTTGTGTCTGCTGGCGGAAGGCGTCCAGGGCGAGGTAGCGGCCGTTTTCGGTGACGGGCAGGTTCTCCAGGTTGAGGGTGCCGTTCGGGCGGAAGTAGTACCAGCCCTCCTGGAAGTTCTTGGTGACCTTCGAGACAACGTCGTCCTTCCACGTCATCACCTTGCCGGAGACCAGCAGGTCTCCCGTGGTGGCGTGCATCCACTCCAGGACGACGTGGGAGACGTCCCCGGCCAGGACGAAGTCCTCGATCAGGCGCGGGTTCGGGGCGTCCTTGACCTGCTTGCGGCCTGGCAGCAGCACCGAGAACACGAGCTTGAGCAGGACGGTCTTCCCACCGCCGTTCTCCAGGAAGAGGATGCTCGCAGGCGACGGGCGCAGGGTATGAGTCGCGGGGCCGAACAGGTCATCCTGCTCGACGTCGATGGGCTGGCCCGCCCCGCGCAAGTCCAGGACGACGTCATGGAAGCGGGCACCGGCCGGCCCGACCGAGCACAGCCGGATCCGGGAGAGTTCGTACATGCGAAATGTTCCCTCGGGTCAGAGCAGGGTCGGGTCGGTGACGGACACGCGCAGCGTCGCCCGCGTGGCGTCCCCCGGCGGCACGACGCCCAGGCGCAGCAGTTCGTCGTAGGCCTCGACCGCGGCCAGGTCGCGGACCTGCAGCTGGTAGCGGCTGGTGGTGCGGAAGACCTTTCCCGGGGTGTCCTCGTCGCCGCGTTCGGCGAGCATGCCCTGGTCGACCAGGTAGCGCAGGGCCTTGGCCACGATCGCCTCGCGGGTGGGCGGGGCGAGGCGGCCGTCGGTGGTGGACGCAGAACCGGGGCGACGTAGGTAGGCGCGCCAGGCCCGCTCCAGGGCGGGGGCCTCGGCGGCGGGGTCGGTGTTGTGGCCATCATCCGCGGCCCGGTCGTCCAGTTCCTGGCAGATGTGGGCGACCAGGTCGTCGACGCCCTGCACGGTCACCCATCCTACGTAGCCGTCATCGGCCAGGTCCTGCGGGCGGGGAAAGCTCAGGGCGGCAATCGCCAGATGCGCGACGGCGTGCAGGAGCCGCTCCGGTTCGCGCATGTCGGGCCGACGGGTCTGGCGGGCGTACTGCTCGAGCTTGGGTTCGAACACCGAGCCGGGCCGGGACCCAAGGACGGTGCCCGAACGCATGGTGACGGCGACGACGCGCAGGCCCAGGCCTTCCGCGCAGCGGTCGACGAGCGCGTGGAAGGACGGGTCCTCGTCGTAACGGCGCACCAGGTCGCCGTAGCCCTCTTGGCGGTGGGGGCGCAGTTTGGGCCTGAAGCCGTAACTGACCAGGAGCGCCGCGGCCTCGACGTCGTCAGCGGCACCGGGGTGGGTCATCACTGCGTGCTCCCGTCGGTGGGGTCGGTGTGGGTGGGCCCGGGGCTCCCGGCCGCGTGCGCGGTATCGGGGGTGCGGGTGAGCCGGGCTGTGGTGATCAGCAGTTCGTCGCCGTGGAAGCCCTGGGTGTCGAAGGTGGTGTCGGCGGGCACGGCCAGCACGATGTGCTCCTCGCGGCGGCGCAGCGCGGCGTGGGGTTGCGGGCCGTGCGCGTCGACGCCCAGAAGCGCTACCAGGTGCGGCAGTTCGGGGTCGAGGGCGGCGGCTTCGTCGAGCAGGCTCGACAAGGTGCGGGCGGCCCCCGGACGGTGTAGGAGTTCCTCGGCCTGCTGCCACAGTTGCGAGCTGAAGCGCCGGTGTTCCGGGGACGGCTGTGTGTCGACGTCGGGCACCTCCCCGGCGAATCGGGCCCGCTGCGGTGTCGGCCTCAGCAGCAGGGTGACCAGGGCGGCCAGGTCGAGCAGGTCAGGAAGGTCAGGGCCTGCGGACTGGGCGAAGAATCGGCCCGCTGGCTGAAGGGCCTGGGTGATCGGCAGGTCGAGTAGCGGCCGAAGCAGTTGGCCGTGCAGGTCCAAGGCTGCCCGCTGGGGCTGCGGGGAGAACTGTTGGCGGTCTTGCTCTTCGCGGAAGACGTCATGCGCGTCCATGATGCGGCCTTGGAGACGGCCGTGCCGCACGATGCAGTCCTCGACGATCTCCACCAGTTCCGCGGCCTGGCTCTTGCGGTCGCCGTCGTCGGCCTCGTCGCGGGCGTCTCGCATGCTCTGGGCGATGGCCTGCTCGGCGCGGACTCGTTCCTGAATGTGCGCCAGCGACTGATCGATCAAGTCGGGGATCTTCTCCAACCAGTCAACCGCTTGGATGTTGCGGCGGGTCGCGTCCAGGTGCGCCCGGATCTGTTCGCCGTACTGGATAGTGCGAATCCGCGCCTGCTCCGCGACGAGTTTCGCGTCCGCGAGCCGGCCGCGTCGGATGAGATTGTCGAGCTTGACCTCTGCGGCGACCTGCGCGGACTCGACATCGGTGTCCAGAGCACCGACGAGAACGTTCAGCGCCTCGTTCGACGCGCGCAGATACAGGCGCCCCTCGGCGTCGCGGCGTTCCTCGATGAGCTTGAAGTGCCAAGTCAACACCTGGTAGACACCGTCGGCGTCGAAGAACCCGTAGTCGTGTCGGAACGTCCGCTCGAGATCGCCGGTGTTGATCAGGCTCTCCAGCACCCAGGTCGCAACCCGGGCGTGCTCCTCGGCCGGGCGGGCGGGCGCCTGTTGCCGGGCAAATTGCTGGACCCGGTCGACGACCTGGCGGTGTCCTGCGCCGGTGTCGAAGTCCATGGCGATCGCCACCTGGTCGATGGTGTACAGGGCGATCTCCGACATCTGGTAGGCCTTCAGCTCCTCCCCTACTGAGATTTTCGTTCTGTTGTCGGTGGTGACAGGTAGTGATCCCTGCGGTATGCCAATGGTGTGCGGTATGCGCAGGGTGGGGGCCTGACC
>NZ_JBEXYC010000128.1:0-4943 GCF_040630835.1 Kitasatospora sp. NPDC005751
GTCAGCGGCTGGTAGCGGTGGGCGGCCTTGGCCCAGCGCGCGAGGAGGTCGGCGTTGTAGCAGGCTTCGGTGTCCTGGCGGGGTTCGGCGGCCGCCGCCCCACGGGCGCTCGTTTACCAGGGGTGAGGGATTCGCTTCCAGGGCTTCGAGGTGATGAAGTTCACGGCGGCCGATCCTCCACCGATGAGGGCCTGGGCCCCCCTGTCCGCGATCTGCGGTGCGAGATCGGCGAAGTTCCTGACCGTGTACCCCTGCCCGGCGAGGAGGAGGTTGAAGCCGAACATCGCGACGGAGGACTTGAACTGCGAGCTGGTCCAGCCGTGCCCGTATCCGGACAGCAGGGCGCTCACCCCACCGGTGACCAGTGACGTCACGCCGAACGTCTCGGAGAAGGCCAGGCCTGGCGGGCCGCCGAGCAGGCTCAGCAGCGCCATGCCGCCCAGCCCGGTGCTCAGCTCACCGGTCAGCGTGGCATACCTGCGGGCCAGAGCCTTGGGGTCGATGAAGGTATCGGGGCCCGGTGTCGAGAACAGCTGGACGGTCTCGTAGGCCGCGTTGTCGAAGCGGTTGACGTGGTTCGCGGCGTCCTGGCGGGCCTGTTCCGCTGCCCTGGCCGCTTCCGCCGCCTGCTCCTGCGCGTACTTGCGGGTCGCGATCGCCCCGGCCTCGTTCGCGGCTTCCCGGGCCTCCTCCTGGCTCTTGCCGGCAGCCAGCGCCGCCTCCCTGGCGCCCGCCGCCGACGCGGCGGCGCCGTCCGCTGAGGCGACCGCGGCGTGGGCCGCCGACGCGGCCTGGCTCGCGGAGTAGTTGGCCTGCCGGCTGGCCAGCCTCGCCGTGACCGCAGCGGTCGTCGCCTGCTGGGCGGAGGACGCCGCAGCGGTGGCGGAGGCCGTGGCCTCCGCGGCCCTGTCGCGTGCCTCGTCCGCGTAGCCCTTCGCCTGGGCAGCCGATGCCCGGGCCCGATCGGCCCACTGGCCTGCCTCCTCGGAGGCCGAACGGGCCCGGGCCGCGACCGCGGACGCCTCGGCCGCATCCTTGTTCGCCTGCGCAGCGACCCCGGCGGCGTTCGCGATCAACGCCCGAACCGCCGCCACGTGGGCGGCGGTGTCCTGGTCCTGCTGGGCCGCCCGGTACTGGCCCCAGGCGACGAAGTCGCTCTGCATCGTGTCCGGACCCGACAGCACGACCTGCCCGAGGGAAACCACGGCGGGACCGCCACGACCCATGACGGCGGTCGCAGTCACCCGGTCGTCCTCGGCCTTGGCCGGCCAGTAGCCGGTGACCAGGAAGTCGGTCAGGGCCTTCGAGGAACCGTCGTTCAGGGCGGCGTTCCCGGCGGCGCTGACCGCCTTGCCCGCGTTGTTCATCAGCTTGAGAATCCGGACCCGGTTGTCCTCGGCCTGGACGTCGTGGGCGCCCTGGGTGAGGAAGGCCTGGACCTGCGCCGGGCTGTCGGCCGCCAGCGCCCGCTGGGCCGCCTCCGCCAGGCCGGGGCCGCCGACGGAGGCGAGCACCAGGGCCTTCTCCCGATCGTCCTGCCGCAGGGCCTGCGGGTAATGCGACACCGCCCAGTCGATCACTTCCCGGTCGGTGCCGGAGAGCGCGGTCTGGGCCGCCCGGCTGGTCCACGCACCGCCGCTGGCCAGCAGGTTGACAGCGGCCCTGCGGCCGGCGGTGACGGCGGTCGCGGTGTCGACCGCCGGGTCGGCGGCCTTGGCGACCAACTGCCGGGTGGCCTCGTCGACGGCTGCCGCCTGGGTCGCGGCGGTCTCCCGCGACCGCGCCAGCTCCTGCTCGGCCTTGCGGAGCGTCGTGGCCTCCTCGACCCCCACCTTGCTGTCGGCGTCGAGCTGTTCCTGCTCGCTCTCGCGGGCGAGCGCCTCGACGCTCTGCGCCACCGTCACCGCGTTCGTGGCCAACTGGGCGGCTGCCACGGCCGCATTGGCGTGCTCGGTGGCCTTGTTCGCCCAGTCCTGGGCGTTGCCCGCCTGGTTGGCGGCGTCGTCCGCTGCCTTCGCGGCGTTCTCCGCGTGGGTCGCGGCCCCGGCGGCGGCCGACTGCGCGTCCTTCGCGGCCGAAGCCGCCCGGGAGGCCAGCGAGTTGGCCCGCTTGGATGCCGCGTCCGCGGCGGCGGAAGCGCTGCGCGCGACAGCGGCCGCCTCCGTCGCCCGCCGGGACTGCGCGGTGGCTTGGCCAGCGGACACGCCGGCCGCGCTCGCCGCGTCCGCGGCATCCGCCGCGTGGCGCGCCGCGCCGGCCGCGCTCGCCGCGGAGAGCCCGGCCTGCCCGCCCGCGACGGCCGCGCTCGCGGCGGCGTCCGCGGCACTGCGGGCGCCGGCTGCCGCCTCCCGGGCGGCCTGCGCGGCGTTGCGGGCCGCCTGAGCCTGGCCCGCGTCCTGGCGAGCCGCCGAGGCTGCCTGGTAGGCGCGTGTGGCGGCCTGCCCTGCGGCCGCTGCGGCACTGGCCGCGCCGCGGGCCGCGTTCGCCGCCGTCCGGGCCGCGGCCACCGCCATGTTGGAAGCCTGGATCGCGGTCCGCGCGGCGTTGGCCGCACCCTCCGCCGCCTCGGCTGCGCGGTTCGCCGCCTGTCCCGCTTTCACTAGGTCGTTCTTGGCCGCCTCGGCTTCGGCGGCGGCCTTCTGCGCGGCCTCCTTGGCCAGCCGGGAGGCCTCCTGGGCTCGCTCGCCCGCCACCTTGGCCGCTTCGGTCTCGGCCTTGGCGCGTCTGCCTGCCTCTGTGGCGGCCTCGACGAGCTGGCCAATGGTCAGAGTCTCCTGGTCGCGGGCCCGGGCCAGTTCCAGCCCGTTCTCCAGGAAATCCGTGATGTCCTCGGCCGTTCCGTTCAGGGCCCGCTGCGCGAGCTTCTGCACCTCGGGGCCGCCGGTCCCCAGGATCTTGATGACCCGGACCCGGTCGTCCTCCTCCCTCGCCCGGGCGAGACCCTCACCCATGAAGTCCGTCAACGCCTTTACGGAACCGTCGTCGAGCGCTGTCCGCGCCGCCTCCTGGACCGCGCGGCCGCCGGTGCCGATCGCGGCCAGGGCGGCAGCGCGCCGGTCCTCCTGCAGCGGTGCCTGGAAGCCGGTCAGCACGAACTGGCGAAGTTCCTCGTCCGAACCGCTCAGCGCCTTCTGGGCGGCGGTCCGCACACCGGTACCGGAGAAGGCGAGCATCTTCAGGACCGCGAGGCGTTCGTCCTCGGTGGTCGCCCGCTGCAGGCCGGTGGCCAGAAAGTCGCCGATCTCGCCGTCACCGCCGAGCAGGGCGGCGGCCGCGGCGTCCTTGACCGCAGACCCTCCGGTCGTCCACGCCTCGACCACCTGGGCCCGCGCGCCCGCGGGCAGCGGCGCCGGCCCCGGTTCGGCGGGGACCGCCGCCGCCACCGTCGTGCCGAAGACCGTCATAACCAGCGACAGCGTCGTCGCCGCAGTGAACCGGGCGCGGCGCCGACGAATCGACACGGGCACGGTCACGGGTCGTCTATCGACCATTTCTACTCCATTTCTTGGGTGCCTCTCGATGGGAAATAGACGGCTTTCTGGGTCATCTGCAACAGCTTTTCGAACTGTCGCACAGGTCGTGCACCCATGGACTTGATGTTGAACTTACGAGCCATTCCACGGATCGATCGCGTCGGGGCCAACAGCTGGAGGAAATCACTGGTTGCCATGGAAACATATGGAGTTGACAGCCGGATGGCCGGATTCCGGAAGGGGTTTTCGCAGGTCGTTCCGGTCGTGGCATTGGCTCGAACCCGACTCTTTGTGGAACTCGGTGGTCGTGATACCAATGGGCCTTCGGTCCGATGGCGAAGCACCTGGCTCCGGCCGGCGCCCACGCATCGTCTACTTCGATTGCGCCATTACCGTGCCCATGTAATTCCTGCACGAGGAGGCATGCCAGCATGAAGACCCTGTACCGCTGCCTGGCCGTCGGTGTCGTCACCCTGGGGGGTCTGACCGCGGTCGGCGCCGCCCCCGTACCCGCCGCAACAGGGGCAGGCGCCCCCTCCGCAGACGACACCCCGCCGCCGGCCGTCGAGGACTTCGCATACCCGCAGGCGGACAGGATCTTCCAGGAGCGCGGCATCAGACTGAAGAGCGGCGACGGACGGATCCTGCTCGTCACCTGCGACAGCCGTCCCGGACTGCTCGAAGTCAATGCCCGGGGTATGACGGCCACGGACCCGGTCGGCCGCGGCCGGTTCTGCTTCCAGGTCATCGGCTCTACCGGCCGGCTGAGTCTCGAACTCCCCTCCGTCTACGGCGCCAAGGGCAACGACTACGCCGTACGCCTCGACATGCGGACAGGCACCGAGGCCAAGTCCTTCGACGTCGAGAAGAACAAGTGGACGCCGGTCGGCGAGACCGCGGACCCACAGGAGCGCGTGTTCACCCTGCTGGAGATCACCGCCACGGCCTGACGCCCGGTCCGTGCGCCCATCCGATGGTCACCGACCGCCGCACGACAGCGGAGGAAGACCGTTCCGCACCGACCGGGCCGCCTCACTCACTCTTCCGAAAGGCACTCCCATGCCCCGCAAGGCCCCTCCCCGTTCCCGGCGGGCCGGAGTACTGGCCGCGGCCCTGACCGTCGTCACTCTGAGCACGCTCGTCCCGGCGGGCGCTGTGGTCGGTGACGCCGCTGCGGACAACTCCTACGCCTTCACCGCGCGCCTGGTGATCGGTGAGGGCGAACGCGCTTGCACCGGCGCCCTGGTCGACCCGCACTGGATCGTCACCGCCGCGTCCTGCTTCGCCGACAACCCGGCCCAACCGAACGTCCCCGCCGGCCCGCCCGCCCGTAAAGCCACCGCCACCGTCGGCCGCACCGACCTCACCACCACCACGGGTCAGGTCCGGGACATCGTCGAACTCGTCCCCCGTACCGACCGCGACCTCGTGCTCGCCCGGCTCGCCACTCCCGTCACCGACATCACCCCC
>NZ_JBEXYC010000129.1:0-4936 GCF_040630835.1 Kitasatospora sp. NPDC005751
GTCGCGGCCTGTGACGTGGCCGATCGCGAGGAACTCGCGGACGCGCTGGCGGGCTTGGCGCTGAACGGTGTCGTCCACGCGGCGGGTGTCCTGGATGACGGGCTCGTCGCCTCGCTGACCCCGGAGCGGTTGGCGGCGGTGATGCGGCCGAAGGTCGACGCGGCGTGGCATCTGCATGAGCTGACCCGTCACCTGGACCTGGACATGTTCGTCCTGTTCTCCTCGATCGCGGGTGTGATCGGTAACGCGGGTCAGGCGAACTACGCGGCGGGGAACACGTTCCTGGACGCGCTGGCCGCTCACCGGCGGCACGAGGGCCTGCCGGGGGTGTCGTTGGCCTGGGGTCCGTGGGAGAACGGCATGGCGGGTGAGCTCTCGGAGGCGGACCGCCGCCGGATGGGCCGGCAGGGTCTGCGGCCACTGTCCGACGCACGCGGGCTCGCCGTCCTGGAGGCGGCCGTCGGCCGGCCCGAAGCGCTCTTCGTGGCAGCGGAGTTGAACCTGGCTGCCCTGAGGGGATCCGGCGAGGTCCCGCCGCTGCTGTCCGGCCTGGTGCGCGGATCGCGGGCCAGTGGGTCGGCCCGTCGATCGGTCGCGGAGCCTCCCGCCGACGGTCGGAGCGCCCTGGCCGCGCGGTTGGCCGGGCTGGGGCCGGACGAGCAGCGGGAGGTGGTGCGGGAGCTCGTGCTGTCGCAGGCCGCCCTGGTGCTGGGGATGGCCGGACCGGGCAGTCTGGACGCCGAACGTTCCTTCCGGGACGTCGGGTTCGACTCGCTCACCGCCGTCGAACTGCGCAACCGACTGAACAGCGCCACCGGCCTGCGGCTGCCGGCCACGGCGGTCTTCGACTACCCGAGCCCGACGGCCCTGGCCGACTTCCTGGCCCAGGAGACCTTCGGGTCGGTCGCCGAGGTGTCGGGCGCCCTGGCGGCGTACTCCGGACTCGACCGGCTCGAAGCCTCGGTCACCGAGCTCCTGGGCGACGAAGACGCCCGGGCCCGGGTCACGGCGCGGCTCAAGGACATCCTCTCGGCGCTGAGCGACACCGCCGGGTCCGGCGAGGGCGACGAGGGCGCCTCGGTCGCCGAGACGATCCAATCGGCCAGTGACGACGACATGTTCGACTTCATCGACAACCAGCTCGGGCTCTGAGTACGTCGCCGTACCACCGTGCGAAATGAGGAAGGCGTCCATCGGATGGCGAACGAAGAGAAGCTCCGTGACTACCTCAAGCGGGTCACCACCGACCTGGCGCAGACCCGGGAGCGCCTGCGCGAGGTGGAGGGCCGGCAGCAGGAACCCGTGGCCATCGTCGGTATGGCCTGCCGGTTCCCGGGCGGGGTGTCGTCACCGGAGGAGTTCTGGCAGCTGCTGGCCTCGGGCGGGGACGCGATCGGCCACTTCCCGACGGACCGCGGCTGGCCGGGGAACCTGGTTGATCCGGATCCGGACGCGGTGGGCAAGAGCGTCTCCGGCGAGGGTGGATTCCTCTACGAAGCTGCCGAGTTCGACGCGGAGTTCTTCGGGATCAGTCCGCGTGAGGCGGTCGTGATGGATCCGCAGCAGCGCTTGCTGCTGGAGACGTCCTGGCACGCGCTGGAGGGTGCCGGGATCGACCCGACGGGGCTGCGGGGCAGCGCGACGGGCGTGTTCGCCGGCCTCTTCTACCACGACTACCTGCCGTTCTACCCCGTACCGGAGGAGGCCGAGGGCTATCTCGGCACCGGAGGCATGGGGTCGGTCGTCTCCGGGCGGGTGGCGTATGCGCTGGGGCTGGAGGGCCCGGCGGTGACGGTGGACACGGCGTGCTCCTCGTCGCTGGTGGCGCTGCACCTGGCCTGCCAGTCGCTGCGGTCGGGGGAGAGTTCGCTCGCGCTGGCGGGTGGTGTGACGGTGATGTCGACACCGGGTACCTTCATCGACTTCTCGCGGCAGCGCGGCCTGGCCGCTGACGGGCGCTGCAAGGCCTACGCGGAGTCCGCCGACGGCACCGGCTGGGGCGAGGGCGTCGGCGTCCTGGTGGTCGAACGGCTGTCGGACGCACGCCGCAACGGTCACAAGGTGCTCGCGGTGGTAACCGGTACGGCGGTCAACCAGGACGGCGCGTCCAACGGTCTGACGGCGCCGAACGGCCCGTCCCAGCAGCGGGTGATCCGGGCCGCGCTGGCCAACGCCGGAGTCGGCGCCGACGGCGTGGATGTCGTCGAGGGCCACGGCACCGGCACGCGGTTGGGTGACCCGATCGAGGCGCAGGCGCTGCTGGCGACCTACGGCCAGGAGCGGCCGGCCGACCGGCCGCTGCTCCTGGGCTCGGTGAAGTCGAACATCGGTCACGCCCAGGCGGCCGCCGGTGTGGCGGGTGTCATCAAGATGGTTGCCGCGATGCAGCACGGTGTGGTGCCGGCGACGCTGCACGCGGACGAGCCGTCCTCGCGGATCGACTGGGAGTCCGGCGCCGTCCGACTGGTCACCGAGGCGCAGCCGTGGCCGGAGACGGGTGAGCGGCCGCGTCGGGCGGGTGTGTCGTCCTTCGGGTTCTCCGGGACCAACGCACACGTGATCGTCGAGCAGGCGCCGGCCGAGGAGGCTGTCGCGCCGAGGGGCGAGGGCTGGACGCTGCCGGTGGTGCCGTGGTCCCTCTCGGGGCGGTCGGCGGAGGGTCTTGCCGGGCAGGCGGAGCGGTTGGCGGCGTTCGTTGAGCGCTCCGATGCTGATGTCCTGGACCTGGGTTGGTCGTTGGCGGTGTCGCGGGCGGCGTTGGAGCGGCGGGCGGTGGTGCTGGGCTCGGACCGCGAGGAGTTGCTGGCCGGTCTTGCGGCGCTGGCCGGGGGCCGTGAGGTTCCGGGTGTGGTGACCGGGTCCGTGGGTGGTGCGGGCAAGGTCGGGTTCGTGTTCACCGGCCAGGGTGCGCAGCGCGTCGGTATGGGGCAGGGCTTGTATGCCGCGTTCCCGGTGTTCGCCGAGGCATTCGACGCGGTCTGTGCGGGGCTGGCTGAGCACTTGGACGGATCGCTGGCGGGTGTGATTCGGGGTGAGGGCCCGATCGATGAGACGGGGTGGGCGCAGCCCGCACTGTTCGCGGTCGAGGTGGCGTTGTTCCGTCTGCTGGAGTCGTGGGGTGTGAGTCCGCAGGTGGTGGCCGGTCATTCGATCGGTGAGCTGGCGGCGGCGCATGTGGCGGGGGTGTGGTCGCTGGAGGACGCCTGTGCGGTGGTGGCCGCGCGTGGCCGGCTGATGCAGCAACTGCCGTCCGGTGGTGCGATGGTGGCTGTCGAGGCCACGGAGGAGCAGGTTCTCGAAGCGATCGCGGGCCGGGCCGGTGTCGGTATCGCCGCGGTGAACGGACCTCGCGCGGTGGTGATCTCCGGTGTCGAGGACGAAGTGCTGCAGGCCGCCGCACAGTTGGCTGCGTCCGGCGCTCGGACGAAGCGTCTGCAGGTCTCGCACGCGTTCCATTCCCCGTTGATGGAGCCGATGCTGGAGGAGTTCGCTCGCGTCGTCGCCGCCGTCAGCTACCGCGCGCCCAAGCTGGCGATGGTTTCCGCCCTCACCGGTCTCCCGGTGACGGACGAGGTCACGGACCCGGCCTACTGGGTGAAGCATGTCCGCGAGGCCGTTCGCTTCCACGACGCCGCGCAGGCCCTTCGCGCGGCCGGCGTCCGGACGTTCGTGGAGATCGGCCCCGACGGTGTGCTGTCCGGCATGGGCCCGCAGACCCGCACGGACGACCAGGGCGAGCCCGAGCTCTGGCTGCCGCTGCTCCGTCGCGGCCGTGACGAACCCCGCGCCCTGTTCACCGCGCTCGCGAAGCTCTTCGTGCGGGGCGTGCCGGTCGCCTGGGAGCAGGTCTACGCGGACACGGGTGCCCAGCAGGTCGACCTGCCCACCTACGCCTTCCAGCGCCGGCGCTACTGGCTGCCGACCGGTTCCGGCGTGGTGGACGCGGCCGGGCTGGGCCAGTCACCGGCGCGTCATCCGCTGCTGGGTGCGGCGGTGACACTGCCGGCCAGCGGGGGTCTGGTGCTGACCGGGCGCCTGTCACTGGCTGCACAGCCCTGGCTGGCCGACCACGTGGTGGCCGGGCAGGTCGTCGTCCCAGGGGCGGCGCTGGTCGAGATGGCCGTGCGCGCGGGCGACGAAGCCGAGTACAGCCGGGTCGAGGAACTGCTGATCGAGGCGCCGCTGGTGCTCCCGCCGCAGGGCGCGGTCCGGGTGCAGGTGACGGTGGACGAGGCGGACGAGTCCGGCCGCCGTGCGGTCGCGGTGTATGCCCAGTCCGAGGAGGCGGCCTTCGCGGAGGAGTGGACCCGGCACGCGACGGGCGCGCTGGCACCGGTCGCGCCGAGTGCCGACACTGTGCTGCCGGGCGAGTGGCCGCCGGCGGGCGCCGAGACCGTAGACCTGGACGGGTTCTACCCACGCCTGGCCGCCAGTGGCCTGGCCTACGGTCCGGTGTTCCAGGGGGTGCGTGTGGCGTGGCGGCGTGGCGAGGAGTTGTTCGCCGAGGTCGCGCTGCCGGACGGTGTCGGCGTGTCCGGGTTCGGGCTGCACCCGGCCCTGCTGGACAGTGCACTGCACGTGGCGGGCCTGAGTGACGACGGGGACGGCCTGACGCTGCCGTTCGCGTGGAGTGACGTCGAGGTGCACGCATCGGGTGCGGTGGCGGCCCGGGTGCGTGTGGCACCGGCTGCCTCGGGCGAGGGCGTGTCGATCACGTTGGTCGATGCTGCGGGCGAGCTGGTGGCGTCGGTCGGTTCGTTGGTGCTGAGGGCGGCCTCGGCCGAGGACCTGGCGGGTGGTACCGGGGCGGCGAATGAGTCGATGTTCGGTGTGGAGTGGGCTCCGGCTGCTCTGGACGGCGCCGCGACGGAGGGTGGTCGGTGGGCTGTCCTCGGGACGGCGGAGCTGGCGGGTGCGGAGTCGTTCCCGGATCTGG
>NZ_JBEXYC010000130.1:0-4881 GCF_040630835.1 Kitasatospora sp. NPDC005751
TCGACCTGCGCCGAGTGCGAGGCGTAGTCCACCGCGACCATCCGAGCCCGGACACCCTCGGCCTCGAACTCCGCCTTCAACTCCTCCAGGGCCTCGGGCTCACCCGAAACCACCACCGCCGAAGGCCCGTTGACCGCCGCCAGCGACAGCCGCTCACCGAACCGGGCGATCCGCTCCTCCACCACCGCGGCCGACCGGCTCACCGACAGCATCCCGCCGAGCCCGGCCAGCACCTTCAACGACTTCGAACGCAGCGCCACCACCCGGGCGCCGTCCTCCAGCGACAGCATCCCGGCCACCGCCGCCGCCGCGATCTCACCCTGCGAATGCCCGACCACCGCCTCGGGCACCACCCCGGCGGCCTCCCAGACCGCCGCCAGCGACACCATCACCGCCCACAGCGCGGGCTGGACGACATCCGCCGCCTTCAGCTCCGGCGCGCCCTCGGCGCCCGCCAGGACCTCACCCAGCGACCAGTCCACATACGGCGCCAGCGCCGCCTCGCACTCCGCCAGCCGTGCCGCGAACACCGGGCTCGACCGCGCCAACTCCTGGCCCATGCCGAGCCATTGCGAACCCTGACCGGGGAAGACGAAGACCGGCCGCGCGTCGGCCCGGGCCACGCCCGCGACGACGGCGCCGCTGGGCACGCCGTCGGCCAGGCTCTCCAGCCCGGCCGCCAGCTCCGCGCCGTCCCCGCCCACGACCACGGCGCGGTGCTCGAAGGTCGCGCGCATGGTCGCCAGCGACCACGCCACGTCCGCGGGCTCCGCCTCCGGCCGCGCCGCCACCCAGTCCCGCAGCCGGCCGGCCTGCGCCGCCAGCCCCTCGGCCGAGCGGCCCGACACCGGCCAGGCGCCGGCGCCCGAGACGACCCGCGGCGCGGCCTCCACCGGCTCGGCCGCGTCCTCCTCGGCGGGTGCCTCCTCCAGGATCAGGTGGGCGTTGGTGCCGCTGCCACCGAAGGACGACACGCCCGCGCGGCGGACCCGCTCGCCGGCCGGCCACGGGACGGACTCGGTCAGCAGCTCCACCTCACCGGCGGACCAGTCGACGTGCGGGGTGGGCTCGTTGACGTGCAGCGTCCGCGGCAACCGGCCGTTGCGCAGCGCCATCACCATCTTGATCACGCCGGCCACCCCGGAGGCGGCCTGGGTGTGTCCGAGGTTGGACTTCACCGACCCCAGCCAGAGCGGCTGCCCGCCGCCGCGCTCCTGGCCGTACGTCGCCAGCAGCGCCTGCGCCTCGATCGGGTCGCCGAGCTTGGTGCCGGTGCCGTGGGCCTCCACCGCGTCGATGTCGGCGGCGGACAGCCGGGAGCTCTCCAGCGCGGCGCGGATCACCCGCTGCTGCGAGGGGCCGTTGGGGGCGGTCAGACCGTTGGACGCGCCGTCCTGGTTGATCGCCGAGCCGCGGATCACCGCGAGCACCTTGTGCCCGTTGCGGCGCGCGTCGGAGAGCTTCTCCACGACGAGCATGCCGGTGCCCTCGGCCCAGCCGGTGCCGTTCGCGTCGTCGGAGAAGGCGCGGCAGCGGCCGTCCACCGACAGGCCCTGCTGGCGGGAGAACTCGACGAACATGCCGGGCTGCGCCAGCACGGTCACACCGCCGGCGAGTGCCATCGAGCACTCCCCGGCGCGGATCGCCTGGCAGGCCAGGTGCAGCGCGACCAGCGAGGAGGAGCACGCCGTGTCCACCGTGACGGCGGGGCCCTCCAGGCCCATGACGTAGGAGACCCGGCCGGAGAGCACGGCGGTCAGGTTGCCGGTCATCATGTGGCCTTCCAGCCCGGCCGTGCCCCCTTCCGCCAGCTCCAGGTTCACCAGGTAGTTCGAGGTGAAACCACCGACGAAAACGCCCGTCCGGCTGCCCTTCAGCGTTCCCGCGTCGATTCCCGCGCGCTCCAGCGCCTCCCAGGCGACTTCGAGCAGCAGGCGCTGCTGCGGGTCCATCGCGACGGCTTCCCGCGGGCTGATCCCGAAGAACGCGGCGTCGAATCCGCTGGCGTCCTTCACGAAGGCCCCGGACTGGGTGTACGACCGGCCGGACTTCTCCGGGTCCGGGTCGTAGATGCTCTCCAGGTCCCAGCCGCGGTCGGTGGGGAACTCGCCCACCGCGTCGCCGCCGGCCGCCAGCAGCTCCCAGAGGTCCTCCGGGGTCTCCACGTTGCCCGGGTAGCGGCACGCCATGCCGACGATCGCCAGCGGCTCGTACTCGCCGGCCTCCAGCTTGTGCAGGCGCTTGCGCGTCTCCTGGAGCTCGGCCGCGGTCTTCTTGAGGTAGTCGAAGAGTTTCTCTTGGTTATCCACAGTGACCCCTTACCAAAACATGCCGTCAATTAGCGCGAAGTAACTAGTTGGACAGACCAAGTTCCTTGTCGAGAAACTCAAACACCTGGTCGGGTGTCGCCGATTCGAGTTCAACCTCGCCGCTGCCGGATTCCGCTTCGCCCTGCTTCTCGATCCACTTCGACAGAATGCTCTGCAGCCGCCTCGTGATTCGCTCGCTCGTGTCCTGGTCGGGTGCCGGACCGGACAGGCTGGATTCGAGCCGGTCGAGGTCGTCGAGCACCGGCACCGAGTCCGCCTCGTCCGGGGCGAGTTCGGTGCGCAGCCAGGCGGCCACCGCCACCGGGGTGGGGTAGTCGAAAATCAACGTAGCGGGCACCCGCAGTCCGGTCGCGGTGTTCAACCGGTTGCGGATCTCCACCGCGGTCAGCGAGTCGAACCCGAGGTCCTTGAAGGCCTGCTGGGCCTGGACGCCGTCCGCCGACGCGTGGCCCAGGACCACGGCCGCCTCGGCCCGTACGAGGTCCGACAGCAGCCGCTCCTGCTCGGCCCGGTCCAGGCCCGCCAGCCGCCGGCCCAGCTCGCCCTCCCCCGCGCCGGCCGCCTCGGCGGGCCGGGCGGCGGCGGTGGTGGCGATCCGGCGGACCTCCGGCAGGTCCCGCACCAGCGGGGCCTTCGGCAGGTCCACCGCGGTCTGCGCCAGCAGGGCCCAGTCCACGTCCATCACCGTCACCACGGCGTCGGGGCCGCGCAGCGACTCGTCCAGGGCCCGGACCGCCAGCTGCGGGTCCATCGCCGACATCGGGAGCTTCTTCATCCGCTCCCGGATCGCCTCCTTGGACTCCGCCAGGCCGCCGCCGCCCCACTGGCCCCAGGCCACCGACAGACCGGTCAGCCCGCGGGCCCGCCGGTTCTCGGCCAGGGCGTCGAGGTGGGCGTTGGCGGCCGCGTAGTTGCCCTGCCCGGCGGAGCCGAGGGTCGACGCCGCGGAGGAGAACAGCACGAAGGCGTCCAGGTCCAGGTCGGCGGTCAGCTCGTCGAGGTGGGCGGCGCTCGCGGCCTTGGCGGCCAGCACCGTCTCCAGTCGGGCCGGGGTGAGGCGGTCGACCACGCCGTCGTCCAGGACGGCGGCGGTGTGCAGCACCGAGGACAGCGCCGGACCGGTCTTCCCGATCCGGTCCACCAGCCCGGCCAGCGCCGCGCGGTCGCTCACGTCGCAGGAGACGACGTCCACCGCGGTGCCGCGCTCCGCCAGTTCGGCGACCGTGGCCGCGACCCCGGCGGCCGCCGGGCCGGAACGGCCCGTCAGCACGACGCGCGGCGCGCCCCCTTCGGCCAGCCAGCGGGCCACGTGCCCGGCGATGGCGCCGGTGCCGCCGGTGATCAGCACGCTGCCGCGCGGGGTCCAGCGGTCCTCACCGGCCCGCACCCCGGCGGCCCGGCTCATCCGGCGGCCCAGCATCCCGGCCGGGCGGATGGCGACCTGGTCCTCGCCGCAGCCGGCGAGCACCGCGACCAGCCGGGCGCCGGCCCGGTCGTCCAGCACCTCGGGCAGGTCGATCAGACCGCCCCAGCGGTCCGGGTGCTCCAGGCCGACGACCCGGCCGAGGCCCCAGACCTGTGCCTGCGCCGGAGCGGTCGGCAGCTCGCCGGGCGTGGCCGCGACCGCGCCGCGGGTGGCCGGCCAGAGCGGTGCCTCGATCCCGGCGTCGCCGAGCGCCTGGATGAGGGTCAGGGTGGCGGCCAGCCCGCCGGTCACCACCGGGTGGTCCGGCAGCGGTGTCCCGTCCAGCGCCAGCAGCGACAGCACGCCGGTCACGCCGGACGGCTCCGCGCCCGCCTCCCGGAGCGCCCGGGCGAGCAGCGCGGACAGGACGGCACGGTCCGTCGTCCCGGCCGGGACCTCGACCGGCACGACCTCGGCCCCGCGCACACCCAGCGCGACCGCGCAGCCCTGCGCCAGGTCGCCGGCGGCGTCCGCCTCGGGCACCGCGACGAGCCAGGTGCCGGTGAGCACGCCCGGGTCGGGCTCGGCGACCGGCGCCCAGCCCATCCGGTAGCGCCAGCTCGCGGTGGTCGAGCGGTCCAGGTCGTGGCGCCGCCACGTCGTCAGCGCGGGCAGCAGTTCGCCCAGCCGCTCGCGTCCGTCCTCGATCGCCAGGGTGTCCGCGAGCTGCTCCAGGTCGCCGCCCTCGACGGCCGCCCAGAACGCGGACTCGGCCGGTGTGGCCGCCCCGTCCCGGCCGGTGGCCGGGCCGCCCGCCGGCAGCGCCGACGGGACCTTCGGCCAGAAGCGGTCGTGCCGGAAGGCGTACGTCGGCAGGTCCACCCGCCGGCCGGCCGGGAGGACGGCCGTCCAGTCGACGGCCGCGCCGTTCACGAAGGCCTCGGCGAGCGAGGTCAGCAGGCGCTGGGCGCCGCCGTCGTCACGCCGCAGGGTGCCGCAGACGGCGGCGGGCACGGCGGCCGCGCCCGCCTGCTGCGCGACCTCCTCCAGGGACTCGGTCATCGCGCCGAGCAGCACCGGGTGCGGGGAGACCTCGACGAACACCCGGTGCCCCTGACCCGCCAGGGTCCGCACCGCGCGGTCGAA
>NZ_JBEXYC010000131.1:0-4843 GCF_040630835.1 Kitasatospora sp. NPDC005751
ATGACGGCGTCCGGCCGGACGCCCCAGGACTCGACCAGCCGGAACAACGCCGTCTCCACCGCGAACAACCCGGCCTGGGTGTACACGGTCTGGTCGAGGGATCCGGCCGTACCGAACACCACGTCCTTGACCGGGTGCTCGGTCCACCCCGCCAACCGCGCGTCCAACGCCGCACAGGCCGCGTCGAAGGCCTCGGCGAACACCGGGTACCGCTCCGCCAGCTCACGGCCCATCCCGACCCGCTGAGACCCCTGCCCCGGGAACACCAGCACCGTCCGGGCCGGGACCGAACCGCTGCCCGTCACCAGCGCGGCGGCGGACTCCCCGCGCGCCAGCGCGTCCAGCCCCGCCAGCGCCTGCTCCGAGGAGCCCGCCAGCACCACCGCGCGCTCCGACAGCAGCGCCCGCTGCGACACCAGCGCGGCGGCGACGTCCGGGAGTTCCTGCTCCGACGCACCGACGAAGGCGGTCAGCCGCTCGGCCTGACCGGCCAGCGACCCGGCGCTCTTCGCCGAGAGCACCAGCGGCACGGCCCCGGCCCCCGGCGCGGCCTCACCCGCGAGGGGCTCCACCTCGTCCTCGGGGGCCTGCTCCAGGATCAGGTGCGCGTTGGTGCCGCTGACACCGAAGGAGGAGACCCCGGCCCGGCGCAGCCGGTCCACCTCCGGCCAGGGCCGGCTGCGGTCGAGCAGCTCGACCGCGCCGACCGACCAGTCCACCTGGGAGGACGGCGCGTCGACGTGCAGAGTGGCGGGCAGCACGCCGTGCCGCAGCGCCTGCACCATCTTGATCACGCCCGAGACACCCGCCGCCGCCTGGGCGTGGCCGATGTTGGACTTCAGCGAGCCCAGCCAGAGCGGCCGCCCGGGCTCGCGCTCCTGGCCGTAGGTGGCCAGCAGCGCCTGCGCCTCGATCGGGTCCCCCAGCACCGTGCCGGTGCCGTGCCCCTCCACCACGTCCACGTCGGCCGGGGTGAGCCCGGCCGCCGCCAGCGCCTTGCGGATCACCCGCTGCTGGGAGAGGCCGTTGGGCGCGGTCAGCCCGTTGGACGCGCCGTCCTGGTTCACCGCCGACCCGCGCAGCACCGCGAGCACCCGGTGCCCCTTGCGGCGGGCCTCGGAGAGCCGCTCCAGCACGACCACGCCCGCGCCCTCGGCCCAGCCCGTACCGTCCGCCGCGTCCGCGTAGGACTTGCACCGGCCGTCCGAGGCCAGACCGCGCTGGCGGGAGAACTCCACGAAGGTGTGCGGTGTCGCCATCACGGTCGCGCCGCCGGCGAGTGCCATCGAGCACTCGCCGCGGCGCAGCGCCTGCGCGGCCAGGTGGATCGCCACCAGGGACGAGGAGCAGGCGGTGTCCACGGTGACCGCCGGGCCCTCGAACCCGAACACGTAGGAGATCCGGCCCGAGGCCACGCTGCCCGCCGCGCCCGTCCCGGCGAAGCCCTCCAGCTCCGGCGGCACGTTGCCGCCGAAGAAGTAGTCGACGCCCATGATCCCGTTGAACACCCCGACGTCCGCGCCCTTGAGCGAGGTCGGGTCGACGCCGGCGCGCTCCAGCGCCTCCCAGGAGGTCTCCAGCAGCAGGCGCTGCTGCGGGTCCATGGCGAGCGCCTCGCGCGGCGAGATCCCGAAGAACTCGGCGTCGAACTTCCCGGCGTCGCGCAGGAACCCGCCCTGCGCGACGTAGGAGGTGCCGGCCTTGTCCGGGTCGTCGTCGAACAGCGCGTCCAGGTCCCAGCCGCGGTCGTCCGGGAACGCCGACACGCCGTCCCGGCCCTCACTGACCAGCTGCCACAGGCTCTCGGGGCCGGTCACGCCGCCGGGCAGGCGGCAGGCCATGCCCACGATCGCGACCGGCTCGTCCGCGTTCCGCTGGACCTGCTTGCGCAGGTCGTGCAGTTCGGCCGTGACACGCTTGAGGTACTTGAGGATCTTCTCGTCCGTGGCCATCGTCAATTCCTCACCGGGGTTTGGGCAGACCGTGAAGGCGTGGTGCTCAAGAGATGCCGAGCTCGTCGTTGATGAAGTCGAGGACCTCATCGGCGGAGGCGGACTCCAACTGCTCGGCGACCGTGGACTCCTCCGTCTGCTCGACCCCGTTGAACCTCGCCACCAACCCCTGGAGGCGGAGCACGATGCCGGCCTTCTTGGACTCGTCGGACACCAGTCCGGCGATCAGCGACTCGATGTCCTCGATCTTGGCGTTCACCATCGACAGCGCGTCGTCGGTGGTGCCGAGCTCGCCGTGCAGGTACCGGGCCAGGGCGAGCGGCGCGGGGTAGTCGAAGACCACCGTCGCGGCCAGCTTCAGACCGGTCGCCTCGCGCAGCCGGTTCCGCAGTTCGACCGAGGTCAGCGAGTCGAAGCCGGCGTCCTTGAACGCCGTCTCCGGGCCGACCTGGTCGGGCCCGGCGTGACCGAGCACGGTCGCCACCTGGCCGCGGACCAGGTCCAGCAGCAGGGCCTCCTGCGCCGCCGGGGCCAGGCCGGCGAGCCGGCGGGTCAGACCGCCGCTGTCACCGGCCGCCGTCCGGGCCAACTGCCGCCCGGAGCGCACCAGTCCCCGCAGCAGCGGCTGGGTGGTGCGGCCGGCGGCCGCGTCGGCCCGCAGCGACCGCAGGTCCAGCTTGATCGGCACGACCAGCGCCGTGTCGGTCCGCAGCGCCGCGTCGAACAGCCGCATGCCCTCGGCCGGGCCGATCGGCAGGACCCCGCCGCGGCTCATCCGGGCCTGGTCGGCGGCGCCCAGGTGGGCGGTCATGCCGCTGATCTGCTCCCAGAGGCCCCAGGCGAGGGACGTACCGGGCAGGCCCGCCGCCCGGCGCCGGTGCGCCAGGGCGTCGAGGTGGGCGTTGGCCGCCGCGTAGTTGCCCTGGCCGGCCGAGCCGAACAGCCCGGAGGCGGAGGAGAACACCGCGAAGGTCGTCAGGTCGAGGTCACGGGTGAGCTCGTCCAGGTGGCTCACGGCGGTCACCTTCGGGGCGAACACGCGGGCCAGCCGCTCGGGCGTCAGCGCGCCGATCACGCCGTCGTCCAGCACACCGGCGGTGTGCACGACGCCGGTCAGCGGGTGCTCGGCCGGGACGGCGGCCAGCAGCGCGGCCACCGCCTCCCGGTCGGTCACGTCGCAGGCGGCGACCGTCACCGCCGCGCCCAGCCCGTCCAGTTCGGCCACCAGCTCCGGCGCGCCCTCGGCCCCGAGACCGCTCCGGCTGGCCAGCACCAGGTGCCGGACGCCGTGCTCGGTGACCAGGTGCCGGGCCACCAGCGCGCCCAGCGAGCCGGTACCACCGGTGACCAGGACGGTCCCGTCCGGGCGGAACGCCTCGGGTGCCTCCGTCGCGGGCCGGGCCTGCGCCCGGACCAGGCGCGGCACGGAGAGTGCCGCCGCCCGGACGGCGACCTGCGGCTCGTCGGCGGCCAGGACGGCGCCGAGCACGGTGGTGAAGGAGCCGTCGGTGTCCGGGTCGAGGTCGAGCAGGACGATCCGGTCCGGGTTCTCGGCCTGCGCGGTGCGCAGCAGGCCCCAGACCGCCGCGCCCGCCGGGTCGGTGACGTCGGCGTCGGTGCCGGCCGGCACCGCGCCCCGGGTGACCACCACGAGCCGCGCGTCCTCGAAGGCCGCGTCGGCCAGCCAGGCCTGGACGACCTCCAGGGCCTGCGCGGTCAGGGCGAGCACCTGGTCGGCGTCCTCGCCGCCGTGGGCCTCCAGGACGGCGACGGCAGGGGCCTCGGCGGCCAGCGCGGCCACCTCCTCGCCGGTGGCGACCGGCACCCAGGACGGCGCCGCCGCGGCCGCGGCCGCCGGCAGTGTGCTCCACTCCAGGCGGAACAGTGCGTCGCGGCCCTCGTCCGTGGCGGCCGCGGTGTCCAACTGCTCGACGTCCACCGGCCGGAAGGTCACCGAGTCGACCGTCAGGACGGCGCCGCCGGCCTCGTCGACGGCGGTCAGCGCGAGCTTGTCCGGCCCCTGCGGGGCGATCCGGACCCGGACGGCGCCCGCGCCGGCGGCGTGCAGCACCAGCCCGTTCCAGGCGAACGGCAGGACGTTGTGGCCTTCCTCGGGCTGGGCGAACGCCTGGGTGTGCAGGGCCGCGTCGAGCAGCGCCGGGTGGATGCCGAAGCGGGCGGCCTCGTCGCGCCGCTCGTCCGGCAGGGCGACCTCGGCGAAGAGCTCCTCACCGCGCCGCCAGACGCCCTGGAGGCCCTGGAACGCCGGGCCGTAGGCGTAGCCGTGCCGGGCGAGGTCCTCGTAGAAGCCGGCAACGTCGAGCTCCACGGGCTCCGCGCCGGCCGGCGGCCAGGCGGTGGTGTCGAAGCCGGGCGCCGCCGGGCGGTCGGCCGGGGCCGCCGTCAGGGTGCCGGCCGCGTGCCGGGTCCAGGCGTCCGGGCCGATCTCGCCGGCCGCGTCCTCGCGGGCCGAGTAGACGGCGACGGTCCGCGCGCCGTCCTCGTCGGGGCCGCCGACGGCGACCTGGATCCGGACTCCGCCGTGCTCGGGCACCACCAGCGGTGCCTCGATGACCAGTTCGTCGAGCCCGCCGGCGGCGACCACGTCGCCGGCCCGGACGGCCAGCTCCACCAGGCCGGTGCCGGGGACCAGCACGACCCCGCCGACGGCGTGGTCGGCGAGCCAGGCGTGCGTGCGCAGCGACAGCCGGGACGTGCAGAGCACCCCGCCCGTCTCGGGCACCTCCACCACCGCGCCGAGCAGCGGGTGGTCGGCCGTGACCTGGCCGAGCGAGACCGCGTCGGTGGCGGCAGCGCTCCGGAGCCAGTAGTGCTCGTGGTCGAAGGCGTAGGTGGGCAGCTCCAGATGGGTGACCGGAAGGCCGACGGGC
>NZ_JBEXYC010000132.1:0-4820 GCF_040630835.1 Kitasatospora sp. NPDC005751
GCCTCGCACACCTCGCAGGTGGAGCGGTTGCGCGAGGAACTGCTGGCGGTGCTCGCGCCGGTCGAGCCGGGACCGGCCGAGGTGCCGTTCTACTCGACGGTCGAGGAGCGCTGGCTGACCGGCGCCGAGCTCGACGCCGACTACTGGTACCGCAACCTGCGTCGGACCGTCGCCTTCGAGCCCGCGACCCGGGCGCTGGCGGAGCAGGGCCACGGCGTCTTCGTCGAGGTCAGTCCGCACCCGGTGCTGACGGCGAGCCTCCAGGAGACCCTGGAGGCGGCCGGGATCCAGGGCATCGTGACCGGCTCGCTCCGCCGCGACGACGGCGGGCCCGCCCGGTTCCTCGGCTCGCTCGCCGAGGTGCACGTCCAGGGCCGCCCGGTGGACTGGGCGGCGGCCTTCGGCGGCCCGCCCGCACGGCGGGTGGAGCTGCCGACCTATCCGTTCCAGCGGCAGCGCTACTGGCTGAACGCCTCCGGGCTCACGGGCGGCGGACTGACCGGCGCGGGGCTCGGCACGGCGGACCATCCGCTGCTCGGCGCGGTGATCGAACCGGCCGACAGCGACGAAGTCCTGTTCACCAACCGGCTCTCGCTGGACACCCACTCCTGGCTGGCCGACCACGCCGTGGCGGGCACCGCCATCCTGCCGGGCACCGCTTTCGTCGAACTGGCCGTCCGGGCCGGTGACCAGGTGGGGTGCGAGCTGCTCGACGAGCTGGTCATCGAGCGGCCGCTGGTGCTGCCCGACCAGGGCGGTCTCCAGTTGCAGGTGCGGGTGGGCGCCGCCCAGCCGTCCGGGGTGCGGCAGGTCGGGGTCCACACCCGCCCGGACCAGGGCGGCGAGGAGTCGTGGACCCGCCATGCCACCGCCGTGCTGGCGGCCGCCGGCTCGGCCGGGGACCGGTCCCCGGAGGCCTTCGACGCCGAAGTGTGGCCGCCGCCCGGCGCGGTGGCCCTGGAGACCGCCGGGCTGTACGAGCGGCTGGTGGCGGCGGGCTACCACTACGGGCCCGCCTTCCGGGGGCTGCGCGCCGCCTGGCGCCGTGGCGACGAGGTGTTCGCCGAGGTCGGCCTGGACGAGGAGCAGTCGGCCGAGGCGGGCCGGTACGGGCTCCACCCGGCGCTGCTGGACGCGGCCCTGCACGCCACCTTCCTGACCGGCGCCGACGCGGACGCCGACGCCGGCGCCGGCGCAGGCTCGGCCTCAGGCGCCGGGACCGACGCGGTAGCCGGTCCCGGGGCCCCGACCGCCACCCGACTGCCGTTCGCCTGGAACGAGGTGCGCGTCCACGCGGTGGGCGCTTCGGCCCTGCGCGTCCGGCTGCGGCCGGACGGACCGGACCGGATGGCCCTGTCCGTCGCCGACCCCGCCGGGCAGCCGGTGGCGACCGCCCGGTCGCTGGCCCTGCGTCCGGTCTCCGCCGAGGAGTTCGGCGCGGCGGGCGCCGCCGTCGGGGACTCCCTCTACCGGATCGCATGGGCGCCGGCGCCCGGTGCGCCGGAGGCGGCGGCCCCGGCCCCGGCCGTGGTCGTCGAGCACTTCCCCGCGCCCGGGGAGGAGGGGGCGGCGGCCGTGCACCTGCTGGCCCGGCGGGCGCTCGACACCCTGCGGTCCTGGCTGGCCGACGAACGGTCGGCGGACCACCGGCTGGTGGTGGTGACGCGCGCCGCGACCGCCGTCCGGCCGGGCGAGGCCGCGGACCCGGCCGGTGCGGCCGTCTGGGGGCTGGTGCGCTCCGCGCAGGCCGAACACCCGGGGCGCCTGGTCCTGGTGGACGTCGACGACCCCGCCGCAGTGCCGCTCCTGCCGCCCGCCGTCCTCGCCTCCGAGGAGCCCCAACTGGCCGTCCGGGCGGGCGAGGTGCTGATGCCCCGGCTGGTCCGGGCGATCCCGTCCGGGGACGGCGCACCGGCCCCGCGGTTCGATCCCGAGGGCACGGTGCTGGTCACCGGTGGTACCGGCACGCTGGGGTCGCTGCTGGCCCGGCACCTGGTGACGGCGTACGGGGTGCGGCATCTGCTGCTGGTGGGCCGCAGTGGCCCGGCGGCCGAGGGTGCCGGTGAACTGGAGGCCTCGCTGCGCGAACTGGGCGCCGAGGTGACCATCGCGGCCTGCGACACCACGGACCGCGACGCGCTGCGGGAGCTGCTCGCCGGCCTCCGGCGCCCGCTGACCGGTGTGCTGCACGCCGCCGGGGTACTGGACGACGGCCTGGTGGCCGGGCTGACGCCGGAGCGGCTGGCGGCCGTCCTGCGGCCCAAGATCGATGCCGCGCTCGCGCTGCACGAGCTCACCGCCGGCGAGGACCTCGCCGCGTTCGTCCTCTTCTCCTCCGCCGCGGGCGTGCTCGGCGGCGCCGGCCAGGCCTCCTACGCGGCGGCCAACGCCGCCCTGGACGCGCTCGCCGGGGCGCGCCGGGCGCGGGGGCTGCCCGCCGTGTCGCTGGCCTGGGGCCTGTGGGCCGAGGCCAGCGGGATGACCGGTCACCTGGACCGGGCCGACCACCGCCGGATCGCCCGGAGCGGCGTGCGGCCGTTCTCCTCGGAGCAGGGTCTCGCGCTGTTCGACGCCGCGCTCGCGGCCGACGAGGCGGTCCTGGTGCCGATGGCGCTCGACCTGGCCGGGCTGCGGTCCGCGGACGCGACCGTCCCCGCCCTGCTGCGCGGTCTGGTCCGGCCGGGGCGGCGGGTGGCCCGGGCCGCCGCCGAGGGCCGGGCGGCCGGCACCCTGACGGAGCGGCTCGCCGGCCGGCCGGCGGGTGAGCGCGGTCGGGCCCTGCTGGAGCTGGTGCGCGCGCACGCCGCGACGGTGCTCGGTCACAGCACCGGCTCCGGGATCGAACCGGCGCTCGCCTTCCGCGAGTTGGGCTTCGACTCGCTGACCGCGGTGGAGCTGCGCAATCGGCTCGCCACGGCCACCGGGCTCCGGCTGCCGGCCACCCTGGTGTTCGACCATCCGACGCCGGCCGTGCTGGCGCGGCGGCTGGAGGCCGAGCTGTTCGGCGAGGCCGAGGGCGCCCGCCCGGCCGCACCCGCCGCCGAGGCGCAGGACGAGCCCATCGCGATCGTCGGCATGTCCTGCCGCTTCCCGGGCGGCATCGACTCGCCGCAGGACCTCTGGGAGACGGTCGCGGCGGGCCGGGACGTGGTCGGGAGCTTCCCCGAGAACCGGGGCTGGGACCTCGACACGCTGTTCGACCCGGACCCGGACCGTCCGGGCAAGAGCTACGTCGACGCGGGCGCGTTCCTCGCCGACCCCGGGGAGTTCGACGCGGAGTTCTTCGGCATCTCGCCGCGCGAGGCGCTGGCGATGGACCCGCAGCAGCGGCTGCTGCTGGAGGCCTCCTGGGAGGCGTTCGAGCACGCGGGCATCGACCCGGCGGCGCTGCGGGGCAGCGACACCGGGGTGTTCGCGGGGCTGCTCTACCACGAGTACGGCGCGCTGCTCGACCGGGCCGAGGGGGCGTCCGAGCTGGAGGCCTACGCGGGTACGGGCGGTGCGGGCAGCGTCGCGTCGGGCCGGATCTCCTACACGCTCGGGTTGGAGGGCCCGGCGATCACCGTCGACACCGCCTGCTCGTCCGCCCTGGTGGCGGTGCACCTGGCGAGCCGTTCGCTGCGCTCGGGTGAGTGCTCGCTGGCGCTGGCCGGCGGCGTGACCGTGATGACCACGCCGGCCGCGTTCACCGGTTTCTCCCGGCAGCGCGGGCTGGCGGCGGACGGGCGGTGCAAGCCGTTCTCCGCGACGGCCGACGGCACCGGCTGGTCCGAGGGGGTCGGCCTGCTGGTCCTGGAGCGGCTCTCCGACGCGCGCCGCCACGGACACCGGGTGCTCGCGGTGGTCCGGGGCAGCGCGGTCAACCAGGACGGGGCGAGCAACGGGCTGTCGGCGCCGAACGGACCGGCGCAGCAGCGCGTGATCCGGCAGGCGCTGGCCAACGCCGGGGTCGCCGCCGGCGGCGTGGACGCCGTCGAGGCGCACGGCACCGGAACGGTGCTGGGCGATCCGATCGAGGCGCAGGCGCTGCTGGCGACGTACGGCCAGGACCGCGCCGAGGCGGAACCGCTCTGGCTGGGCTCGGTGAAGTCGAACCTCGGCCACACCCAGGGCGCCGCCGGCGCCGCCGGAATGATCAAGATGATCCAGGCGATGCGGCACGGGGTGCTGCCGAAGACGCTGCACGTGGCGGAGCCGACGGGGCAGGTGGACTGGTCGTCGGGTGCGGTGGAGCTGTTGACGCGGGCGCGGCCGTGGCCGGAGACGGGGCGGCCGAGGCGTTCGGCGGTGTCCTCGTTCGGGATCAGCGGGACCAACGCGCATGTGGTGCTGGAGCAGGCACCGCCGGAGCCGTCGGAGCCGGCGGAGGCGAGCGGGGACGGTGTGGTGCCGTGGCTGCTGTCGGGTGGTGACGAGGGCGCCCTGCGGGCCCAGGCCGGCCGGCTGGCGGCGCATCTGCGGGAGCGGCCGGAGCTGGGCGTGCGGGACGTCGGCCACGCGCTGGCGGTCACCCGCGCGGCGCTGCCGGAGCGGGCCGCGGTCCTGGGCGCGGACCGGGCGGCGCTGCTGCACGGCCTGGACGCGCTGGCCGAGGGCCGGCCCGCCGCCGCGACGGTGCGGGCCCGGGCGACGGCCGACGACCGGGTGGTGTTCGTCTTTCCGGGGCAGGGTTCGCAGTGGGTCGGGATGGGTGTGGAGCTGTTGGCGGAGTCGCCGGTGTTCGCAGGGCGGTTGGCGGAGTGTGCGGAGGCGTTGGGGCCGTTCGTCGACTGGGATCTGCTCGATGTGGTGCGTGGTGTGCCCGGTGCTCCGTCGTTGGA
>NZ_JBEXYC010000133.1:0-4634 GCF_040630835.1 Kitasatospora sp. NPDC005751
CGCGCGCGGGCGCCCCGCTGCGGCGCCGGGGGGCGGGGTGGCGCGTGGGGGGGGCGGCGGGCGGGGAGGCGGCCCAGCGGGCCCGGGGGGACGGTCAGGCGAGGGTGCAGGTGGTGACGGTGAGGTCGGCGGGGCAGGGGGTGAGGGAGACGACCTGGAGGCCGGCGGCGGCGGCTTCGCGGCGCATGTCGGCCTCGGTGCGCTCGCGGGTGTTGGGCTCGCCGACGATCATCTTGATGACGTTGCGGAAGGCGGCGCCGGAGTCGTGCTCCGCGAGGGGGTCGATGACCAGGAGGGTCGGGGAGCCGTCGGCGCCGGCGCTCATGGCGCGGCGGATGTTGCCGAGGATCTGGATGCCGCTCTCGGAACTCCAGTCGTGGAGGACGTTCTTGAGGATGTAGAGGTCGCCGCCCTCGGGCACCTCGCGGAGGATGTCGGCGGGGCGGTAGGTGAGTCGCCCGGCGAGATCCGCGTCGCCCGAGGCGCGGAGTTCGGCCTCGG
This sequence comes from Kitasatospora sp. NPDC005751, assembly GCF_040630835.1. NCBI lineage: Bacteria > Bacillati > Actinomycetota > Actinomycetes > Kitasatosporales > Streptomycetaceae > Kitasatospora > Kitasatospora sp. NPDC005751. The sequence continues at coordinate 502 of NZ_JBEXYC010000133.1, forward strand.
CCCGCCGACAGGTGTCCGGACGGTCCACGCAGACGCCCTTGAGGTGCGGGTGGGCGGTGAGGATCGCCTTGAGGAGCGTGCCGTTGCCGCCGCCGACGTCGATCACCGTGCGGACGTCCTCGAACGGGACGTGCTCCGCCAGGATCTTGCCGATCGGCCGGGCCCAGTCCTGCATCGCGAGGTCGAAGATCCGCGCGGTCTCGGGGTCCTTCTCCAGGTACTCGTAGAGCGGCACGCCGAAGGCGTGGGGCATGACCGAGGTGCCGGTCCGGACCGCCTCGGCCAGACCGCCGGCGGCGGCCTGGGCGTAGAGGCCGCAGAGCAGCGCGGTCAGGTGCCGCATCGAGTCGGGGTGGTCGGTGCGGAGCAGCTCGGACTGGGGCGAGTTGGTGTAGCGGCCGTCCTCGTCCCGGGCGAAGATCCCCAGCGCCGCCAGGGCCGTCATCAGGGAGACCAGCGCGTCGCGGTCCGCGTCGACGGCCTTGGCCAGTTCGGCGGCCGTGGCCGGTCCGTCCGCGAGGGCGTCGGCCACACCCAGCCGAGCCGCGGCGCCGACCGTCGCGGACGTCAAGGATCCCATGACAAGACTCACCAGCGACGTTTCCATGGCCCCGTTCACTTCCTAGGCTTAGACGGCAGGTTGCGCATGACGGTTCGTTCGGCCGACGGTAATGCGGGGAGGCGCCGGGCGTCGCGTCGTTCAACTGCCCCGCCGTGAGACGGGAGTTCGAGGCCGGGCGGCGCCCGGGGATCCGGTCCGGCTCGCGGGGGCCACCAGTTGAACACGGCCGAATGTTCCGCTTGCGGTCGAAGGGACAAACCGGTGTCATGTACCGTCGATTCGATGTGACTCCCCAGAGAAGGATCAGGCCGGAGACATGACGGATGACACGGCGTCGAACGGTCGCAAGGCCGGGGACGTGTCCGCGGAGGACATCAGGGCTTCGCACGCCGACCGGGACGAGGTCGTCGAGATCCTCCGCGACGCCGCGGCGGACGGCCGGCTCACGGCCGAGGAACTCGACGAGCGCCTCACGGTGGCGCTGAACGCCCGCACCTTCGGTGAACTGGCCGGGCTGACCCGTGATCTGCCGGTCGCCCCCCTCGCTCCGGTCGTCCCCGCGCCCGCGCCCGTTCCCGCGCCCCCGGTGCGGACGGGCCCGCCGGGCAAGGACATCGTGGAGATCAACCAGCGCTTCGGTACCCTGCGCCGGTCCGGGCCCTGGGAGGTCCCGCGCCGGCTGGACGTCCGCATGCACGGGGGCGACGTCAAGCTCGACTTCACCCAGGCGGTGATCACGCACGACACGCTCGACCTCGACGTCTACCTGAGCATCGGCGGTGACCTGGTCATCGTGGTCAGGCCCGGCATCGTGGTGGCGACCCACGACCTGGCCGTCGGGGTGGGCGACCTCAAGGTCCGCGTGCCCAAGGCGGCCTGGAACGAGCCGACGGAGCTCCGGGTGAACGTGACCGGGCGGGTGCGCGGCGGCGACGTGGTGGTGCGGTACCCGCGGCGGACGCTCGGGCAGTGGATGCGCGGGGAGAGCGCGCTCTGAGGTAGCGGTCGGACCGCGGTCCGGCAAGGGGCGGTGGTCCCGGTGAGGGCGGTGGTCGGCTCGGAGGAGCCGGCCGCCGCCCCTTGCGTTGTGCGAGGAGGGTGTGCGAGCGCGCACGCACCGCCCTGGACCTGAATAGCCGGGCGATGGTATTCAATGCTGTCCGGTACCCGCGCGCACCGTTGGAACGAGTGCTGGATTCCTCGATTCCCGGGCGTGGTTCAAGTGTTCAACTGCCACGTTGCGCCGCCCAGCAGGGGCTGGATACGTTCCTGTCGATGGTGGGCTCGATCATTTGCAGGTATTGAGAACTCTCGATTTTGCCTAATTTCCGCGGTAATCCCGCACCGCGGCTGTGCAGATCAGAACTGGCATATCCTCGGCAAGCAGGGATGGCGGAATTCACATGGCGAACGAAGAAAAGCTCCGCGATTATCTCAAGCTCGTGACGGCTAATCTGCGCCAGGTCCGCCGTCGCCTGGCTGAGGTCGAGGAGCGGAACCAGGAGCCGATCGCGATCGTCGGCATGGGCTGCCGCTTCCCCGGCGGGGTGCAGGGCCCCGAGGAGCTGTGGAGGCTCCTGGCCGAGGGGACCGACGCGATCGGCCCGTTCCCGCAGGACCGCGGGTGGGACCTGGAGAACCTCTACGACCCCGACCCGGACCACCCCGGCACCTCGTACGCGCGCCACGGCGGGTTCATGTACGACGCCACCGAGTTCGACGCGGGCTTCTTCGGCATCTCGCCGCGCGAGGCGGTCGCGATGGACCCGCAGCAGCGCCTGCTGCTGGAGGTGTCCTGGGAGGCGCTCGAACAGGCGGGCATCGACGCCGCCTCGCTGCGCGGCACCCGGACCGGCGTGTTCGCCGGCGCCTACACCCAGGGCTACGGCACGGACCCGGCGGTGCAGACCGGCGGCTCGGAGGGCCACCTCCTCACCGGCATCGCGACCAGCGTCACCTCGGGGCGTGTGGCGTTCACCCTCGGCCTGGAGGGCCCGGCCGTCACGGTCGACACCGCCTGCTCCTCGTCGCTGGTCTCGCTGCACCTGGCCGCCCAGTCGCTGCGCTCCGGTGAGTGCTCGCTGGCGCTGGTCGGCGGCGCGACGGTGATCTCCAGCCCGTCCGTCTTCGTGGGCTTCTCCCGCCAGCGCGGGACGTCGGTGGACGGGCGCTGCAAGTCCTTCGCCGAGTCGGCGGACGGCTCCGGCTGGGCCGAGGGCGTCGGCGTGCTCGTCGTGGAGCGGCTGTCGGACGCCCGGCGCAACGGGCACAAGGTGCTGGCCGTGATGCGTGGTTCGGCGGCCAACCAGGACGGTGCGTCGAACGGTCTGACCGCGCCGAACGGTCCGGCGCAGCAGCGGGTGATCCGGGCCGCACTGGCGAACGCCGGGGTCCGCGCCGACGAGGTCGACGTGGTGGAGGCGCACGGTTCGGCGACCACCCTGGGCGACCCGATCGAGGCCGAGGCGCTGATCGCCACCTACGGTCAGGAGCGGACCGAGGGCCGGCCGTTGTGGCTGGGTTCGGTGAAGTCGAACATCGGGCACACCCAGGCGGCCGCCGGTGTGGCCGGTGTGATCAAGATGGTGCTGGCCCTCCAGCACGAGCAGCTGCCCGCGACGCTGCACGCGGACGTGCCGACGTCGCACGTGGAGTGGGCGGCCGGGGAGGTCCGGCTGCTCAACGAGGCGGCGGCCTGGCCGACCGGCGAGCACGTGCGCCGGGCCGGCGTGTCGTCGTTCGGGATGAGCGGCACCAACGTCCACATCATCCTGGAGGAGGCCCCGACCGCGGACGGTGACTCCGCGGGGGCGGACGAGCCCTCCGGTGAGGACGCGGACGAGGCGGACGCCCTGGACGAGCCGGCCGGTGAGGCTGAGGCAGTGGCGGTGCTGGAGCCGGCCGGGCCGGTGGCGTGGCCGGTGTCGGCGCAGTCGTCGGAGGCGTTGGCGGCTCAGGCGGGCCGGTTGCGGGAGTGGGTGTCGGCGCGGCCGTCGCTCGAACCGGTGGATGTGGCGTGGTCGTTGGCGGCGACGCGGTCGGTGTTCGAGCACCGGGCGGTGGTGGTCGGTGGTGGTCGTGAGGAGTTGGTGTCGGGGCTGGGTGGCCTGGTGGCCGGGTCGGGTGCGGCCGGGGTGGTGTCGGGGGTTGCCCGTTCGGGTGGTCGGACGGCGTTCGTGTTCGCGGGTCAGGGTGCGCAGTGGGTTGGCATGGGCCGTGAGCTGGTCTTGTGCAGTCCGGTGTTCGCGGCGCGGTTGGCGGAGTGTGAGGCGGCGCTGGCGCCGTATGTGGACTGGTCGTTGAGTGAGGTTCTGGCGGGTGCCGAGGGTGCGCCGGAGATCGAGTCGGCTGATGTGGTGCAGCCGGTGCTGTGGGCGGTGATGGTGTCGCTGGCGGCGGTGTGGGAGGCCGCCGGGGTCTCGCCGGACGCGGTGGTGGGTCATTCGCAGGGTGAGATCGCGGCGGCGACGGTCGCGGGGATGCTGTCCCTGGAGGATGGTGCGCGGGTGGTGGCGGTGCGGGCTCGGGCGCTGACGAGTTTGTCGGTGCAGGGTTCGATGGTGTCGGTGGT
>NZ_JBEXYC010000134.1:0-4503 GCF_040630835.1 Kitasatospora sp. NPDC005751
GGTCCCCGCGGCCCCTCCGGGCGTGTTGCGCTGTCGGCCGGTCCGACTTCCCACTCCGCCGGTCGGGCGGGGCACTCATCCCCGCCGCAGGAAGAGCGCCGAGGCGAGGGCGGCGAGCAGCACCAGCGCGGTGTTCACGGCGATCGCCCAGGTGACCCCGGTCAGCACGGTGGTCCCCGCGGCGGTCGCGGTGGCGACCGCGCTCATCACCGGGGTGCCCAGGGTGATGCCGACCTGCTGGGTCATGGTGGCGACGCCGGTGGCCAGCCCCTGCTCCTCGTCCGGCAGGCCCGAGGTGGCCGTCACCATGAAGCCGACGATCGCCAGCATGTTGCCGACCCCGCCGACGAAGGTCGCCGCCAGCAGCAGGCCGAGCCAGGCCCGGTCGGCGCCGAGCAGGAGCAGCGCGGCGGTCGCGGCGGCCTGCACCAGGAATCCCGCGAGCAGCGCGCCCCGGCTGCCGAGCCGCCCGATCAGCCGCGGCGCGACCACACCGCCGAGCACGGTGCCGGCACCCAGGACCCCGAAGGCCAGGCCGGTGGCCAGCGCGGAGAAGCCCAGCACCCGCTGGAGGTAGAGGGTCAGCAGGAAGACCAGCGAGGTCTCGGTGGCGAAGGCCAGCAGGCCGGCCGCGTTGCCCCAGACCACCGTGCGCCGCCGCAGCACCCGGACCGGCACGAGGGGCGAGGCGGCGGTCCGCTCGACGAACCAGAACGCCACCAGCAACGCCGCGCCCAGTCCCAGCGAGCCGAGCGCGAGCGGGTCGCCCCAGCCGTGCTCACCGGCCGCCGTCAGTCCGTGGACCAGGGCGAGCAGACCGCCGGTGACGGTGACCGCCCCCGGGAAGTCCATCCGGACCTTCCCGGCCGGCCGGCTCTCCGCGATCAGCCGGGGCGCCACCAGCAGGACGGCCAGGGCCACCGGCACGTTGACGAAGAACGCCCAGCGCCAGCTCAGCAGGTCGGTGAGCAGCCCGCCGAGCACCGCGCCCGAGGTGAAGCCGGCCGACATCAGCGCGCCGTTCAGGCCCAGCGCCCGCTCGCGCAGCGGGCCCTCCGGGAAGGCGGTGGTGAGCAGCGCCAGCCCGGCCGGCGTGACGGCGGCGGTGGCCAGGCCCTGCGCCACCCGGGCGGCCAGCAGCAGCTCCGGGGTGGTGGCCAGCCCGCCGACCAGCGAGGAGACGCCGAGCACGGCGAGACCGATCAGGAACACCCGGCGCCGCCCGAAGAGGTCGGCGACCCGTCCGAACAGCAGGGTGAAGCCCGCCGCGCTCAGGGCGAAGGCGGTGGCGATCCACTGCAGGCTGCCGAGCCCGAAGCCGAGGCTCTGGCCGATCACCGGCAGGGCGACGTTCAGGATCGAGAAGTCCACCGCCAGCATGAACTGGGCGGCCAGCAGCACGACCAGGACGAGCCGCTGCCGGCCGGTCATTCCGGCTGGTGTGCGGGGGAGGGCTGGTGCTTCGGACAGGGTGGCGGTCATCGCTCCGCTGCCTTTCGACTCGACGGGGTGTTCCGGGTACGGCAGCAGCCTGCTGGGCCGCGCCGGGGGTACCCAGACCCCCGCGGAGGGTGGCACCGGCAGGGACAGGCTCCGCGCCGCCCGGCGGTGTTCACTGGAGGCATGACCGCACCCGAGACACCGTCAGCGCAGCAGCCCCGGTCGGCGGAGAGGCCGTCGTCGGCCCCCTCCTCGGCGGCGTCGGCCTCCTCGGCGTCGTCGGCGGGGGCGGAGAAGCCCAGCGAGCTGGGCGAGTTCCTGCGCACCCGCCGCGCCCGGCTGCGACCCGAGGACGTCGGGCTGACCACGTACGGCAGCCGGCGCCGGGTGCCCGGGCTGCGGCGCGAGGAGCTGTCCCAGCTGGCGGGCGTCAGCATCACCTACTACACGCGGCTGGAGCAGGGGCAGAGCCGCAACGTCTCCGACGAGGTGCTGGACGCCATCGCCCGGGCGCTGCGCCTCGACGGCGACGAGCACGCCCACCTGCGCAACCTGGCCCGCCCGGGCCGGCCGGCGAAGGGCCGCCCGGCCGAGCGCTTCGAGCGGGTCCGGCCGGCGGTGGGCCGGCTGATCGCGGCGATGGCCGACGTCCCGGCGGTGGTGGTCGGCCTGCGCAACGAGGTGCTGGCCTGGAACCCGCTCGGCCACGCACTGCTGGCCGGGCACCTGGACGCGGCGGCGCCGGACTCGCCGTCGGCGCGCCCCAACCTCTCCCGACTGCTCTTCCTCGACGCGCGGACCCGGGAGCTCTACCCGTGCTGGGAGACCGAGGCCCGGGCCCAGGTCGCCTTCCTGCGGCTGGCCGCCGGGCGGCACCAGGAGGACCGGCAGCTGGCCGAGGTGATCGGCGAGCTGTCGATGAAGAGCGCGGAGTTCGCGGCGCTCTGGTCGCGCCACCCGGTGCACGACTGCCTGTTCGGCACCAAGGAGTTCCACCACCCGGTGGTCGGGGACTTGGCGCTGGACTTCGAGGCGCTGCCGCTGCCGGAGGCGTCCGGGCACCGGATGCTGCTCTTCAGCGCGGTGCCCGGCTCGTCGTCGGAGGCGGGCCTGCGGCTGCTGGCGGCCAGCGCGGCGGCTTCGGGGTGGGCCCCGGGGTGGACGTCGGCGGGCCGGGAGCCGGTCGAGGACTGAGCCGGTCGTCACCCGGGAACGACGAGGGGCCCTGCCCCCGCACCGCCGTGCGGGGGCAGGGCCCCTGTGGTGGTCCGTGGGCCGGTCAGCGCTGGGGACGCAGCCGGCGCACGGCGAACAGGACGCCCGCGCCGAGCGCGACGAACGCGGCGGAGGCGGCGGCGAGGAAGCCGTTGGGGGTGCCGGCGCCGGTCTGGGCGAGCTCGGGGGTGCCCGCCGGGGCGGTGGTGGCGGGCGCGGTGGTGGCGGAGGCGGTCGGCGTGGCCTTGGGGGTGGCGGGGGTCTGGGCCGCGGTCGGGGTCTTGTCCTCGACGGGTGCGACGGGGGCGGCCGACTTCGGGGCGGCGGGCTTGGTGGTGGGCTTGGCCGTGGTCGTGGGCTTCGCGGCCGGCTTCGCGGCGGTCGCCGGCTTGACCGGGGCGGCGGTGCGGAGCACCTTGTAGGTGTGGGTGCCGCCCCGCTCCAGGGGGTAGCCGTCGGCCTTGCCACCGAGGTAGACCTCGAAGCTCTTCAGGTCGGCGGCGGCGTTCGCCGAGACGGAGACGCGGAAGGCGAAGTGGGTCGCGTGGCCGTCGGTGAGCTGCTTGGTCTTGAGCGAGCTGGTGTCGGCGATGATCGTGGGGTCGCAGCCGTGGCGGAGGGTGAGCTTCTTCCAGCCGTGCTCCGTGGCGGCCTCCACGGTGAAGTCCTCCAGCCGGGTGGAGCCTTCCGGGTTGAAGATCGCGATGCCGGGGCCGACGTTCTCGTAGGGGGCGCCGGTGAAGTTGGTGATCCCTACGCCGATCTCGGCCTTGGCGCCGCCGGCGGTGATGCTCTGGCCGTCGGGGGTCATGTGGAACCCGGCGGTGAGGTTGCCCCGGTGGGCGGAGGCGGGGGTGACCGGCTTGGTCTCGGCGGCGGCCGTGTTCCCCGAGCCACAGGCCCAGGAGGCCTCGGCGGTCATCAGCTGGACGGAGCCGGCGAGGACGACGGTGGCGGCGACGGCGGCGAGCCGGCGGCGGCCGGAGGTGGCGGTGATGTTCTTCGTGAAAGAGGGCATAACGGACTTGCGCATGACGTGTTTCCCCAGGGTCACGGTGCTGACGGTGTGTGAAGACGACCGGCCCCGCTGTCAGCGGTAGCGCCCCCCGGCCTTGCCGGTCTCGCTCTCCGTGCCTTCATCCGTATAGACGCGCATCTCCGCCAGCGGTTGCAGGTGGTTCAGAAGTTTTTCGAGACTCTTCCGACCAGGGCGTTCGCTTCTGTGGGACGGCGAGGCCCCGCCCTGATGCGCGGGGCCTCCGCGGGCGTCCGGTCAGTGCGGTTGGGCGTGGCGTGCGGGTTTCTTCGGTGGGGTGCGGTGGTGGGTTTCGGGGCCGTAGTGGCCGGCCTGGCGGGCGATCCAGGCGTATTCGTGGGTGCCGTCGGGGCGGGTGCGCAGTTCCCAGCGGCCGTGGGGGGTGATGGGTGGGGGCGGGGGCGGTTGGGGGTGGTGGTTGATTTTGAGGGTGGTGAGGACGCCGAGGGCGACGGTGGTGAGGGCGAGGGCGAGGAGGGTGAGGAGGGCCGCGCCGACGAGGAGGTTGGCGGTGCCGGTTCTCATCGGCGGATCCGCAGGGCGCGGTGGCCGAGGTGGGCGGCGAGGTCGTGGAGGAGGTCGTGGGCCTGGTGGTGGGTGAGGGGGAGGGCGAGCTGTTCGCCGGGGCCGGTGTGGAGGTCGAGGTCGACGGCGAGGCGGAGCTGGAGGGTGGCGTCGGGGGCGTGTTCGACGGTGAGGTAGGCGACGGTGGTGCGTTCGGTGTGGATGGCGTCGGTGGTCATCGGGATCAGGACTCCCACGGGGGGTTCCTCTCGGTGTCGGGTCGGGGGGTGGTGGTCACGCGGCGGCGT
>NZ_JBEXYC010000135.1:0-4434 GCF_040630835.1 Kitasatospora sp. NPDC005751
CCCGCCGGAACACCGTCGCCGTCCGCACCTGGCGCCCCGAGCGCGACCGGCACATCCTGATCGTCCTGGACACCGGCCGCACCTCCGCCGGCCGCCGCGCGCAGCGCCGCCAGGACGCGGTCGGTGTCGGTCGCGGTGGTGCGCCAGTTGCTGAAGGCGGCGCGGACCGCGGGCACCCCGTCGTACACCGTCGCTGTCAGGAACGCCTCCCCGGAGGCCGCGACGCGGCGCAGCAGGGCGTCGACGTCCTGCTGCGCGGGCCGCCCGGCGAGGGTGAAGCAGACCACGTTGAGGCGCACCGGCGCGAGCAGCCGGAAGGCCGGATCCGCGGCGAGGGACGCGCCCAGCCGGGCCGCCTCGGCGCAGTTGCGCTCCACGATCTCCCGGTGGCCCGCCCGGCCGTAGGCGGTGAGCGCGAACCAGGCCGGCAGGGCCCGCAGCCGCCTGGAGTTCTCCGGGGCCAGGTGCACCGGGTCCGGGTCGCCGGTCGGGGCGCCGAGGTACGGCGAGGCGTTGTGGAAGGCGGCCACCTGGAGGTCCCGGCGGCGGGTGAACTGCACGGCCGCGTCGTACGGGACGTTCAGCCACTTGTGCAGGTCCACGCAGACCGAGTCGGCCGCGTCCAGACCGTCGACCAGGTGCGCGTGGGCCGGCGAGAGCGCCGCGAAGGCGCCGAACGCGGCGTCGACGTGCAGCCAGAACGGGTACCGCTCGCGCAGCGCGGCGATCGCCCGCAGGTCGTCGAAGTCGACGGTGTTGACCGTGCCGGCGTTGGCGACCACCACGGCCGGACGCCCGTCCAGTGCCGCGAGTTCGTCGGCGAGCGCGGCCACGTCGACCGCCTCCCGCCCGTCCAGCGTCCGCACCTGCCGCAGGGCGCTCCGGCCGAGTCCGAGCACCGACAGCGCCTTCCCGATGCTCGAATGCGCGGCGCCGGACAGGACGTCGACCGGCCCGAGGGCGGCGAGGCCGTCCTGGGTGACGCTGACGCCGCGCCGCTCGCCCACCCACTCACGGGCGACGGCGAGGCCGACGAGGTTCGAGGTCGTCGCGCCGCTGACGAAGACGCCCGCGTGGGCCTCGCCGAGACCGAAGAGGCCGCGGAGCCAGCCGATGGTCTCCTGTTCCAGGTCGGCCGCGGCCGAGCCGGTCCGGTTGCTGACGTTCTGGTCGAAGGCGGCCGTCAGCCAGTCGCCGGCGAGCGCGGCCGGGGTCGCCCCGCCCGTGACGAAGCCGAGGTAACGGGGGCCGGCGCTGCCGCTGAACCCCGGCTCCCAGCGCTGGACGAACAGCTTCAGCGCGCCGTCGGTACCGCTCCCCTCGTCGGGCAGCGGCTCCACGGGCCCGGGCGCGCCGGGCGTCACCACCGGCCGGTCCGCGAGGCCCGCGAGCACGTGCGCGGCGCGATCGCCGACCGCGTCGAGGAGTTCGGGCAGTCGGGCGAGGTCTTCACCGAGGCGAGGATGCATGCGGACAGCCTAGGCTCGGGCCCGGCCGGGGCCAACGGCCCCCGGGGCGGGACGCGGCCCGCGGGCCGTGGGACGGCCGCGAGCTTCTGCCGGTGCCGCCGGCGACGCCCGACTCCCCCGCCAGGGCGCGTACTTCAGGGGCGCCGTCACCTGCGGCTCTTCCCGCCGGTGAGCGGAGGCGTCCAGCGTCCCGGGGCCCTGCCCTCAGGGCTCACCGGCCGGGCCCACACGTCCAGCGGCGTCGCACCGGGTAGGGCGGGCGCCCGCCGCGACGCGGCGCCGGGCAGACGGTTTCCGAACTCGTCCGCGGTACAGGGGTTTGCCGCATGCGATCGGGGTCAGAAGTGCCGCGGGGCGTCGCGCCTCCCGATCGGGGCCATCCCCCCCGGACCGGTCGGGACCGCGCGCGACGCCCGTGCGGTTCCCAGGGTCCGCCGCCACCCCCCTCCCGGCGGCGGACCTGGGCCCGCTCCCCATCTCCGTCGTACGCCGTGACCCTTCGGGTCGGCGACCGCCGACACCCCCGTGCCCCGTCGTACAGCTGAACCCACCTCAGCGGCCCACCACGGCCGGGGCGGCGCCGTGAGGGCCTCGGCGGGAGCGGCCGGTTTCACCCATCCTCTACAGTCCTGTAGATTTTGGCTGGCAGCGGGCCGAACCGGCCCGGCCGGGGCGCGACCTGGTGGCGACACCGACGCGCCCGTGCCGACGCAGTGCCGATCGAGTGCTCCGGGGGAAGCGACCGTGGTCCCACCGCTCAGGCTCCGCCCGGAGGGCCGAGTCGGTGGCGGGCACGTCCTGGCCCGGGGTGACGGTCGGCGCACGCGGATCGGCAGCCGGGACCACCACGGCCGTGACGGAGCGCGAACTCTGCCGCCGGCGTCGGCGGCGCGGGTGGGCGCCGCCGCCCGGGTGGCGGAGCCTCCCTGACGACGTGCCACCGCGCGCTGTCCGGACGCCCGCCTCTGACGGAGCGTGCCCAGGCCGAGAGCCGCGCCCGCAGGACACCATGGAAACAGCAGGAGGAACAGTGAAGTCGCGCATCATCGCGAGAGTCGTCCCCGCCCTCGTTCTGGCAGGCCTGATGCTGGGCTCGCCGGGCGTCGCCGCGGCCGCGCCGGCCGCGGTCCACGCGGCCGGGTCCGTCGCCCGGCCCGCGGAGTCCGGCATCGACCGGGCGGGGGCCGGAGCGGCGCCCGCCGTCGCGCAGCCGGTCGAGAACCGCTCGGCCCGGGCCGCCGCGCTCGCGGCCGACGACAAGAAGGAGAAGAAGAAGGGCGGCTTCTTCAAGAAGCTCGGCATAGCCGTCCTCGTCGTCATCCTGTTGATCGTGCTGTTCGCCGTCGGGCTCGTCGTCGCGATCGTCTTCGCGATCCGCGCCATCTTCCGCCGCCGCCGGGAGGCGTGAGCACCGGCCCGGGTGCTGGGGGCTGGCGGCCGTGCGACCCCGGCCCGGGCCAGGACGAGTGCGCCGGGCCGCCGCCGACGGGCGGTGGCCCTCCCCCAATTGGTGCGCGCAGACGTCTTGGCAGAAGGAGGGGGCCTTCCCTACCGTCGAGTAACGCAATCGACCGACGCCCACCCCCCACTCTGCGCGTCTGCGCGAAGGAGCGGCGATGTCCCCGCACGCGTTATCGTCCGACGCCCGCCCGTCCCGCCGGTCCCGGCCCGTCAGGGCCGCCGTGGGCACCCTCGCGGCCGCCCTCGTCCTGCCCCTCGCCGCCGTCGCCCCGGCCGCCGCGACGGCCGGGCCGGCCCCCGGGCACGTGCGCGCCCTGCGCGAGGTGATGTTCGTCGGCAACAACTGGGACGGCACCGCGGACGTCATCCGCTCCACCGGTGACCTGGCCAGGATCGGCCGTGTCAACGTCGTCCCCGACAAGGACCAGCGGCTCACCGAGATCTACCTCAACCCCGTCAAACTCGCCTACTTCCTGGGCATCCGGCTGGGCCCGGGCGAGGGCCACGACCAGTTCGTCGACGACATGTACTCCACCCCGGACGGGTCCGCGGTGGTCGTCTCGCGCCCGAGCTTCGCCGACGTCGTCTCCATCGACCTCGCCACCGGGCGGATCAACTGGCGCTTTCCCGTATCGGGCTACCGCTCGGACCACATGGCGCTCTCCCCGGACGGCACCCGCGTGGCGGTCTCCGCCTCCACCTCCAACACGGTCCATGTGCTGGACGTCCGCACCGGCGCGCAACTCGGCTCGTTCGCGACCGGGGACAAGCCCCACGAGAACCTCTTCACCGACGGCGGGCGGCGGATCTGGAACATGTCGATCGGCGAGGTCAACACCGCCCTCGACGCGCCGTGGCTGGACTGGACGAAGGGCGACCGCCGGATCACCGTGGTCGACGCCGACACGTTCGCGCCGGTCAGGGTCATCGACATGCGGGAGCGGCTGGACGCCGCCGGCCGCTCGGACCTCTCCGACGCGATCCGCCCGGCGGCGTTCACCCCGGACGGGTCGACGCTCTACTTCCAGGTGTCCTTCTTCAACGGCCTGGTCGAGTACGACGTCGCCGCCGACCGGATCACCCGGGTCAAGACCCTGCCGAAGAACCCCGCGACCAGCGAGGACCGCACCACCTGGGTCAACGACTCGCGCCACCACGGCCTGTCGATGAGCCCGGCCGGTGACAAGCTCTGTGTCGCCGGCACCATGGACGACTACGCGACCGTGGTCGACCGGGCCACGCTCCAGGAGGGCCCGCTGGTGCCCGCCTCGAAACCGTACTGGGCCACCGTGAGCGGCGACGGCACGGCCTGCGTGATCTCCGAGAGCGGCGCCGACCAGGTCACCGCGATCGACTTCGCGACCGGACGGAAGACCGTCTCCGTACCGGTCGGCGACCACCCGCAGCGCGTGCGCCTCGGCCACGTGCCGGCCGACTGGACCGGCCCGTCGGGGGCGTGACCCGGGCCGACCGGGCGACCGGACGGCCGGACGTCCGGTCGCCA
>NZ_JBEXYC010000136.1:0-4411 GCF_040630835.1 Kitasatospora sp. NPDC005751
CCGGTGGGGTCCGGAGCGGGCGCACGCGCTACTCAGTTGGTCAGGGTGAGTGGGCCCAGCAGGTAGTTGCCGGGGGCGTCGAGGTCGCTGCTCAGGTAGGAGTCGACGATGGCGGCACGGTACTCCTGGTGGCGGATGACGCCGTCGCCGTTGAGCTCGACCCGTTCGATTGAGTCCCGGACGTCCGGTAGAGGGTGACGTACTCACACCGCCTCAGGACGCCGTTCCGGTCGATGCCGGCGGCGATGATGACGGCGCCCGCGATGCCCCTCACGGCGCAGGGCTCACTTCAGCGCCTGGCGGAGGCGGCTCAAACCAGCTGGGCGACCGGGCCAAGGAGATAGTTGCCGGGGGCGTCGGGGTCGGTGCTGAGATAGAAGTCGACGATGGCGGTGCGGTACTCCTGGTGGCTGATGACGCCATTACCGTCCACATCGACCTTCTCGAACGCGGGCCCGGAATACTCCTCGGAAACGCCGAGCTTCCGGTACATCGCCACGTACTCGTCCCGGCTCAGCACGCCGTCCTCGTTTGCGTCGGCAGCCTGCATGACCGCGTCCGCGATCGCCATGACCGCGCTCTCGAAGTGGGCGGGAGCGGTCACCCGGTTTTCCATGACGGTGGTGAACTCGGCGCGCGAGACCTGGCCGTCGCCGTCGGTGTCGGCGTGCTGGAGCAGCAGCGTCCACCACTGTCCGAATGCCGTGTGGATGGCGTCGCGGTGGGGGCGGTCGTCCTCGTCGGCCACCTGCGCGAATACCCCGGCCGTCGCTCGAAGATCCTGCTCGGTGAGCTTCCCGTCGTGGTCCTGGTCGAACCAGTCGAACAGGAGGCTGAACTTCTGGTCCATCATGGCGCTGCTCATGGTCTCTTCCTCGCTTCACAACCCGCCCGCCAACAACGGCGTGCGGCGTCCGAGGGCAACGGTAGAAAGACCGAGCAGGCATGCCAGGCCATATGGTTCGCGCTTCACCCCTGCGAGTGACGGCCGGGACGCGCGTGTGTAAGTGGCCAGTTCCGGCTCCCCGCTGGCGGCCAGGAAGTGGGGAGCCGTTCGGCCACGATTCGCAGCCAAGGGCTTCCGGCGCTCCACTATGTGGACTCACCCAACTCTTGTGGTGCTGGGCAGTTCAGTTGGCGGGTTGAGTGCCAAGGCTGGCGAGCGGTGCGCGTAAGGCGGTGGGGTGTACGGGGCCGCTCACGGGATCTGGGAACAAGCGGCTGTCCGTGCCGGAGAGCCCTCCCCACACAAGCGGCGACCGACCCGCCACCTTCGACCGGGCGTCTGACGGTGGTGGGCCCCCGTGGGTCATGAGTGCTCGCGGTTCGGACAAGTCGGTGGGCCAGGGATGTGGCCTGGTCCACCGACCTGTGGGCAGCGGGGCTACGGTCGGCGTGCGTTGACGTGCCTGGTGGGTGAGGGGCGGTGGGTGTGGCCGGCGTTGTTGCTGGGGGTCGTTGTCATTTCACCATGCCGCGGGATCTCGCGAGTTCTACGTTGTAGTTCAGGTCGCAGATGACCGCCTCCGGGTAGTCGCACGCCGCGGCCCCGTTATTCTGCGGGTCGCTGGTGGGATCGAAATAGAGCCGCCTTCCATCGTTGCCGATCGGGCACGGCGTGTACTGAATGCTGAGGCCGGCGGTGCAGGTGATGAAGTGGTCACAGGACTCGGTGGAGGCGTAGTAGCCCTGATGAGTGCAGATCACGGTCATGCCTTTCCGGTGGTGGCCGGGAGCGGCCGGTCGGGGGTGGTGACGGCGGACAGGAGGTCGGTGATGGAGTTGAGGCTTTGTGCCAGGGGTGAGGCGATGCGTCCGGTGGGGTTGATCAGGACGGCGGACGGGGTTCCCCGGACTCGGTAGCCGGTGGTCACCTCGGTGTCGGGCTGCAGGTACAGGGGGTCGATGTGGTGACCGCGGGCCCAGACGGTGTTCAGGTCGAGGTCGCCGGTGGCGACCGGCACGATGGTCAGGGCGTGACCGTACTTGTCCTGCCAGTCCGGAAGCTTTTGCAGGACCAGATGGCACGGCTCGCACAGGTGATGGATGAACACCAGCACGAGCGGCCGGTTCGTTTCCAGCAGGCGGGTCAGGCCGGTGCGGGTGCCGTCGGTGCCGATCAGAGCGAAGTCGGGTGCCTGCGTGCCGACCGGCAGCCCCGCCACCGCCGGGGCGGCGGCCTTGTCGAGGCGTCGGCGCAACGCTCGCGTAGTCACTGTCTGACGGGTCAGCGCCGCGGCCAGCGCCACGATCACCGCCAGGCCGGCCGCGCGCTCGACGGGAAGGTGTTGCGGCACATCACCGTGTGCTGACGTCCCCCACCAGGCGGCGGCGACCGCGACCGCGATCGCGCCGTTACGGACCAGCGTCCAACGGCTGATCGGCGTATCGCCAGTCGACCCGAAACACGAACACGCCGGATACCGTCCCCGCCGCAGCTGCACACCCACCGCCACGCTGAACACCACCAGCAGCGACAACGCCACGGCACAAGCCCACACCGCCGAACCCGCCGGCAGCACCGCGATCGCCACTACGATCTCCACCGCGGGCAGCGCCCAGGCAACCAGACCCGCCCACCGCGCCGGAACCCCGAACGCCGTGACTGTCTCCCCGGTCGCCGGACGATCGGCCGCTTTGGCCATCCCGGCCGTCGCGAACACCGCCGCGACCACACACCGCGCGACCCACACCCCAGCAGCCCAGAACGCGGCCAAAGACGACCTCCCCGAAGATCCAACCCTGCGCGGCCTCGGGCCACAACGCAGAAGCGCTGCGACTCGCGAGGTAGATCACGGAGAATACCGAAGACCACCTACCAACGGTAGGAAACCAACACCACAGCGCGACGACGGTGCCACATCGGCGCTGAGACGGCCGATCGAAGATGACCGGTGATCGCCGCATGCGCTTGGGAACGCCACGCTCCCCGGTGCAGACGGCACGACAACCCGGGGAAATTCCGTTGGTCGCCGTCACGCGTGCACAGAAGCAAGCGCGAGGCGGTCGAACCCTCCTCACGAACAGGCCTATGCCCGAGCAAGATGCGGGGTGGACAGGTCCACGATGACGGCGGGATTCACCCCCGGCCTGCTGATCTCGACGGTGACCGCGCCGGTCTGAGACCGCGTTTGAGATCTGCCGTAGCCTGCTGCCAGTAGAACGGAGGGAGGGGAAGTGGGCTGCAGTCGTGGGCTTTGCTCTCAGCGGGGGCTTCGTGAGTAAGCGTCGCTATGTGGCCAGAGGCGTGCCTGGTGGGTACCGCATCTGGGACAACCGAGGGCGCCGGTGGTGGGGCGAACTTTACGAACTTTGCCCCGACGACCTCACTGCTGAACTGAACGGTGAGGCCAACCCGGCGAGGCTCACCGCTCTCCTCAAGCGATACAGAGCCCAGAAGCGGTAGGGCTAACGTCATGGCAAGAGGCGAAGGGGGCGTGGGCCCGGTCGCTGAGCGAGCCGGCCTCGGGTGAGTCGGCGGACCATGACGCCGATCATGGCCCAGCGGATCATCGTCTCGGAGTGGGCGGGGCTGGTCTCGTAGTCCCGGGCGAGGCGTCGGTGGGCGGTGAGCCACGAAAAGGTGCGCTCCACCGCCCACCGCTTGGGCTGGACCTGGAAGCCGCGCTGGCCGGGGTCCTTTCGGACGATGTCCAACTCGCGGCCGAGGATGGTGGCGGCCCAGTCGACCAGCTGGCCGGCAAAGCCCTGGTCGGCCCACACCTTCTTGACGCTGGGGCGGTCGAGCCGGGTCCACAGCAGCGGCCGCCTCGCGCCGTCGCGGTCCTGGATATTCGCCGCAACGACGTGGACGGCCAGGAGCAGGCCGAGGGTGTCGGTGACGATGAACCGCTTGCGGCCCTTCACCTTCTTGCCCGCGTCGAAGCCCCGGGTGGAAACAGGGACGGTGTCGGCGGTCCGGATGGACTGCGAGTCGATCAGCCCCGCACTCGGCTCCGCGTCGCGGCCGTCCGCCTCCCGGACACGGACGCGCAGGGCGTCGTGGATGCGCTCGACAGTGCCGTCGTCATGCCACCAAGTGAAGTACCAATACACCGTCGGCCACGGTGGGAAGTCCTTCGGCAGCTGCCGCCAGGAACACCCGGTCCGTACCACATAGAAGATCGCATTCACGATCCGCCGCCGCGGATGCTTCTCCCGCCGACCACCCTTCGGCCCCACCCTCGCCGGCGGCAGCAACGGCTCCACCAGCGCCCACTGCTCATCCGCTAGGTCCGACGGATACCCACCCCCAGCACCACTCACACAGAGCTCAACGACCCCACCAACCTCACGGCACGGCAGATCTCAAACGCGGTCTCAGCTTGGCGTTTATCCACGCACGTCACTCGACCTGCTGATCTGCGGTTCTTCCCGGGACAGCAGAGGCGGCCGTTCTCCACGCTTCGAG
>NZ_JBEXYC010000137.1:0-4295 GCF_040630835.1 Kitasatospora sp. NPDC005751
CGGCGAGCGGGCGTGAGCGGCGTGGCATGAGGGTCCCTTCGGGGTGAGCACGGCAGTTCCCGGCGCCGGGGCGACGGCGCAACCGGCTTCAACCGCTACGGCGGCGCAGGAGCGGGCGGGAAGGGCGGCGAAGGCGGCCGTCCCCTGTACGGCGACAAGCCGAACGGGCGCGGGTTCCTCCGCGAGGCGCCGCCCCGGGGCAGGGGCGGCCGGCGGGTGACGTCACCCCGTCCCACCCCACTGACCGTCCGGCCATCGACATATTCCGGTGATCGCTCTATGCTCCGTGCATGACCATCCGTCAGTTACAGGAACCGACCAGGCTCGTGCTCACCGCGTTGGCCGACACCCCCCGGCACGGCTACGCGATCATCCAGGAGGTGCTCGCCATCTCGGACGGCCAGAGCCGCCTGAGCACCGGCACGCTCTACACCGCCCTCGACCGGCTCCTCCAGCAGGGCCTGGTGCGAATCGACAGCGAGGAGGTGGTCAGCGGACGACTGCGCCGCACGTTCGCCCTCACCGACCAGGGACAGGACGCGCTGGCACAGGAGGCCGCACGCCTGCGGGCCGCCGCCACCGAGGCCGAACGCCGACTGGGCTCCTTCCGCCCCCGACCCCACGGGGCGACCTCATGAACCACGCCACGACCGGCCACACCGCCCCCCGGGCGATCCGCCTGCTGATCGGCCTCTACCCCGCCCCCTACCGGGGCGCGCACGGCGACGACATCCACGCCACCTTCACCGAGGCCACCCAGGACCGCACCCGCGGCGCGCTGCTCCGGGAGTACCGCGACCTCGCCACCCACGCCCTGCGACTACGGCTGCGGATCGGCCCCACGGACCCGGCCGGCCGCGTACTGGCCCAAGCGGCGCCCGTCGCCCTCGCACTCGCGGCCGGCTGCGCCCTGTACCTCCTGCTGCCCAATCTGGCCTACCGGACCCAGAACCCCCAACCCTCGCCCGGTCCGCGTCACGCGATGGCGATCACGGTCCTCCAACTGGCGCGCGCCGCGCCGTGGCTGCTCGCTCTCGGGCTCGCCGTGACGGGCCGTTGGCGGGCCGCGCGCGTCACGGGCGTGGCAGCCGTCCTCCTCGGCGGCGGCGTGCAGGCCCTGATCGGCCTGGACCGGTACTCGGCGGGTCAGCCGGCGGCCCTGGCCTTGATCGGCGCGCTGGTGCTGCTCGCACCGGCCGCGCTCGTGGACGTCACCCGGCGAGGCCGTTGGGAGATGGCCGCACTCGCGCTCGCCGTCGCGCTCCCCGGGATCGCGGCCGACCTGTACCTGGCGCAGTACCTGCCGCTGCCCGTCCTGGCCGTGCTGCCGATCTGGCTCGGCATCCTGACGGCACCGGTCCTGTTGGACCGCCTGGCCGGCCGGCGAAGGGACCCGCTGCGGGCCGCCGGCGTCGTGCTCGGGACGCTGCCCTGGCTGATGCCCATGACCACCGCGGCCGCCTTCGACCTGCCACGGCTGCACCTGCTGCTCGAATACGCCGGAGCCTGTGCGGCCCCGCTCGGGGTGGCCCTGGCGGTGGCCGGAGCGCTCCAGCTCGCCCGGCGGGTCAGGGCGGACGACCGCTCCGGCCCGGCCTGACCTCGGCCCGGTGCCCGCGCTCCCTGGGGCCTGCGCACTCCCGGGCCCGCGCGGCCCGGCGGCGGGTCTGCCGACCCGATCCAAGGTCCGCGGTGCGCCGCGCTGCTGAGCCGCCGGGGCCGCTGCTGCCGGCGAGGGGCGGCCACCGCGGCGACGCCTCACCCGGGCGGGGAGGCCGATCCAGGGCGTGGGCGGCATGGACGTCGTGGCCGCCCACGCCATCGCGCACCACTTCGTCACCTCCGCCCGCACCAGGCCGGCCAAGAGTGCCGAATCGACCTGACGAAACCCCCGGGCCGGCGACCGCGCCGCATGGCACCGTCCGCCGGGGCGCCGGCCGCACACGCCGGGCCGCCCATGATCTCCACGGCCCGAACACGCCGAAGGCCGCCGCCCCGCACGGGGTGGCGGCCTTCGTGCTGTTCGGACGCCGGGACTGGGTCGTCGGGGCGATGAACCGGACGCGCCGAGGAAGAGCGTCCGGGCCTCGGCCAGCCGCACCGGCGGCCCGTACCCGCCCAATCGCAGGCCGAGGTTCACCAGGTCGTGGATCCGATCCCGTGGAGGGAACGCGGCAAACAAGTGGCCCCTGAGCGTTCGCCCGGGACGTGGACACCGCAGGTTCATCCGACGAGCGTGATCCTCGGGGAAGCCGCTGCGCTGTCCGATGTTCGAATCGGGCCGGGCCGAGGTAGCCGAACGCGCGGTGGCGCCGACGGAGGTTGTGGAAGCAGATCCACCGAAGGCCCGCGCGCCCGGCCTCCCCGTCTTCATACCGCTGCGCGCCCGCTTCGTCCTGGCTGCGTGGCCGTCGGCGCTTCCCCCGGTCGTGTCCGAGCAACTCCCGAGGGAACCGCTCAGCCCCGTCGCCGGCGCCCTCGACCTCACCACGGGGACCACCGACCTGAAAGTGACCGTCCACGCCGGTGAAGACCACCTCGCTGCGGGCCATGCCTCGCACCGCTCCATCGCCGCACGGGCACCCCGGCCGGCGACTCGCGGCGCTGCGCTGCCGGCAACCGGACACCCGCATGACTGGACACCGACCAAGCAGAATGATCATACTGTGCCCGGATCGCACGCCATGTGTCACACAATCAGTTCGACGCGCCCACCACCCTGGGCGCTCGTTCACGGCGACCCCGGACTCAGCGTTCGTGGGTCGTCGTCGTGTGCCGGGCGGCGACCACCCCCAGCCGGAAGTTCAAGCCCTCAGGGGCTCCTTCGGCATGGGCACACGCGTATGGCGGCCGCTGGCCGCACAGTACTGTCATAGCTCCAAGATCCGGGGAAACATGATTCGCAAGTTCTTGACCACGCTCTTCGCGCTGGTCTCCGTGATTGGTTTCAGCTCACTCGCCGTCAGCCCGGCACAAGCCGTCGGCAGCTCGGTCCTGTGGAACACTGAAAACAAGTGCGCCACCCCGGAGGGGAACGGCACGTCCAACGGCACCGTGGTCACGGTCTGGTCCTGCACCGGTAGCGACCTGCAGAAGTGGCACTGGAGCGGCAACCTTCTGGTCCACGACGTGAGCGGCAAGTGCATGACGCCGCAGGGCAACGCCTCGGGCACCAATGGAGCCGTGCTCACTCTGTGGACCTGCGACCCCTACGCGTCGGTCAACCCGCAGCGGTTCTACTACGACCTCGACTCGGAGCGGATCTGGACCGCACACGGGAGTAAGTGCATCACCGCGAAGGGCAACTCCCTGAGCAACGGGACCTGGCTGACGCTGTGGACCTGCGGCGATGCCTGGAACCACCCGCAGTCCTGGGCCATCGTCGGCTGACGAACCGCTCGCGCACCAGCGTCACTGATCGGCTCGTCAGGCCGAGCCTGTTGAACGGGAGTTCGAGTCGGCCGACTGATGCCGAGCGCACGGCCCCCTCCCCGCAACGCGGGGAGGGGGCCTGCCTCGTCCAGGGGGCGGTTCTGTCGGCTCACGAGTACGCCACGACCGTGTCGGCGACTTCGCGGATTCGGTCCGGGCTGACCTCGGTCGCCTAGATCTGGGCCAGGTGGGAGCGGATGTCGCTCACCGGCGCAGGTGTCAGCCAAAGGAGACGTCGACGCACCCGCACCGCGGAGCGCGGACGCGAGCGACGGACTCGTCGTCGCCGCCCGGTGCAAGGGGGGCGGCGGCCAGGGGCCCGGGGGCCCGCGCGGGCTCGACCCGGATCTCCAGGAGCGTCCGCCGGCAGGCGTTGAGCCGGGCTGTCGGATGCGGGGGCTGCGCGGGCGGGTGCCCCGGCGGTGGGTGTACCAGGCGCGTCGGATCGGGCTACGGACGGTGATGGCCGTGGCCAGAGCAAGGAAGAGCTCGGTGCAGGAGCGTCGCCGCTCGGTGTCGCGGCGACGCTCGCCGAAGTTGTTCATTCACGATCGGCCGGCGCGTCCGGCGGGGGCAGTTCGAGCGGGAGGACGGGGTGCAGGGTCTCGCCGCCGATCCGCAGGGCCTTCCGGCCGGTGGCGAGGATCCGCAGTCGGGGGCACCGGCCGAGCAGGGCCTCGGCGAGCCTCGCTGCGGCCTCCAGCACGTGCTCGCAGTTGTCCAGCAGCACCGTCTCTTCGTCCGCCAGCACTTCGACCAGGTGGTCGAGGATCTGCCCGGCGTCGCCGGAGCCGGGGCCGGGGCCGGGGCCGGGGCCGGGCGGTCCGCCGCCGGAGATCGGAAGAGCGGCGGGTAGGGAAAGA
>NZ_JBEXYC010000138.1:0-4202 GCF_040630835.1 Kitasatospora sp. NPDC005751
CCCGACCGCAACGACTGCACCGCCAGGTGCAACGCCACCAACGACGACGAACACGCCGTGTCCACCGTCACCGCCGGCCCCTCCAACCCCAACGCATACGAAACCCGGCCCGAGAGCACGCTGCCCGCGCTACCCGTCACCGCGTAGCCCTCGACCTCGGTCGACGCCTCGCGCAGCAGGGTCGTGTAGTCCTGCATGCTGAGGCCCGCGAAAACGCCGGTCCTGCTGCCCCGGGCCGATTCGGGGTCGATCCCCGCCCGTTCGAAGGCCTCCCACGAGGTCTCCAGCAGCAACCGCTGCTGCGGATCCATCGCCAGCGCCTCCCGCGGCGAGATCCCGAAGAACCCCGCGTCGAACTCGGTGGCGGCATCCAGGAACCCACCCGCCCGGACGTAGGACCGCCCGGACGCGTCGGGGTCGGCGTCGTACAAGCCGTCGACGTCCCAGCCGCGGTCCGCGGGCAGCGCGGAGATCGCGTCCGCCCCCGCGTCGAGCAGCCGCCACAGGTCCTCCGGCGAGCGCACGCCACCGGGGTACCGGCAGCTCATCCCGACGATCACGACGGGCTCGTCGGATCCGGCCGTCACCGGACGGGCGGCCGGGAAGGCCGGCTGGTGCCCGAAGAGTTCCGCGTGCAGGTGGTCGGCCAGGGCGACGGGCGTCGGATGGTCGTAGATCAGGGTGGCGGTCAGCCGCAGGCCGGTCGCGATCCGCAGGCGGTTGCGCAGTTCGACGGCGGTGAGCGAGTCGAAGCCGAGCTCCTTGAAGGCGCGGCTCGGCAGGACGGTGTCGTCGGAGGAGTGCCGCAGGACGGAGGCGACCACCTGGCGGACGGTGTCCAGCAGGGCCTTCCGCTGCTCCTCGGCGGAGCGTCCGGCCAGGCGGCGGGCCAGGTCCGGGGACTCCTCGGCGGAGGTCGCGGGCGTCCGCTCCGGACCGGCCACCGGGCGATCGGCGGCGAGCAGGTCGCTCAGTAGCGGGACCGGCCTGGCGCCCGCGCCGAGCCCGGTACCGTCCCAGCGGGTGCTGAAGACGGCGACCGCGGTCTCGTCGTGGTCGAGGATCCCCGCGAGCGCGTCCAGCGCCAGCTCCGGCCGGAAGGTCAGCACACCGCGTCGCCGGATCTGCTCCTCGATGGCGGGCGCGGCGATGCCGCCGCCGTCCCAGTGGCCCCAGGCGATCGCGGTGGCGGGCAGGCCGTCCGCCCGCCGCTGGTGGGCCAGTGCGTCCAGATAGGCGTTGCCCGGTGCGTAGTTGGCGTGACCGGCCAGGCCGCAGGTCCCGGCGATCGAGGAGAACAGGACGAAGGCGGAGAGGTCCAGGCCCGCGGTCAGCTCGTGCAGCACCCGGGCGCCGCCGACCTTGACCCGGAGCACGTGCTCCATCTGATGGGCGGTCAGGTCACCGATCAGGGCGTCGTCGAGCAGGGCGGCCGTGTGGAACACGGCGGTGAGCGGGTGCTCCGTCGGCAGCGCGCCCAGCACCTCGGCGACCGCATCCCGGTCGGACACGTCGCACGCGGCCACGGTGACCTTCGCACCGAGCCCCGTGAGCTCCGCTTCGAATGCCTCGGCGCCGGGTGCGGCACGACCGCTCCGGCTCAGCAGCAGCAGGTGTTCGGCGCCGTCGGCGGCCAGGCGCCGGGCGACGTGACGGCCGAGCGCGCCGGTGGCACCCGTGATCAGCACAGTGCCGCCAGGCCTCCAGTCACGCACCGCCGGACGGCCCGCCAGCGGCGCCCGCTCCAACCGCCGCACGAACAACCCCGCAGCCCGGACCGCCAGTTCGTCCTCACGATGGCCACCCAGCAGGGCGGTGACCGTGGCCCGCGCCAGATCGACCCCGGGCGACTCCGGCACATCCACCACACCACCCCACCGGTCCGGCAGCTCCGCGGCGACCACCCGGCCCAGACCCCAGAGCATCGCCTGCTCCGGACCGGACACCCGCTCACCACCACCCACCGCCACCGCGCCCCGCGTCACACACCACAACGGCGCCGCCACACCCACGTCCTCCAACGCCTGCACCAACGCCACCGACGCCGCCAGACCCCACGGCACCGACCCACCACCGGCCACCGCACCCGACCCACTGCCCAGCAACGACACCACCCCCGCCGGCTCACGCCCCTTCAACGACGCCGCCAACGAGTCACGCCCAACCGCACCCTCCACCACCAACACACCGGCATCCACACCGAGTTCGGCGAACGCCGACACCAGCGCCGACCCCCAGCCACCGTCAGCACCACCCTCCGGCACCACCAGCAGCCACACACCCCCCGACCCCACCGCCGGAACCACATCCAACGGCCGCCACACCACGCGATACCGCAACGCATCCACCGCACCCAACGGCGAAACACCCGAACCCACCACCGACGGCTCCAGCCAGAACCGCTCACCCTGGAACGCATACGTCGGCAACTCCACCCGACGCCCACCCCCCGTGGCCACACCCCAGTCCACCGACACACCACGTACCCACACCTCGGCCACCGACACGAGGAAACGCTCAAGCCCACCCTCGTTCCGCCGCAACGACCCGACCACCACGGCGTCGACCGTCTCCTCGATGCCCGGGCGTAGCACGGGGTGGGGGCTGACCTCGATGAAGACGCCGTGGCCCTGTGCGGAGAGCCGTTGGACGGCCTGGTCGAAGCACACGGTCTCGCGCAGGTTGCGGTACCAGTAGTCGGCGTCGATCCCCTCGGTGTCCAGGAGGTCCCCGGTGACGGTGGAGTAGAACGCCACCTCCGAGGCCGCCGCGCGGTCCGGGCCGAGCGCGGCGAGCAGATGGTCCCGTACGGTCTCGACCTGCGCGGAGTGCGAGGCGTAGTCGACCGGGATCCGGCGCGCCCGCAAGCCCCGCGCCTCACAGTCCGCCAGCAGCCCCTCCAACGCCGCCGGCTCCCCCGACACCACCACCGAGCCGGGCCCGTTCACCGCCGCCACCGACAACCGGCCCTCCGCGGCAGCCACCAACTCCCGTGCCCGCGACGGGCTCAGCGCCAGCGACACCATCCCGCCCAGCCCCGCCAACCGCTCCGCGATCACCCGGCTGCGCAACGCCACGATCCGCGCCGCCTCCGACAGCGACAACGCACCCGCCACACACGCCGCCGCGATCTCCCCCTGCGAATGCCCCACCACCGCCGACGGCTCCACACCGTACGAACGCCACAACGCCGCCAACGACACCATCACCGCGAACGACACCGGCTGCACCACATCCACCCGCTCCAACGACGGAGCACCGGGCACACCACGCACCACATCGAGCACGTCCCAACCGACGAAGGGCCGCAACGCCTGCGCACACTCCGCCAACCGCGCCGCGAACACCGGCGAGGAATCCACCAACTCCCCACCCATCCCCGCCCACTGCGCCCCCTGACCCGGGAACACGAACACCACGCCGGAGGCGTCCAGCGGATCGGCCGTACCCTCCACCAGCGCGGGCGACGGCTCGCCCGAAGCCAGCGCACGGACGCCCGCCAGCGCCTGGGCCCGGTCCCCCGCCACGATCACGGCCCGGCGCTCCAGCCGCGCACGCCCCGAGGCCAGCGAACAGGCCACATCCGGCACACCCAGGTCGTCCCGCGCCTCCCACCAGTCGGCCAACCGCGCCGCCTGCGCGCGCAACGCCGACCCGCCCCGCGCGGACACGACCAGCGGCGCCACCCCCGGCCCCGACGACGCGGCCGACGGCTCCTCCACCGGCGCCTGCTCCAGCACCACATGCGCGTTGGTCCCGCTGATCCCGAAGGAGGAGACAGCCGCCCGACGCGGCCGCTCCACCGAAGAACCCCACTCCCGGGCCTCCGACAGCAACTCCACCGACCCCGCGTCCCAGTCCACTTCCGGCGAGGGCTCGTCGGCGTGCAGCGTCCTCGGCAGCACACCCGCCCGCATCGCCGACACCATCTTGATAACACCCGCCACACCCGCCGCCGCCTGCGGATGCCCGATGTTGGACTTGACCGACCCGAGGTACAACGGCCGCTCCGCCGGGCGGTCCTGGCCATAGGTGGCGAGCAGCGCGTGGGCCTCGATCGGGTCGCCGAGGCGGGTCCCCGTGCCATGGGCCTCCACCACGTCCACATCCCGCGCGGACAGTCCGGCGTTCGCCAGCGCCTGCCGGATCACCCGCTGCTGCGACGGACCGTTCGGCGCCGTCAGACCGTTCGACGCACCGTC
>NZ_JBEXYC010000139.1:0-4169 GCF_040630835.1 Kitasatospora sp. NPDC005751
CCGGAGGTGAGGGAGGTGAGGCCGGAGGCGACGGCGGCGAGCTGGTCGGCGCGGTCGCGGGGGAAACCTTCGGACATGCACAGCAGGAGGCCGTCCGCGGAGACCACCACCGTGTGCGACACCCCAGGGGTGTTGTCCACGAAATTGGTGATCAGCCAGTTCAGGTTCTGTGCGGCCTGGCTCATCTGACTCAACTCAACGCTCCTGGTGGTTCGAGCCGCCGAAGAGATCGGTGCTGCGGTTCTGCTGTCCGTTGCCGGACGGGTCTACCTGATCGGGGTCGATCCGGAAGCTTCCGGTGTTGCCGGCGCTGCGGCCCTGCTCCACGCCGCGGCGCAGGTTGGTGAGCCGGCCGCGGACCTCCTCGGGGCTGCGGGAGACCTGCGGCCCGTCCTGCGGAGTGGGCTTGGCGTTGCCGGCCACCAGGTTCTGCTTGGGCACCCGCCGGGGCAGGCCGGACGAGGTGGTCCCGCCGGAGGCGGGCTCGCGCAGCTGCTCGGCACGCTGCCAGGCGCCGTCGTTGGGCGACTGCCAGGCGGCGCTGGTCGGGCCGGTCGGTCCGGTGGGACCGTAACCGCCCAGCGCGGACACCTCGTGTCCGCGCGGTTCGGCGGGCGCCGAGGTGTCCTTGGCGCCGGCGAACCAGTTCGGGGTCTCGCCGGTGTCCTGGCCGCCGCCCTGCTGCGGCGCGGCGGCGGGGCCAGCCCCGGCCAGCTGCTGGCCGGGGCGGCGCTGCGGCAGCCCGGACGGCAGGGTGGCGGCGGGCTGGGCGGCCGGCAGGGCCGGCGGCTCCGGGGTGTACGGGTGGCCGGCCGGGGCCTCCTCGGCCCCGTACTGCTCGTCGGCGTAGCCGTCGTAGCCCGGGTACTGGCCGTACTGGTCGTCCTGGCCCTGGTTCTGGCCCTGGTCCTGACCGTACTGGTCGTCGCCGTAACCCTGCTGGGGGAACCGGCCGTAGGCGTCCTGGCCGTAGTCGTTCTGCCCGTACTCGGTCCCGGCGTAGCCGTCCTGGGCGTACCCGTCCTGGGTGTAACCGCCCTGGTCGTAGCCGTACTGCTGGTCGGCGTAGCCGGACTGGTCGTAGCCCTGCTGGGGGTACTGGCCGTCCTGGCCGTCCTGGCCGTAGCCCTCGTCGTTGCGCCGGCCGTACGCCGGGTACTCCTCCTCGACCTCGGCGTCGAGCACCTGCCGCTCCTCCGGCCCGAGCGGGCCGGACTCCAGGGCCGCGCGGCGGACCTGGTCGAGCCGCTGCGAGCGCTGGACGGCCTCCAGGGCCGGGCTGAAGCCGCTGGACCCGGCGCTGCCGTTGCCGGTGAGGTGGTCGTCGAAGCCCAGCTCGGCGGCGCTGCGCGGCTGGTTCTGCTGGACCTCGGCGGCCCAGTCGGCCGCGGACGGCTCCTGCTCGGCGAAGATCCGGGAGACGGTGAACTGCTCCTCCGGCTCCGGGGCGGCGCCCATCTGGGTCAGGAACGGCGGGAGCATGACCAGCGAGGTGGTGCCCGCGGACTCGCCCGAGGGGCGGAGCTGGACACGGACGTCGTGCCGCTGGGAGAGCCGGCCGACCACGAAGAGGCCCATGCGGCGGGAGATGGTGGCGTCGACGGTGGGCGGCTCGGCCAGCTTCTCGTTGATCTCGGCGAAGTCCTCGGCGGTGAGGCCGATGCCCTTGTCGTGGATCTCGACCAGCACCCGGCCGTCCGGCAGGCGGGTGGCGTTGACCAGCACCCGGGTCTGCGGGCTGGAGAACGAGGTGGCGTTCTCCAGCAGCTCGGCGAGCAGGTGGACGAGGTCGGTCACGGCGGCGCCGACGACCTCGGCCTCGGGGATGCCGGAGAGCTCGACGCGCTCGTACTGCTCCACCTCGGACGCGGCGGCGCGGAGCACGTCGACCAGCGGGACCGGGGTGTTCCAGCGGCGGCCGGCCTCCTCGCCCGCGAGGACGAGCAGGTTCTCACCGTTGCGGCGCATACGGGTGGCGAGGTGGTCCAGCTTGAAGAGGTTCTCCAGCTGGTCCGGGTCGGCCTCGTTGTTCTCCAGGTCGGTGATCAGCGCCAGCTGGCGCTGGATCAGGCTCTGGCTGCGGCGCGACAGGTTGGTGAAGATCGCGTTGACGTTGCCTCGCAGCAGGGCCTGCTCGGCGGCGAGCGCGACCGCCTGCCGGTGGACCTGGTCGAAGGCCCGGGCGACCTCGCCGATCTCGTCCTTGCCGTGCAGCGGGATCTGGCTGACCGAGGTGTCCACCCGGTCCGGGTCGGTCTTGGAGAGCCGCTCGACGAGGTCCGGCAGGCGGTGGTCGGCGATCTCCAGGGCGGCGTTGCGCAGGGTGCGCATGCCCAGGATCATCGAGCGGGCCACGTAGCCGGTGAGGACACCGGCGAGGACCAGCGCGGCGAGCACGATCGCCGAGTTGAGGATGGCGTCGTAGAGCGCGTTGTCCCGCAGGTCGGCGGCGTCGTTGAGGACGTCGTCCAGCAGCGCGACCTCGGTGGCGCGCAGGCTGGCGATGTGGGTGTTGGAGGCCTGCTCCCAGTTCTCCTTGGTCAGACCGGAGTCCTTGGCCTCCTTGTAGGCGGCGTCGGCGGCGGCCTTGCCCTTGGACTGGCCCTCGGCGGCGGCCTGCGTGTAGGCGGCGCCGAGGCCCAGCAGGCCCGTCATGGTCGGCACGCTGCCGTTCGGCATCCGGTACGCGGCGCGCTGGTCGGCGGCGGCCTGGGCGACCTGGGCGTCGGCGTAGCGCTGGGCGTCCTCGGGGGCGCTGCCGGTGTTGAACTCGGAGAGCGAGACCTGCTCCAGCTTCTGGGAGACCAGGAGCTGCTGGATCAGGTCGGTGTTCTCGTACCGGGTGGTGGACTGGGCCGAGATGCCGACCAGCAGGTGGAGCATCAGCGCGCGCTGGGTCGAGGCCGAGGCCTTGGCCAGCGACATGGCGTAGATCGCGCGGCCCTTGCTGGTGATGTTGCTGCTGCCGAGGCCGACCGAGTTGTCGTAGGCCAGCAGCGGCGCGATCATCGTCGAGTACGCGGACTGGGTCGCGGTGGCGAACAGCTCGGGCTTGTAGGCGACGTCGCGCAGGTGCGGGAGGAACAGCACCATGCTCTGGAAGGCCGCGTGCCGGTGGGGCAGTTCGGCGGACTTGTCGCTGGCGTCGTAGGCCGCGTTGTACGCCTTGAGCGCGGTGTCTGTGGTGGCGCGGGTCTTCGGGACGTCGCCGTTCGGGTCCTGGCCGGTCAGCAGGGGGCTGAGCGACTTGTCGCGCTCGTTCTCCAGCGCCTCGGCGAGTTCGGTGGCCGCCTTGGCGAGGCGGGCGGTCTTCTCGGCGCGGGATGCCTTGACGTAGCCGTCGACCGAGGTGTTGACGCGCAGGCCGCCGAAGATCAGGCCGATGATGACCGGGATCAACAGGATGGCTATCAGACGGGCCGGCACACGCCAGTTCCGCGGCCGGAGGAAGTCGTACCGACCACCCTTGCCGCCGCTGCCTCCGTCGTCCGCCGAGCCACCGCTGCGGCGCTCCGTGGAGGCGGCCGGCGGCTTCGGGGAGGGGGCCGGGGGTCGCTCCTCGACCGGCGTGAACGCGGAGAATCCGGCCGGGTCCGTTGCGGTACCGTTCGGCTCGCTCTGGCGGGGCTCGGAGCGCCGCTGCGGGGCGACCTGCTGCTTACGCCTCACTCGACAACAACCTCTCGGCCGATTGGCGGCCATGGATCAATCCAGCGCTACCCCTGGCAGCGGCCCGCTGGTGGTGGGACTGCCGAAATGGATTTAGGGGTAGCTGGAATTTCAGCACGTGCAGGGATGGGGGACAAACAGGTGTCGATGGCGGCCTGCTGTGGAGCAATCCGGACATTAGCCGACATCGAGGGGCAAAACCGTGGTCTTCTGGCGCTGAGCGATGCTAATTCGCTACGCATGGTCACTGTTGATCACAAAATGCCTACCGAACTGTTATCCGCTGCTTATGTGGGGGTCTTGCGCGGGCCGCCGCGGCGACACCCGCGCCCTAGCCGCAGCTGCCCCGGTGCCCGACCGTGACGGCGGGGCACCGGGGCGTGCGACCTGCGGGTTCCCGCTCAGCGCAGGCGGGCGAGGAGGGCGTGTTCGACGAGGGTGATGAGGGCGCTCTTGGCGCTGTCGCGTCGTCGGGCGTCGAGGGTGATGACGGGGGTGTC
>NZ_JBEXYC010000140.1:0-4074 GCF_040630835.1 Kitasatospora sp. NPDC005751
GCGCCTCGGAGATCCGCAGCGCCTGCTCCACGCCGTACTCGTCCAGCTCCGACAGAAGGCCGTCCACACCCTCCCGGTCGGTGGTGTGGTCGTCCCCGAAACGACGGTCACCCGTCGCGTCCGGCACGTACTTCACACAGACAACGATCCTCAAGCTCACGGCCTGTCTCCTGTACTGGTCTCGTCCGGCGGCTGCGGCTGTGCAAGCGGGCGCGAACTCGGCACGCACCCGCTCCGGGCAGCGTGTTCCCGTGCCGGTCCGGAACTTCCTGGCAGCATACTCGCCAGTAGTCGAATGACACTACTGGCCAGTAGCTTACGCCGCCGAGCCCCGTCCGACCGCCCCTCGGCCCGCCTCGCGAGGGCCTGAGGGCCCCCGGCCCGGACGGCCCGCGGAACGGCTCGCACTGCCGTCAGCCCTCATCCTGCCCCAGCGTCCCGCCGACACCACCCGACGGGGCGGCGCATCGGGAGTGGGATTCACCACCCGGGCCGCCACACCCCCCGGAGCGGATCAGACCGCCTCGCCCAGCGCCGCGATCACGTCCGCCTTGCGCGGCAGCCCGGCCGCCCGGCGCACCACCCGGCCACCCGCGTCCAGCACCAGGACCGTGGGCGTGCGCAGGATCTCCAGCCGGCGGACCAGCGCCAGCCGCTCCTCGGCGTCCAGCTCGATGTGCGCCACCCCCTCCACCAGACCCGCCACCTCCCCGAGCACCCGCCGGGTGGCCCGGCAGGGCTGGCAGAACGCGGTCGAGAACTGCACCAGCGTGGCCCGCTCACCCAGCGCCTCCCCCAGGTCCGCCGCCGAGAGCCGTACCGCCCCGTCCTTCGCCCGCACCCGCAGCCTCCCGTCGCGCTGGGCCCGCAGCAGCCCGAACGCGCTCGCCACCGCGAGCACGACGACGCACACCACCAACCCGGTCATCCCCCCAGTCTGCCCCGGCCCCCCACGAGTCCGACAGAGTGGTCGACCGCCGGGGCGGGGCCCGCGTACGATCGCCGGGTGGACTCCGACCGCCCGGTACGACCGCTGCTGACCACCCGCCGGGTGGTCGACCTGTGCCGGGCCACGGCCTCGCGCTGTCACTGACGCGCCCTGCCGTCCCCCCTTCTGCGATCCAGATCCGGAGCCCCCGTTGCAGATAGACCCCCGCGGCCCGAGGTTCGCCGCCGCGCTCAGCGCGGCCGTCCTCGGCGCCGTCCTCCTCAGCGGCAGCGGCCTGCTGCTCACCCTCCAGGGCATCGTCTTCGGCCTCGGCGCCATCGGCGGCCTGCACCGGTCGCCGTACAACTGGCTGTACCGGACCCTGCTCCTGCCCCGGCTCGCACCGCCCACCGCGACGGAGGACGAGCGGCCGCCGCGCTTCGCCCAGGGCGTCGGCCTGGTCTTCGCCGCCGTCGGCGCGCTCGGCTTCCTCACCGGGGTGACCTGGCTCGGCCTGCTGGCCACCGCGTTCGCCCTCGCCGCCGCCTTCCTCAACGCCGTGTTCGGCTACTGCCTCGGCTGCGAGATGTACCTGCTCGTCCGTCGCTCCCAGGGCCGGTTGGACGCCGCGTCCTGACCGGACCGGAAAGGTTCCCGGCCGGCCCATCACGGACGTCACACACCCGTCACCCGCCCGACCGCCCGCCTCAGGTGACAGCGGGCACTCGTTCGGGGGATCATCTCCGTGTATCACCCGTGGCCGCCGCGGCGTGCCGCGCCTCCGGTCGGCCCCACGTACGACACGGGTACCGCCGGACCGGGCCACCAGGGCCCGTGGGAAGTCAGGACTGACCGTGGCAGAGCTCGTGTACCCGCCGGTGATCGGCGCCGCACTGACCGTCTTCCGCGCGCTCGACGTACGCATCAGGATCGTCGGCGCCGAAAACATCCCCGCCCAGGGCGGAGCGGTACTGGTGAGCAATCACATCAGCTACCTCGACTTCCTCTTCGCCGGCCTCGGAGCCTTCCGCGGCGGCAAGCGCAAGACCCGCTTCATGGCCAAGGACGACGTCTTCAAGCACGCCGTCTCCGGCCCGCTGATGCGGGGCATGAAGCACATCCCGGTCGACCGCACCGACGGCCAGCCCGCGTACGAGGCCGCCGTGCGCGCCCTGCGCGCCGGCGAGATGGTCGGGGTGTTCCCGGAGGCGACCATCAGCCGCTCGTTCATGCTGAAGAAGTTCAAGACCGGCGCCGCCCGGATGGCCGCCGACTCCGGCGCCCCGCTGCTGCCGGTCATCCTGTGGGGCACCCAGCAGCTCTGGACCAAGGGCCGGCCGAAGACCCTCACCAAGCGCCACGTCCCCGTGACCATCATGATCGGCGAGCCGATCGAGCTGGCGCCCGGCGACAAGCCCGTGATGGTCACCCGCAGGCTGCGCGCCGCGATGAGCGAGATGCTCGACCGGGCCCAGCGCGAGTACCCGGGCAAGCCGAGCGGGCCTGAGGACACCTGGTGGCAGCCCGCCCACCTCGGCGGCACCGCGCCGACCCTTGAGGTCGCCGAGGCCGAGGACGAGGCAGAGGCCGAGCGCCGGGCCAACCGCGACTGACGCCCCGGGCCGGCGGCGGCCGGCCGGGCGCGCCGCGCCGTCAACCCAACAATCCATTCTTCATACTCCGTGCGACCGAGTGGCCACGGACCGTCGCGTGTCGGCGGCCTGCCCGCCCTCCCGATCTGACACAGTGACAGCTTCCCCGGGGGCCTCGTCCTGCACCAGAGACGGAGATGACACGCCGATGACCGGCACACGGCTGCTGCCACTCACCACCACGGCCCGCACCCGCGCCCGCGCAGGTGCGGGCCTCCTGCTGGCGGGCACCGCCCTGCTCGCCGGGTGCGGTGTCCAGCCCGGCGAGATCCCGCTCAGCGAGATCCGGGCGGAGTCCCCGTCCGCCACCCCGACTCCCGACCCCGCCATCGCCAACGCGACCCCGGGCGTGATCGGAGCCGCGGCACCGGCCCTGCCCGTCACGGCCCACAACGGCCTGATCGCCGGCCGGGTCTTCCTCGACCCCGGACGCCTCACCAGCGCCGTCTTCACCGTGACGGCCGACGGCGGCACCCTGCAGCAGCTCACCCGGCCCTCCGGCCAGGACCGCGACGACCACCCCGACTGGTCCCCCGACGGCAGCACCCTCGCCTTCGACCGGACCGAGACCGAGACCGGCGCGGCCCGGCTCTGGACGGTTTCCGCCGACGGCGAGGGCGCCCACCAGATCGGCCAGCTCTGCGAGACCGGCGCCGCCGACTGCGCCAACGAGCAGGAGAGCGGCCCCGCCTTCTCCCCCGACGGGAAGCAGCTCGCCTTCAGCCGCACCTGGGGCGCGATCGACTCGTCCACCCAGCAGGTCCAGTACTCCGACCTGTACCTGATGAGCCCCGACGGCACCAACGCCCAGCGGCTGACCTTCCTCACCAACGACACGCCGTACTCCGGCGAGGTCCGCAATCCGAGCTGGTCGCCCGACGGCAAGCAACTGGTCTTCGAGTACCGGACCAGCTCGACCGGGCAGCCCGCCAGCGGCCGGGCCCTCTACGTCGTCAACGCCGACGGCACGGGCCTGCGCCGACTCACCCCGTGGGAGCTGCGCGCCGGTGAGCGCGCCAGCTGGTCCCCCGACGGCACCCGGATCCTGTTCACCACCTATCCGGCCGGCCCCGACTACACCCCCGGTGGCGGCATCTACACCGTGCAGCCCGACGGCAGCGCCATCGACGCCCTGACGCCCGGTCCGTCCGAGGTGTTCTACGGGGCCGCCGCCTACTCCCCCGACGGCACGTCCATCGTCTTCTCCCAGGCCCCCGCCGGCGGAACCGCCGACCTGTACCGGATGCAGACCAACGGCACCGGCGTCACCCGGATCACCGAAACGGCCGACCAGTGGGTGAGCCGCCCGAACTGGGGCACCGCCGCACCCCACTCGTAACCACGCGACGCCGGGGCCGGCCTTTCGGTCGGCCCCGGACCGCTTGGGCGTGCCTTTCCCGGAAACGCAAAGAACCCCCCGATCCTTACGGACCGGGGGGTTCTTTGGAATGATTGTTCGGCGGCGTCCTACTCTCCCACAGGGTCCCCCCTGCA
>NZ_JBEXYC010000141.1:0-4057 GCF_040630835.1 Kitasatospora sp. NPDC005751
GCCGACCGGCGCGGGCGCCGAGCAGATCGCCGCCCTCCCGACGGCACTCGCCACCGGCGAGCCGGAACTCGCCGTGCGCGGCACCCTGGCCCACGCACGGCGCCTGGCGCGCCCGGCGGGCGAGCTGGCGGTGCCCGAGGGCCCGTGGCGGCTGGAGCCCGATGCCGGCGGCTCGCTGGAGGGCCTCGTGCTCGCGGCGGCGCCGCAGACGGGCGACGCGCTGGAGCCCGGGCAGGTTCGGGTGGCGGTCCGCGTCGCCGGGCTGAACTTCCGGGACGTGCTGATCGGCCTGGGGATGTACCCGGGCGGTGGTGTGATGGGCAGTGAGCTCGCCGGAACGGTGCTCGAAGTCGGCTCCGGAGTCTCCGGGCTGGCCGTGGGCGACCGGGTGATGGGCGTCGCCGAAGGTGCGTTCGGCCCGGTGGCGGTCACGGACGCCCGGCAGCTGGTGCGGATCCCGGAGGGCTGGACCTTCGCCGAGGCCGCGTCCGTCCCGAGCGCGTTCATGACGGCCTGGTACGCGCTGGTCGAACTGGCCGAGGCCGAGGCCGGCCAGCGGGTGCTCGTGCACGCGGGTACCGGCGGCGTCGGCATGGCGGCGGTGCAGCTCGCCCGGCACCTGGGCCTGGAGGTGTTCGCGACGGCGAGTCCGGCGAAGTGGCCGGTGCTGGCCGCGATGGGCCTGGACGAAGCGCACATCTCCTCGTCCCGCGACGCCGGGTTCGAGGCGGAGTTCCTCGCCGCCACCGGCGGCGCGGGTGTGGACATCGTGGTCAACTCCCTGGCGGGCGAGCTGACGGACGCCTCGCTGCGGCTGCTGCCGCGCGGTGGGGCCTTCGTCGAGATGGGCCGCACCGACCTCCGTGACCCGGAGGCCCTGGCCGTCCAGTACCCGGGGGTCTTCTACCGGCCCTTCGACCTGGGCGAAGCCGGGCCCGAGCGGATGGGGGCGATGCTCGGCCGGATCGTCGACCTGATGGCCGCCGGCACGCTGACGAAGCTGCCGGTCCGGGCCTGGGACATCCGGCGGGCGCGTGAGGCGTTCCGCTTCATGCAGCAGGCACGCCACACCGGCAAGCTCGTCCTCACCGTCACCGTCGGCCCGGCCGAACCTCGCGAGCGCGGCAGGTCGGCGCTGGTCACGGGTGGCACGGGCACGCTCGGCGGCCTGGTGGCCAGGCATCTGGTGACCACCGGGCGGGCCGACGGGCTGGTGCTGACCGGCCGTTCCGGCCCGGCCGCGCCGGGTGCGGCCGCGCTCGCCGCGGAGCTGGCGCGGTCGGGCGCGTCGGTGGACGTGCTCGCCTGCGACGCGGCGGACCGCGACGCCCTGGCCGCCGTCCTGGCCGGAGTCCCGGCCGGGGCTCCGCTGACGACCGTGGTCCACACCGCCGGTGTCCTGGACGACGCGACCATCGCGTCGCTGACCCCCGAGCGGGTGGCCGCCGTGATGCGGCCCAAGGCCGACGGTGCCTGGAACCTGCACGAACTCACCCTGGGGCTGGACCTGGAGCACTTCGCCCTGTTCTCCTCGGCCGCGGCGACCTTCGCCAGCCCCGGTCAGGGCAACTACGTGGCGGCCAACGCGTTCCTGGACGCGCTGGCGGCCGACCGCCGGGCGGCCGGACTGCCCGCCACCTCGCTCGCCTGGGGCATGTGGGCCGAGGCCAGCGCACTGACCGGGCGGCTCAGCGACTCCGAGCGCGCCCGGATCAACCGCGGCGGCGTCGCCGCGCTCAGCGCGGACGAGGGCCTGGCGCTGCTGGACCTGGCGCTCGCCAGGGACGAGGCGGTGCTGGTCCCGGCCAAGCTGGACCTGGCCGGGCTGCGGGCCCAGGCCGGCCGCGCCGCCGACGTCCCGCCGCTGTGGCGGGCCCTGGTCGGCGGCGGGACGGGCCGGCGCCACGCCGCCTCGGGCGCCGTCGGTGCGGACTCGCTGCGCAAGCAGCTGGCCGGGGTGTCGGAGCCGGAGCGGCTGCGGCTGCTCGTCGACCTGGTCCGGGCCCACGTGGGCGCCGTGCTGGGGCACGCCTCCGTCGAGGCGGTCGAGTCCACCCGGGCCTTCACCGACCTGGGCTTCGACTCGCTCACCGCGGTCGAACTGCGCAACCGCCTGGGCACCGCGAGCGGACTGCGGCTGCCGGCCACCCTGGTGTTCGACTACCCCAACCCCACGGAACTGGCCGGGCTCCTGCTGGAGAAGCTGCTGCCGGAGCTCGCCGAGCACGGCGAGGCGGACGCGGCCGAGGAGAAGCTGCGGAAGGCTCTCGCGACCGTCCCGCTGTCCAGGTTCCGCGATGCCGGGCTGATGGAGGCGCTCATGCGGCTCGCCGACGTCCGGGACGCCGCGCTGATCGGCGACCAGGGCGAAGAGGCCGAGGCCATCGACGAGTTGGACGCGGACAGCCTGATCCGCCTGGCCCTGGACGGCGAGTCGGAGTGATGTTGATGATGCTCGATGCGTGGAGGCAGCGATGACCGGACAGGCCGACAAGCTCCTTGAAGCGCTGCGTGCCTCCGTGAAGGAAACCGAGCGGCTGCGACAGCGGAACCGCCAGCTCGTCTCGGCGGCCTCGGAACCGCTGGCGATCGTCGGCATGAGCTGCCGCTACCCCGGGGGCGTGACGACCCCCGAGGAACTGTGGGAGCTGCTCGCCGCCGGCGGGGACGCGATCTCCGGGTTCCCGGACGACCGTGGCTGGGACACCGAGGGCGTCTACGACCCCGACCCCGACCACCAGGGCACGTCCTACGTGGTCGAGGGCGGGTTCCTGCGGGACGCGGCCGGCTTCGACGCCGGGTTCTTCGGGATCTCGCCGCGTGAGGCGCTGGCGATGGACCCGCAGCAGCGGCTGCTGCTGGAGACGTCCTGGGAGGCGCTGGAGCGGGCCGGGGTCGACCCGGCCTCGCTCCGGGGCTCGCAGACCGGCGTGTTCGTCGGCGTCGCCCCCTCCGACTACGTCGCGCACCAGTCCCTGCAGACCATGGAGGGGCTCGACTGGCACCTCATGACCGGTGGTGCGGCCAGCGTCATGTCCGGCCGCATCTCCTACCTGCTCGGTCTGCAGGGGCCGGCGGTCTCCGTCGACACGGCGTGTTCGTCGTCGCTGGTGGCGCTGCACCTGGCCTGCCAGGCGGTGCGCGCCGGGGAGTGCTCGCTGGCGCTGGCCGGCGGTGTCACGGTCATGGCCACCACCATGGGCTTCGTCGGGTTCTCCCGGCAGCGCGGCCTGGCCGAGGACGGGCGTTGCAAGGCGTTCTCGGCCGACGCGGACGGCATGGGGATGGGCGAGGGCGCCGGCATGGTCGTCGTCGAGCGCCTGTCGGACGCGCTGCGCAACGGGCACAAGGTGCTCGCGGTGGTGCGCGGTTCGGCCGTGAACCAGGACGGCGCGTCCAACGGTCTGACGGCGCCGAACGGTCCGTCCCAGCAGCGGGTGATCCGCGCGGCCCTGGCGAACGCGCGGATCTCGGCCGCCGACGTGGACGCGGTCGAGGCGCACGGCACGGGCACCACGCTGGGCGACCCGATCGAGGCGCAGGCCCTGCTCACCACGTACGGCCAGGACCGTCCGGAGGGACGGCCGCTGCTGCTGGGGTCGGTGAAGTCCAACATCGGTCACTCCCAGCAGGCGGCGGGTGTCGCCGGTGTGATCAAGATGGTGCTGGCCCTCCAGCACGAGCAGCTGCCGAAGACCCTGCACGCGGACGTGCCGTCGCCGCACGTCGACTGGACGGAAGGCGAGGTCCGGCTGCTGACCGAAGCCGTGCCGTGGCCGGCCGGTGAGCGGGCCCGCCGGGCCGGGGTGTCCTCGTTCGGCCTGAGCGGTACCAACGCGCACATCATCCTGGAGGAGGCCCCGGCCGGGGGCGGCGAGCCCCAGGAGGGTGACACCCCGGCGACGGCGCCGGTGGTGTCGGGGGCGGACGCCTGGCTGGTGTCGGGCCGCACGGCCGAGGGCCTGACGGCGCAGGCGGATCGGCTGCACGCGTGGGTGTCGGCGCGGCCGTCGGTGGAGTCGGCGGAGGTGGCGTGGTCGCTGGCGACGACGCGGTC
>NZ_JBEXYC010000142.1:0-4037 GCF_040630835.1 Kitasatospora sp. NPDC005751
CACTGCGCACCCTGACCCGCGAACACGAACGCCGTCCGACCACCCGAACGGGCAACCCCCGACACCACCCCGGCCGCACCCGACCCGGCCACCAGACCGCCCAGCCCCGACACCAACTCCTCACGACCACCACCGACCACCACCGCCCGGTGCTCGAACACCGACCGCGTCACCGCCAACGACCACGCCACACCCACCGGATCCACCGACGACCGCGCCGACACCCACTCCCGCAACCGGCCCGCCTGAGCCGCCAGCCCCTGCGCCGACCGACCCGACACCACCCACGCGGTGGACCCGCCGGGCACGACCACCGCGGGAACGACCGGAGCCGGAGCCGCCTCGGTGGCGACCGGAGCCGGGGCCTCCTCCAGGATGACGTGCGCGTTGGTACCGCTCATCCCGAACGACGACACACCGGCACGACGCACCCGGTTCTCGGCCGACCACGGCACCGCCTCGGTCAGCAGCTCCACCTCACCGGCCGACCAGTCGATGTGCGGCGAGCGCTCGGCGGCGTGCAGCGTCGCCGGCAGCTCCCGGTGCTGGAGGGCCAGCACCATCTTGATCACACCGGCCACACCGGCCGCGGCCTGGGTGTGCCCGATGTTCGACTTCACCGACCCCAGCCGCAACGGCCCCCGGCCGCCCCGCTCCTGGCCGTAGGTGGCCAGCAGTGCCTGCGCCTCGATCGGGTCGCCCAGCGGAGTCCCCGTGCCGTGCGCCTCCACCACGTCTACCTCGTCAGGGCGGACCCCGGCGTTCGCCAGCGCCGCGCGGATCACCCGCTGCTGCGAGGGACCGTTCGGCGCGGTCAGACCGTTCGACGCACCGTCCTGGTTGGTCGCGCTGCCGCGGATCACCGCGAGCACCCGGTGCCCGTTGCGCTGCGCGTCCGACAGCCGCTCCACGACCACCATGCCCGCGCCCTCGCCCAGGCCCATGCCGTCGGCCTCCGCCGAGAACGGCTTGCACCGGCCGTCCGGCGCCAGCCCCATCTGTCGGCTGAACTGGTCGAACAGCAGCGGGTTGGCCGCCACCATGACGCCGCCCGCCAGGGCCAGCGTGCACTCCCCGGAGCGCACCGCCTGCGCGGCCAGGTGCAGCGCCACCAGCGACGAGGAGCAGGCGGTGTCGACCGTCACCGCCGGGCCCTCCAGGCCCAGCACGTACGACACGCGGCCGGAGACCACGCTGGTCGAGATCCCCGTGACGAGGTGCCCGTCCAGCTCGCCCTCCAGCCCGGAGCTCCAGCCGTAGCCGGAGGCGGAGGCGCCCGCGAACACGCCGGTCGCCGAACCGCGCAGCGACGCCGGGTCCAGTCCGGCCCGCTCCAGCGCCTCCCAGGCCACTTCGAGCAGCAACCGCTGCTGCGGGTCCATCGACACGGCCTCGCGCGGGCTGATCCCGAAGAACCCCGCGTCGAAGCCGGTCGCGTCGTAGACGAAGCCGCCCGCCCGGACGGGCCCGCCGTCGGCCGCGTCGGCGGTGTCCTCGATGACCCAGCCCCGGTCCTCCGGCAGCACGGAGATGGCGTCGGTCCGGGCGGTCACCAAGTCCCACAGCGCCTCCGGGCCGGTCACCCCGCCCGGGTAGCGGCACGCCATGCCGACGATCGCCAGCGGCTCGTCACTCGCCGCCGCCACCACCGGAGCACTCTGCGCGCCGTCGGGGACGCCGGCCAGCTGCACCAGCAGGAACTCGGCGGCGGCCGTGGGGGTGGGCGCGTCGAACATCAGCGTGGCGGGCAGCTGCAGACCGGTCGCGGCGCCGAGCCGGTTGCGCAGCTCCACCGAGGTCAGCGAGTCGAAGCCCAGGTCGCTGAAGGCCCGGGTGGCCTCGACGGCCTCGGGCGACGGGTAGTCCAGCACGGAGGCCGCCTGGGTCTGCACCAGGTTGACCAGCAGCCGGTTCTGCTCGATGCGTGACAGGCCGGCCAGCTGCCGCCGCCAGGACGCGCTCGCGTCCGAGCCCGCGGCCGGGTCGGCCCCGCCGCCCTCCGGCAGGTCACCGGCCAGGGCCTGCCGGACCTCGGGCAGGTTCTCGATCAGCGGGCTGGGCCGGCGCAGCGTGAACGGCGGGGCGAACCGCGCCCAGTCGATGTCGGCGACCGTCAGCTGGGGCTCGCCGCCGTCCAGGACCTGGGCCAGCGCCTGGACGGCGTGGTCCTTGTCCATGACGATCAGCCCGCGGCGGCTGCCCTGGGCGGCACCCGCCTCGTCGGTCATCCCGCCGCCGCCCCACGAACCCCACGCCACCGAGGTGGCGGTCAGGCCCTGGGACCGGCGGTGCTCGGCCAGGCCGTCCAGGAAGGTGTTGGCCGCGGCGTAGGCGGGCTGGAGACCACTGCCCCAGGTCGCCGCGATCGAGGAGAAGAGCACGAAGGCGTCCAGGTCCAGGCCCCTGGTCAGCTCGTCCAGGTGGACGGCCCCCGAGGCCTTGGCGGCCAGCACGGCGGCCGTCTCGGCCAGGTCGGTCTCGTGCACGGTGGTGTGCTGGACGACACCGGCGGCGTGCATCACCGCGGACAGCGCGGGGCCGGTCGCGGCGATCCGGTCGAGCAGCCCGGCCAGGTCGGACCGGTCGGCCGCGTCGCAGGCGACGACGTCCACGTGGCTGCCCCGGGCCGCCAGTCCGGCGACCTTCGCGGCCAGACCGGCGGCGCCGGCCCCGGACCTGCTGGTCAGCACGAGCCGCTGCGCACCGCGGTCGGCCAGCCAGCCGGCCACGTGTCCACCGATCGCGCCGGTGCCTCCGGTGACCAGGACGGTTCCGGTCGGCGTCCACTGCTCGGCGTGGGCGCGGGGCCGGTCGGCCCGGCCGAGCCGGCGGCCGAAGACCGCGGCCGGACGGATCGCGACCTGGTCCTCGCCGCACCCGGCCAGCACGGCGGCCAGCCGTCCTGCGGCCTGCTCGTCGAACGCGGCCGGAAGGTCGATCAACCCGCCCCAGCGGTCGGGGTGTTCCAGTCCGACGACCCGGCCGAAGCCCCAGATCTGGGTCTGCAGCGGGTTCGTCAGCGCCTCCTCCGGCGTCGCCGCGACGGCGCCGCGGGTGAGCACCCACAGCGGTGCGCCGATGCCCGCGTCGCCCAGCGCCTGCACCACGGCCAGCGTGGCGGCGAAACCCCGGGTGACCGCCGGGTACTCGGGCACCGGTGTCTCGTCCAGGGCCAGCAGCGACACCACTCCGGCCGGCACCTCGTCGCCCGGCAGGGCCCCGCCGATGACGGCGGCCACGTCCTGCCGGTCCGTGACACCGGCCGGTACCTCGGCGACCGTGACATCGGCGCCACGGGCGGTCAGGGCCCGGACGCAGTCCTGCGTCAGCTCGTCGTCTGCCCGGTCGGCGAGCACCAGCCAGCGGCCGGTGAGCGCGGTCGGAGCGGGGTCGGCGACCGGCGCCCAGGTGACGCGGTAGCGCCAGTTCTCCGTCGCCGACCGGTCGAGCTCGCGGCGGCGCCACGAGGTCAGCGCCTCCAGGACCTCGCCGAGCGAGCGGCGGTCGTCCAGCTCCAGCTCCTCGGCGAGGTGCGCCAGGTCGCCGCCCTCGACGGCGGCCCAGAACCGGGCCTCGACGGCCGTACTCGCACCGTCGCCTCCGACCGGGACGACGGTCGCGGCCGAGGGCTCCAGCCAGTACCGCTGCTTCTGGAAGGCGTAGGTCGGCAGCTCCACCACCTCGGCGGCGGGCAGCACAACCTTCCAGTCCACCGCGAGACCGCCGACGTAGGCCTGGGCGAGCGAGGTGAGGAGTCGGGTGGCGCCCGCGTTGTCGCGCTCCAGCGAGCCCACCGTCAGGACATCGGCGACACCGGCGTCCTCGGCCGTCTCCGCCACCGCCGCGGTGAGGACCGGGTGCGTCGACACCTCGACGAACGAGCCGTAACCACCACCCAGCAGCGTACGGACCGCCTCCTCGAACCGAACCATCCGCCGCAGATTCGCGAACCAGTAGCCCGCGTCCACCTCCGTACCGGACAACCACTCGCCCGTCACCGTCGAGATCATCGGAACACGACCCGCCCGCGGCACGAT
>NZ_JBEXYC010000143.1:0-3839 GCF_040630835.1 Kitasatospora sp. NPDC005751
CTGGACGGCTGGAGCCTGGCCCAGGTGCTCACCGACGTGTTCGAGGAGTACGCGGCGCTCAGCACCGGCGCCGAACCGCGACCGGCCGCACGCCGCTCCCCCCTGCTCGGGACCGCCCCGCCCGCGTGGCTGGACTCCCGCCCTCGATTCGGTCACGGATCATCGACGAGGCGTATGACGTCCCGTCGGAAGCGGATTCGGACCCCTGCTCGCCGGAGCCCCGGGACGGCGAAGTGACCGGCCGGTAGGGTGCTGCTGCACGGACGGACCGACGGGAGTGGGGCACATGGGCGGCGACGGCACGGGGTTCTTCGAGTCGGCGGAGCACGCGGCCGCCCAACTGGCCCAAACCGGCTATCTGGCCTCCACCGCGGTGGCCACCACCGTCTTCCTGGCCGACCGCCTGGGCAAGCCCCTGCTGGTCGAGGGCCCCGCCGGGGTCGGCAAGACCGAACTCGCCAAGGCGGTGGCCGAGATCAACCGGGCACGCCTGGTCCGGCTGCAGTGCTACGAGGGCATCGACGAGGCCCGCGCGCTCTACGAGTGGAACCACGCCAAGCAGTTGCTACGGATCACCGCCGGCCGGGACGAGGGCTGGGACCAGGCCCGCACCGACATCTTCGGCGAGGAGTTCCTCCTCACCCGGCCACTGCTGACCGCCATCCGCGGCGACGAGCCGACCGTGCTGCTGATCGACGAGATGGACAAGGCCGACGTCGAGGTCGAGGCCCTGCTGCTGGAGGTGCTGAGCGACTTCCAGGTCACCGTGCCGGAGCTGGGCACCATCACCGCGACCCGGCGGCCCTTCGTCCTGCTCACCTCCAACGCCACCCGCGAGCTCTCCGAGGCGCTGCGCCGGCGCTGCCTCTTCCTCCACCTCGACTACCCGGACGCCGAACTGGAGCGCCGGATCGTCCGGCTCAAGGTCCCCGGCCTGGACGCGACGCTGGCCGAGTCGCTCGTCCGGGTGGTCGGCGCGCTGCGGGCGATGGGCCTACGCAAGGCGCCGTCGGTGGCCGAGACCATCGACTGGGCCCGCACCCTGCTGGCGCTCGGCGCGGACACCCTGGACGAGGCGGTGGTCCGGGACACCCTCGGGGTGATCCTCAAGCACCAGGACGACATCCTGAAGGCCACCCGGAAGCTCACCCCGGCATGACGGACCGCCCCGCCCCCGCGGCGGCCGCGACCACCGGGGCCGCCGACCTCGCGGCCCGGCTGACCGGGCTGGTCCGGGCCCTGCGCGGGCACGGGCTGCGGGCCGGTCCGGCCGAGACCGTCGACGCGGCGGCCGTCCTCGACGTGCTGGGCCTCACCGACCGGGAGCAGCTGCGGGCCGGCCTGGCCGCCGCGCTGCTGCGCTCCGAGGCACA
The DNA here is from genome assembly GCF_040630835.1 of Kitasatospora sp. NPDC005751. Classification (NCBI taxonomy): domain Bacteria; kingdom Bacillati; phylum Actinomycetota; class Actinomycetes; order Kitasatosporales; family Streptomycetaceae; genus Kitasatospora; species Kitasatospora sp. NPDC005751. The sequence continues at coordinate 1,374 of NZ_JBEXYC010000143.1, forward strand.
GCGGGCCGTCTACGACGCCACCTTCGACCTCTACTTCCCGCTCGGGGTGGGCGCCCCGGAGTCGGCCCGCGGCGGCCCGTCCCCGGACGGCCCCGAGCACGCCGACGACGCCCGGGCCGCCGCCCGCGGTCTGGCCGACCCCGTGCGCGAGGACCTGCGCGAGCGCCTCGCCGCCGCCCTCGCCGCCGACGACCGGGCCGCCCAGGCCCGGCTGGCCGGCGAGGCGGTGGCCGCGTTCGGCCGCTACGGCGCCGGCTCGGTACCCGGCTCTGACGGCTGGTCCGCCCACCAGACCCTCGGCCGGCTCGCCCCCGAGACCCTGCTGGCCCGCGTCCTGGCGGCGCTGCGCGCGGGCACCGCGGCGGACACCCCGGCCGACCTCTCCGACGGCCTCCTCGCCGACGAGATCCGCCGCCGCGTCCAGGCCTTCCGCGCCATGGTCGGCACCGAGGCCCGCCGCCGGGTGGCCGAGGTACGCGGCACCGAGCGGATCGCCGAACGGGCCGTCGCACCCAGCGCCGACCGGATCGACTTCCTCGCGGCCGGCCGCGACCAGCTCACCGAACTGCGCCGCACCGTCCACCCGTTGGCCCGGAAGCTGGCCACCCGGCTGGCCGCCCGGCGGCGGCGCGCGGCCCGTGGGCAGATCGACCTCCGCCGCACCCTGCGCCGCTCGCTGTCCACCGGGGGCGTGCCGTTGCGCCCCGCCTACCGGCTGCGCCGGCCGGCCCGCCCGGAGATCGTGCTGCTCTGCGACGTCTCCGGCTCGGTGGCCGGCTTCGCCGACTTCACCATGCTGCTGGTCCGCGCGATGAGCGAACAGTTCAGCAAGGTCCGGGTGTTCGCCTTCGTCAACCGCACCGCGGAGGTCACCGAGCTGCTGGCGGGCAGCGGGGCCGATCCGGCCGGGCTGGCGCGGCGCATCCTCACCGAGGCCAAGGTGATGGGCCATCACGGCAACAGCGACTACGGCTCCGCCCTGGGCGAGTTCGCCGACCGGCACCTGGACGCGGTCGGCCCGCGCACCAGCGTGCTGATCCTCGGTGACGCCCGCAACAACCACCGCGACCCGAACCTGTCCGCCCTGCGCCGGATCGCCGGGCGGGCCCGGCGGGTGTACTGGCTCAACCCGGAGCAGCCCTCGCTGTGGGGCGGCGGCGACTCGGCGGCGAGCGCGTACGCGGAGGTGGTGGAGATGCACTCCTGCCGCAACGCCCGCCGGCTGGGCGAGCTGATCGCCCGGCTGCTCCCGGTCTGACCGGCCGGGGAGCGGCCGGCGCCGCCGGGCGCGGGCTCCGGCTCCGGTTCCGGTTCCGGTTCCGGTTCCGAGCCCGCGGGCGCGTCAGCCGTCCAGCCCGCGCAGGAAGTCCAGCAGGGCGGCAGTGACCTCGGCCGGCCGCTCCTGCTGCGTCCAGTGGCCCGCGCCGGGGAGCGTGACGTGCCCGTACAGCCTGGGGGTGAGGCGCTCCAGGATCCCGCGCAGCGCGTCCGGGCCGATCAGCGCCGACACCATGTCCCGGTCCCCCGCCACGTAGAGCGCGGGCACGTCGATGCCGCGCCCGGCGAAGGCGGTGAGCAGTTCGTTGTTGCGGTCGATGTTGCGGTACCAGTTCAGCGGACCGGTGAAGGCGTGCTCGCCGTGCCCGGCGTAGTCGGCGACGAAGGCCGCGATGTCGTCCTCGGTGAGCCAGTCCGGCAGCTTCTCCGGCTCCGGGACGGTGTCCAGCAGCGTCTGCCCGTCGGGGACGACCCAGGCCTGCGGCCGCTCGGCGCCGGGGCGGTCGCCGGAGCCGCTGAACAGGACGCGGCGGAAGGTCGAGCCCGGGTCCCGGGCGAACTCGGCGTCGGCCACCCCGGGCCGCTGGAAGTAGATCTGGTAGAAGCCCTCGCCGAACCGCTCCCTGGACAGTGCGAGCGGCGGCAGCCCGGAGACCGGCAGCGGCGGCACGCTCAGCCCGGCGACCCCGCGCACCAGGTCGGGGCGGAGCGCGGCGGTCGACCAGGCGACCGGTGCGCCCCAGTCGTGGCCGACCAGCACCGCGGGCCCCTCGCCGAGCGCGGCGATCAGGGCCGTGACGTCACCGACCAGGTGGAGCAGGGTGTAGGCGTCGACGGCCGCGGGCCGCTCGCTGCGGGCGTAGCCGCGCTGGTCGGGGGCGACCACCCGGTAGCCGGCGGCGGCCAGCGGGGCGAACTGGTGCCGCCACGAGTACCAGCTCTCCGGGAAGCCGTGCAGCAGCAGCACGAGCGGGCCCTCCCCCTGTTCGGCGAGGTGGAGCCGGACGCCGTTCACCTCGATGTCGCGGTGCGTGATGTCGCCGTACGCGAGGTCCCCGTAGGCGGAACCGGCCTCGCGTGCGGCGCCGTCCGCCCCGCCGCCGGTCCGCCCGCCACCCACCTGCCCGCCGCCGGTCCGCCCGCCACCCACCTGCCCGCCGCCGGTCCGCCCGCCACCCACCTGCCCGC
>NZ_JBEXYC010000144.1:0-3389 GCF_040630835.1 Kitasatospora sp. NPDC005751
CCGCGGGCGGGTCGTGTTCCGATGATCTCGACGGTGACGGGCGAGTGGTTGTCCGGTACGGAGGTGGACGCGGGCTACTGGTTCGCGAACCTGCGTCGGATGGTTCGTTTCGAGGAGGCCGTTCGCACCCTGCTGGGTGGCGGTTACGGCTCGTTCGTCGAGGTGTCGACCCATCCGGTGCTGACGGCGGCGGTGGCGGAGACGGCCGAGGACGCCGGTGTCGCCGATGTCCTGACGGTGGGCTCGCTGGAGCGTGACAACGCGGGCGCGACCCGCCTCCTCACCTCGTTCGCCCAGGCCTACGTCGGCGGCCTGTCGGTCGACTGGAAGACGGTGCTGCCCGCCGCCGAGGTGGTGGAGCTGCCGACCTACGCCTTCCAGCACCAGCACTACTGGCTCCAGTCCGCCGCAGCGCCGTCCCCGCTGGGTGGCGACGGTGCGAGCACGGCGGCGGAGGCGCAGTTCTGGGCCGCCGTCGAGGGCGGCGACCTGGCCCACCTCACCGAGGCGCTGGCCATCGAGGACCAGCAGCTCATCGAGGTGCTGCCCGCGCTGGCGTCCTGGCGTCGCCGCGAGCGGGACCGCTCGGTCACGGAGGCCTGGCGCTACCGGGTGACCTGGTCCCCGGCGACCGTCCCCGGCGGCCTCGCCCGGCTGTCCGGCCGGTGGCTGGTGGTGCTCCCCGCCGGGGAGACCGACGGCGATGTGGCCCAGGGCTGCGTGGCCGCGCTGTCCTCCCGCGGCGCCGAGCTCGTCTTCGTCGAGGTCCCGGCCGGGACGGTCGACCGGGCGGCTCTCGCCGCCCTGCTCGGCGAGGCGCTGCGGGGCACCGGGGAGGTGTCCGGCGTGCTGTCGCTGCTGGCGACGGACGAGACCCGTCTGCCGGACCACCCGGTGGTGACCGTGGGCCTGGCCGCCACGCTGGGCCTGGTGCAGGCGCTGGGCGACGTCGAGGTCGTCGCGCCGCTCTGGGTCCTCACCCGGGGCGCCGTGGCCACCGCCCCGAACGAGGTGCTGACCAGCCCGCTGCAGTCCCAGGTCTGGGGCTTCGGCCGGGTCGTCGGGCTCGAATACCCGGACCGCTGGGGCGGGTTGATCGACCTCCCACCCGTCCTGGACGAGCGGACCGGCTCGCAGCTGGTGGCCGTACTGGCCGGCTGCGACGAGAACCAGGCCGCGCTCCGCCCGGCCGGCATCGTGGGCCGCAGGCTGACCCACGCCCCCCAGCCGGCGGCGGCCGGGACGTGGCGGCCGACCAACGGCACCGCGCTGATCACCGGCGGTACCGGTGCGCTCGGCGGGCACGTGGCCCGCTGGCTGGTCGGACGCGGTGTGGAGCGCCTGGTGCTGACCAGCCGGTCCGGCGCCGGCGCCGCCGGTGTCGCCGCGCTCGCGGCCGAACTGGCGGCCCGGGGCGCCCGGGTGGACGTGCTGGCCTGCGACGCGGCCGACCGGTCCGACCTGGCCGGCCTGCTCGACCGGATCGCCACGACCGGACCCGCGCTGGGCACCGTGGTGCACACCGCGGCGGTGCTGGACGACGGCGTGATCGACGGCCTCTCGGCGGCGCGCCTGGAGTCCGTGCTCGCGGCCAAGGCCGCCGGTGCGGCCTACCTGGACGAGCTGACGGCCGACCTCGACCTGGACGCCTTCGTACTGTTCTCCTCCGTGGTGGCCACCACGGGCGGCCCGGGTCAGGCCAACTACGGTGCGGCGAACGCCTACCTGGACGCCGTGGCCGAGAACCGGCGCAGCCGCGGCCTAGCCGCGCTCGCCGTGGCCTGGGGCCCGTGGGCGGCCGGCGTGGCGCAGGGCTCCGAGGCGGCCCGGCAGCGGCTGGCCCGCAACCAGTGGGAGGGCGTGATGGACCCGGACCTCGCGGTCCGGGCCCTGGGCGAGGCACTGGACTGCCGCGACACCGTGCTGACCGTCACCAACATCGACTGGTCCGTCATCCTCGCGCAGCCGCAGCAGGCGGCGAGCCTGCTGACCGTCCCCCTGATGCGTGACCTGCCGGAAATCCACCGGCTGGCCGCCCTGCTGGCCGAGGTCCCGGCCGCGCCGGTCGAGCAGGACCTGGTCCGCCGACTGGCCGGGATGAGCCGGGCCGAGCAGCGCCGGGTGCTGACCGAACTCGTCCAGGCCAAGGCCGCCCATGTGCTCGGCTACGCCTCGTCCGAGGCGGTCGAGACCAACCGCGCCTTCAGCGAACTCGGCTTCGACTCGCTGACCGCGGTCGAGCTGCGCAACGACCTCAGCTCGGCCACGGAGCTGCGGCTGCCCGCGACCCTGCTGTTCGACTACCCGACCGCGGCCGCGCTGGCCGACTACCTGGAGGCGGAACTGCTCGGGGCGGTGCCGGACGGCGCCGGGACGCCGGCGGCCGTGCCGGCCACGATCGCGGCCGACGAGCCGATCGCGATCGTCGGGATGGCCTGCCGCTACCCCGGCGGCGTGGTCGACCCCGACGGGCTGTGGGCGCTGCTGGCCTCCGGCGGGGACGGGATATCCGGCTTCCCGGACGACCGCGGCTGGGACCTGGAGGCGCTCGGCGAGTCCTCGTACGTCAGGTCCGGCGGGTTCGTCCAGGACATGAGCGGGTTCGACGCCGGCTTCTTCGGCATCAGCCCCCGCGAGGCGCTGGCGATGGACCCGCAGCAGCGGCTGCTGCTGGAGCTGTCCTGGGAGGCGGTGGAGCGGGTCGGCATCGACCCGGAGTCGCTGCGCGGCAGCGCGACCGGCGTCTTCGTCGGCGGCTACACCTCCGGCTACGGCTACGGCGCCGACATCGAGGGCATGGCCCACCTGATCACCGGCAACGCCACGAGCGTGCTGTCCGGCCGGGTCTCCTACGCGCTCGGGCTGGAAGGCCCAGCGGTGACGATCGACACGGCCTGCTCGTCGTCCCTGGTGGCGATGCACATGGCCGCCCAGGCGCTGCGCTCCGGCGAGTGCTCGATGGCGCTGGCCGGCGGTGTCACCATCCTGGTGTCCCCGGAGGGCTTCGTCGGCTTCAGCGAGCAGAGCGGACTGGCGGCGGACGGCCGCTGCAAGGCCTTCTCGGCCGACGCGGACGGCATGGGCTTCGCCGAGGGCGCGGGCATCCTGGTGGTGGAGCGCCTGTCCGACGCGCGGCGCAACGGGCACCAGGTGCTCGCGGTGCTGCGGGGCAGCGCGACCAACCAGGACGGGGCGTCCAACGGTCTGACGGCGCCGAACGGTCCGTCCCAGCAGCGGGTGATCCGCGCGGCGCTGGCGAACGCCGGCCTCACGGCCGCCGATGTGGACGCCGTCGAGGCGCACGGGACGGGTACCAAGCTGGGTGACCCGATCGAGGCGCAGGCGCTGCTGGCGACCTACGGTCAGGATCGTGGTGCCCAGAAGCCGCT
>NZ_JBEXYC010000145.1:0-3211 GCF_040630835.1 Kitasatospora sp. NPDC005751
TTAGGGTCCTCCGGCCTTGCGGGCCTGGGGAACCCGATGCGGGCTGTTGGCGGGGCGTCCCCGGCCGCGGTGCTCCCACCCCGGCACTGGTCCGTGTTCTGCCGCATGCGCTGGCGGGTCGCGGTCTTGCCGGGCTCTGCTGCTCGACCTGCGCTGTCAGCGGATGTCGGCGTGCCAGTCGGTTGTTTGCTGCAGGTGGCGGTAGTTCACCCATTCCTGGGCGAGGCGTTGCCCTCGGGTCAGGAGCCCGGCTGCGGTGTGCTGCTGAGGTGCGGGCAGCCAGTGGGCGAGGCTGATGGCTACGGCCGGGTCTGCGGGTGACTCTTTGCCGGAGCGGGGTCGGCCGAGTTCGAGAAGCATGCGGTAGAGCGTGGGTGCGGGTTGGACGGGCGGTAGGCCCAGTTCGCTGGCGGTCTGGGAGGCGTTGGTGGGGATGCGCAGGCCGCTGAGGTCGAGGTCGCCGAAGTAGCGGATGCGGGTGATGCGGTGTTTCGCGGAGATCGCGCGCACGGACGCTTGGAAGGTGCCGCCCAGGCCCCAGGCGATGTAGCCGAGGCTGTGGTCGGAGGGCAGGCTTTCGGCGAGGGACCACCAGGTGGTGGCGTTCTCGACGACGAGCAGGGTGTCGCCGGTGCCCACGCGCCGGTAGTGGCCCTCGTCTTCGTCTTGCTGAGGGAAGGACTCGGTGATCAGGGGCGGCGGGGGTCGCAGGGCGGCGATGGCGGCGTCCAGGAGGGCGGGGTCGCCGAAGAGGGGCCCGGATTTGAGGGTGTCGAAGGTCTTCTCCGGCATGGGGAAGTCGGTTTCGCTGCCGAAGGTCCCGAAGATCTCCAGGGCGCGCTCGCGGATCGGGAGGGGGAACAGGTCGGGGCCGCTCTTGTGCCACTGGTTGATGGCTGTGTAGGCGGCCTTCTGCTTGCGGGTGGCCTGTACCCAGTGCGCGGCCAGCCAGCTGAGCGCCGGGGCCCAGATAGGCATCGGCTGGACCGTGCGGGCGGGGCGTGGCTGGGGCAGAAGCCAGATCTTGACCGGGAGCGGGACCCGGTCCGGTGTGTGCTGCTTGAACCTGGTGATCGCGGCCTGCTGCTCCAGTTCCTCGAGGATGCAGGCAAGCAGGGCGGGCTCGTATTCGGCTTCGGGGTTGCGGTTGCTGATGGCGCGGAACGCGGCCCAGACCGTGTCGAGGGGGATCTGGGTGCGGGTGGCAGGGTCGCGGCCGTTGTCTTTTGCCCACTGGCGCAGCCGCTCGATCAGTTCACGTTCCCGTCGGGGAAGCGGTCCCTGGTTAGGGGGTGTCACGGTCGATGATCCTTACGGCGGTGAGGTTGCCCGTGTGGTCGGGAGCGTCCAGGAGGGCGAGTCGGCTGCGGGTTTCCGTGTCGTCGACTACCAGGTATTTGCGGGCGGCGCGCAGGTCGGCGTCGTTGCGCAGGCGGATGATGAGTGGGAACTGGCTCAGGACGTTTTCGTCGAAGAGGCCGGTGGTGTAGATGAGTTGAACGCCCAGGGCGCGGGCGACGGCGCGCTGGAGGTCGAGCAGGTAGTCGGCGTTGGCGCGGCCGATGGGGTTGTCGAGGAACAGTACGCCGGAGTGGCGGTGGTGTTTGCGTCCCTTGTGGTTGGCGCGTAGGGCCGCCATGGTGCAGTACAGCATGATTGCGGCGGTGAGCTGCTGTCCTCCGGAGAAGACGTTCTTGACGTCGGAGACGCGGACACGTTCGGTGCGCAGGACGGTGTCGGGCTTAAGGATGTGGACGCGGAAGCCCTTGGGGACGGCGGTGTGGATTCCGCGCAGGAGTAGGGCCATGCCGTCGCGTTTGACGGGACGGCCGTCGCTGGTTCGGCCGGTGGCGGCTTCTTCGATGGCGTCGGCGAGTTTGGGGGCGAGGAGTTCGTCCGACAGGCGGTCGAAGTGAAGTTGGAGGAATTCTTGGCCGCCCCAGTCGTCCAGGGTCCGGGGCAGGGCGGAGACGCGCTGCGCGGTGCGCAGGGTGGACAGTGCCTTGCTGATCTCACCTTGGAGGTGGTCGGTGATTGCCTGTCGGTGTCGGCTGATCTGGTTGATCTCGTCGGTGAGGTTGCGCAGGCGAGTGCGCAGAGCGTCGGTCCATTCGGGTGCCTTGGCGGCGAGTTGGTCACGGTCGAGTGTGTTGATCTGCTGGCGCACGGGGATTGTGAGCTGGCTGTAGTTCTCGGCGGTGGCGTGGCGGGTGAGTTGGAAGGTGGCGCGGTGCAGGTTGCGCTCGCGGCGCTCTTGTTCGTCCTGGGCGGTCTGCTTGGCCTGGTGCAGGTGCTGGGAGGCGCGGGCCGCGGCGTCGGCGTCGCCCGGGTAGGGCTCGGCCGCCGGCTCGGGTGGCGTGACGGCTTTGAGGGTTCCGGCGAGCAGGGCGATGCCCTTGGCGGCTTCCTGGGCCAGGGCGTGGCTGCGCTGGGCGACGTTGTGGTGCGCACGCGCGGTGGCTGCGGCGGTCTGGGCGGTGGCCTTGTGACGGGCTGCGAGGGCGCTGGCCTGCCGGTGCCCTTCCAGGTCGCGTGGCTGGGTCGGCAGTGGCATGGGGGTCAGGTCTTGGGCGGTCGCTGCGTCGTAGGCACGTTGCCGCTCGTTGGTGGCTCCGCGGTGGAGGCCGCATGCGTGGTGGGCGCGGCCGACCGTGTCGACGGCTTCTTGCTGGCCCTCGAGGGCGCGTTGCAGCGCGAGGGCGCGGCTTTCGGTGTCGGCGGCGGCGGAGGTTGCCAGCAGCGCTTCGGCGAGGGCGTACACGTCTGCTTTCAGGACCGCGCACGTCTTCTTGGCGTCGGCTTCTTCGGCCTCCGCCTGCTGGAGCTGGCGGCGGCGGTCGCCGGGGACGTCGGCGCTGTCGAAGTGGGCCTTGGCCATGGTGTAGGTGTGGCGTAGCACCTCGACCGGTTCGCTGGGGGTGGTGTCGCTGTCGGCCACTTCGGCTGGTTCGGTGATGGGAAGGGCGGTGAGTTCGCTGCATGCGGCGGCGGCGATCCGGCGGTGTTCGGCTGCGCCTTCCAGGTGGGCTTGGGCGCGTCGCTCGTGGTCGGCGGCTGCGGCGTCGGCTGTTTCGGCTTCCAGGGTCGCCTGGTCGGCCAGGGATTGGGCCGCGGCGGCCTGCTCCTTCCAGGTCGGGATCTGGTGGAGGCGTTCGGCCAGTTCGGCAAGGCGGCGGCAGGTGAGGTCCTGGCGGGTCTGGGTGTCGCGGGC
>NZ_JBEXYC010000146.1:0-3190 GCF_040630835.1 Kitasatospora sp. NPDC005751
TACGGCCGGCCGCCGGCCGGGCCCCTCGACGAGCGGGAACTCGCCCACTGGCGCACCGAACTGGCCCTCGCCTGGCAGGTCCTGGTGCGCCGCCAGGTCACCAGCACGTACCCATCGCTGCCCTTGCCGCCGTCCGATTGGTTGTTCCCGCCGGCGCCGCCCGGTGCGCCGTGGCCGGCGCTCGCCGGGACGCTCGCCGGCAGGTCGGCGAAGGCGGCGCGCTCGCCCGCCGCACCGGCCTCGTGCTTGCGGGACTCTCCCGCCTTGGGGCTGACCGCCCCGGTCCCCCGCGAGCCGGTCGGCCATCCCGCGCTGCATTCGAACCCGCCGCCCGAGCCGCCGTCCCCGCCGGGAATGCCACCGGGCCGGTGCTTGGGTTCTGCGCTCCCACCGTGCCCGCCGTGGCCTCGGCCATCTCGCTGTGCCCAGCCGCCTTGCCCGCCCTGCGCTCCCTCGCGCACTCCTGCGTAGTTGACCCACCCGGCGCCGCCCCCACCGCCACCGCCGCCGACCAGGACCACCGTGAACGCGTCGATCCCCTTCGGCAGTTCGAAGTCGTGCGAGCCCGCCTTGTCGAAAACCATGCTGGTGGGCTGCGCGTGGGCGGGCACGGCATTGAACCCGCACGTCAGCATCGCGGCCGCGGCGACCGCCCCCGCGCTCTTCCACCGCTGCAGTGTCATCGTCATAGTGCCCATCTCGTGAGTGCCGAACGATCCTTCGTGATCACGACCACCTCAGCGGAGACGGGATCACCGACAAGATCAACTGAACTGGAAGGCCAGCGGTTACCCTCAGACGCCCAAGTGGCCCGCCCGAAGCGATCGCCATGGCTGTGCCCTCGCCGATGGCGAGCCCCGGGCCACGTCCGCAGGGCCGACGGAGCCGCATGTGCTCCAGTGATGCTCGGGGCTGCGGCCCTTGCCATACGACTAGCCGGTTGCTTTCGGACGTTTCGCGGCTGGATGTCGCCTTCGGGGTATTCGGTGCGGCTTGGGAACCTAGCGTGCGTGACGCGTTGATTACTGGTTGCGGGCGGGTTGATGAAGGGGGACCTCGGTGGGCGGTCAGGTGCAGTTCACGGAGCAGGAGCGTCTTCAGCGGGTGCAGGGGCTGTTGTCGGGGACGCGGTCGCAGGCGAAGGTGGGGCGGGCGCTGGCGCAGGGCGGCGGGTACGGCAACGTGCTGATCGGGGCGCTGCTGCACGGCGCCGACCGAGTGCGGCAGGGCTATCCGCCCACCGATCTGGAGCGGATGATGCTGGGCGTCCTGGGGACGGTGGCGGCGGATACCGAGGCCCGGGAGTGGGGGCGGGTGTACCGGGAGTCGGTGACGTCGGGCGGCGCGTCGGTGGTGCCGGACGTGATCAGGAGCCTGCCGGTCGGCCGCGGCTACACGATCGCGGACCTGCGCCGGGACATGCCGCAGCTGGTCCAGGAGGCGGTGGCGTGTCCGAACGTCCAGGTCGTGGACCCGTACGCGGCGGCGACCGGGCAGCCCGACAGCGCGGCGTTCCTCGCGGCGATGAGGGAGACGGGGTTTGCGGTCACCGTGTTCGCTCGGCCCGCCCTGTCCGCCGCCGGCGCGCAGTCCGAGGACGGCCAGGCGGCGGACACGCCGGCCGGGCCGGTCGGCGGCGCCGGTGACGACGCGGGCACCCACGCCGACGAGACGTTCCGGGTGAGGCTGGAGCTGGAGAACTTCTACGTCCACCGCGAGGTGGGCGACCAGTGGTGGAGCGACGATGAGATCTACTGGGTCGCCTCCACCAGCGCCGGCCCCGACAGCGGCGGCCGCACGTTCACCTCCAAGGAGTTCCAGGACGTCCACGAGGGCAAGACGTTCACCTTCCCCGCCGACAACAAAGTCCTGTTCGACGGCACGTTCAAGGGGCTGCTCGGGACGATGATCGCGGCCTGGGAGGCCGACCAGAGCAGCGCCGCGTGGTGGGAGGCCCTGCAGAAGGCGCTCAGCGACGCCCTGGCCAGCCTCGACCTGCTGATGCTCGTCGACACCTTCATCGGGATCATCCCGGGGCCGGTGGGAGTGGCTTTCGAACTCGCGAAGATCTTCGTCTTCCTCTTCGAGGTGTTCCGCAACTACGACGACATGTCCGCCACCCGCTCGATCGTGATGAACCGCGAGGACCTGGCGAGGCTGTCGTACAAGGGCGGCACCTCCTGGCACTTCGACGGCGAGGGCCACCACGAACTACGGGTCAAGTACACCGGCGACAAGGTCCCCTTCCCCCAGGGAACCGTCGAATACATCGCGGGCGACGGAGACACCTGGAGCGCGCCGATCTCCCTGGGCTGGCAGAGCACCCAGGCCCCCGCGCTGGCCCTGTACAACGGCAAGCTGCACGCGCTGTTCGTACGCGCCCAGGACAACGGGGTCATGTGGAGCCGCCTGGAAGGCGGCACCTGGACCGCACCACAAAAGATCGGGGGCGACGCAACCCACTACGCCCCCGCCCTGGCCGCGGGCCACGGCAAGCTGTACTACGTCGTCGTCGGTCTCGACGGAACGGTGTGGTCGCGCACCTACACCGACACCGGAGGCTGGACCGCAGCCGCGCAGGTCGCGGACAACTTCCGCAGCGTCAATGCCCCGTCCCTGACCTTCTTCGACAACAAATTGTGGCTGACGACGGCCGTGGTATCCGGAATCGTGGGCACGAGCTTCTACGACGGGACCCGCTGGTCCTCTCTCGCCCCCGACATGTTCTTGACCGCGAGCGACCCCGTTGGCATGTGCGTCCATGACAACAGGCTGTGGCGCGCCCGCCGCAAGTCCGACAACAACCAGGTCCTCGTAAGCCGGCTGAGTTCAGGCAGCACTCCCACGTGGCTGCAGGACGGCCTGCCCAACCCCGGGGGCGACAGCACCCACGGACCGACCATCGTCAGCCACCGAAACGCCGTATGGGAATTCTTCCGCAAGCCCGACGGCTCCCTGTGGACGCAGCGGTACATGGGCGGAGGCGGCGCAGGCTGGTTCATCCTGCGCCAAGTTGGCGACGAAGCGATCCGCCCCATCGACGAGAGCGCCGCGGTCTCCCTCAACCACAACACGCTGTACGTCATGTACCGCCGCTAGGGCACGTATTCGGTCGTGATCAATCTTGGCGATTCACCTTCGCGGCGGGTCCTGATCCGGTAGACCGTGGTGTGTGACGCGAGCGCAACTG
>NZ_JBEXYC010000147.1:0-2997 GCF_040630835.1 Kitasatospora sp. NPDC005751
TCCCCCCCCCTCCCCGTTGTTCTGTGCCCCTTCTACTCTCTGGTGTTTTTTGTGGGGCCCCCCCCCCCCCCCCACCACCCCGAACGATACGGATGCACAGCCATGGCCGGACCCGTTCTCGAAATGCGGTCGATCAGCAAGTCGTTCCCCGGCGTCAAGGCGCTCTCCCAGGTCAACCTGACCGTCTCGGCGGGCCAGGTGCACGCCGTCTGCGGTGAGAACGGCGCCGGCAAGTCCACCCTGATGAAGGTGCTCAGCGGGGTCTACCCGCACGGCAGTTACGAGGGCGAGATCCTCTTCGAGGGCGAACCCTGCCGGTTCAAGGACATCCGGGCCAGCGAGCGGCTCGGCATCGCGATCATCCACCAGGAGCTCGCCCTGGTGCCCTACCTGTCCATCGCCGAGAACATCTTCCTCGGCAACGAGCACGCCAGCCGGGGCATCATCAGCTGGCACCGGACCCTCACCCACGCCGCCGAACTGCTCCGGCAGGTCGGCCTCGACGAGAGCCCCCACACCAGGGTCGCCGATCTCGGGGTCGGCAAGCAGCAGTTGGTCGAGATCGCCAAAGCGCTGGCCAAGGAGGTCAAACTGCTCATCCTGGACGAGCCGACCGCCGCGCTGAACGACGAGGACAGCCGCAAGCTGCTCGACCTGATCCTGGAACTCAAGGCGCGCGGCATCTCGTGCATCATCATCTCGCACAAGCTGAACGAGATCGCCCGGGTCGCGGACGCCGTGACCATCCTGCGCGACGGCCGGACCATCGAGACCATCGCGATCGGCTCCGAGGGCATCGCCGAGGAGCGGATCATCCGCGGCATGGTCGGCCGCGACCTGGAACACCGCTACCCCGAGCGCACCCGGGACGTCGGCGAGGTCGCGTTCGAGGTCGAGGACTGGAGCGTCCGGCACCCGATCGACCAGCAGCGCACGGTGGTGGACGGAGCCTCGCTGAACGTGCGGCGCGGCGAGATCGTCGGCATCGCCGGTCTGATGGGCGCCGGCCGCACCGAGCTGGCCATGAGCGTGTTCGGCCGTTCGTACGGCCGGTGGGCCGGCGGCCGGGTGCGGCTGCACGGCCGGGAGATCCGCACCCGTACGGTGCCCGAAGCGATCGGGCACGGCATCGCGTACGTCACCGAGGACCGCAAACAACTCGGTCTCAACCTCATCGACGACATCAGCCGGAACATCTCGCTGAGCGCGCTCGGCAAGGTCACCCGGTTCGGCCGGGTCGACCGGCACGAGGAGACCCGGGTCGCCGAGACCTTCCGACGGACGATGAACATCAAGGCGCCGACGGTGTTCACCCGGACCGGCACGCTCAGCGGCGGCAACCAGCAGAAGGTCGTCCTCAGCAAGTGGATCTTCGCCGGACCGGAGGTGCTGATCCTCGACGAGCCCACCCGCGGCATCGACGTCGGCGCGAAGGCGGAGATCTACACCGTCATCGCCGAACTCGCCGCCCAGGGCAAGGCCGTGCTCGTCATCTCGTCCGAACTCCCCGAACTCCTGGGTCTGTGCGACCGGATCTACACCATGGCCGAAGGCCGGATCACCGGTGAGGTGGCCCGGGCGGACGCCACCCAGGAATCCCTCATGCGGCTCATGACCATGAGCGCCGCATCCAGCAACGAGCAGGTGTGAGGCATGGCCCAGACCGAGATCATCCCGGATTCGTCCCCGAAGGCACCGCGGGGCGGCCCGAGCCCGTCCGTCGGCGGCGTGCTGGCCCGCGCGCTGAGCGGCAACGTACGCCAGTACGGCATGCTGGTCGCTCTCGCACTCATCGTGCTGCTCTTCCAGTTCTGGACCGACGGCATCCTGCTCCAGCCGCTCAACATCACCAACCTGATCCAGCAGAACGGCTACATCCTCATCCTGGCGATCGGCATGATGATCGTCATCATCGCCGGGCACATCGACCTCTCGGTCGGTTCCCTGGCCGCCTTCGTCGGGGCGGCCGCCGCGGTGATGATGGTCAAGCACCACCTGCCCTGGCCCGTGGCGCTGCTGGCCGCGCTGGTGATCGGCGCGCTCGCCGGCGCCTGGCAGGGCTTCTGGATCGCCTACCTGGGCATCCCGTCGTTCATCGTCACCCTGGCGGGCATGCTGCTGTTCCGCGGCGGCACCCAGATCCTCCTCCAGGGGCAGTCGGTGGCGCCGTTCCCCAAGGGTTTCCAGAGCATCAGCAGCGGCTTCCTCCCCGAGGTGGGCCCGCACACCGACTACCACAACCTCACCCTCCTGCTGGGCCTCGCCGTGCTGGCCGTCGCGGTCCTCCAGGAGGTGCGCGGCCGGCGGCAGACCGCCTCGTACGGGCTGGAGCCGCTCCCGCTCGGGCTGTTCCTCGCCAAGCTCGCCGTGATCACCGCGGCCGTGGTGGTCTTCACGCTGCTGCTGGCCAGCTACCACGGCGTGCCGATCGTGCTGCTGATCCTCGGCGCGCTGCTGGTCGCCTTCGGCTATCTGATGCGCAACTCGATCATCGGGCGGCACACCTACGCCATCGGCGGCAACGAGGCGGCGGCCAAGCTGTCCGGAGTGAAGAGCAGGCGGGTCGTCTTCCTCGCCTTCACCAACATGGGCGTCCTCGCGGCGCTCGCCGGGCTGGTCTTCGCCGCGAGGCTCAACGCCGGCACGCCGCAGGCCGGCATCAACTTCGAGCTGGAGGCGATCGCCGCCGCGTTCATCGGCGGCGCCTCCGCCAGCGGCGGCGTGGGCACCGTGCTCGGCGCCATCATCGGCGGCCTGGTGCTGGGCGTGCTCAACAACGGCATGTCACTGGTCGGGATCGGCACCGACTACCAGCAGGTGATCAAGGGCCTGGTGCTGCTGGCAGCCGTCGGCTTCGACGTCTACAACAAGCGCAGGGCCGGCTCCTGACCCGGGAACGGCTGCGCGGGGACGGGTGGGGCGCCTCCACCACCCGGCCCCCGACCGGGGGAACACCGCCGCCCGGCACGGCTCCCCCCTGAATCCCGCGCCCCCGAC
>NZ_JBEXYC010000148.1:0-2958 GCF_040630835.1 Kitasatospora sp. NPDC005751
GCGCCGGTCGGCAGGTCGACCAGGACGAGTCGGCCGGGGTTCTCCGACTGCGCCGAGCGCAGCAGGCCCCAGACGGCGGCGGCGGGCAGATCGGCGATCCGCTCCCCGGCCGCGGCAGCGACGGCCCCTCGGGTGACGACCACCAGCCGGGCCTCGGCCAGACGCTCCTCGGCCAGCCAGGTCTGGGCCAGGCCGAGCACCTCACCGGTCACACGCGCGGCCGCCTGCGCCGGGTTTCCACTGTCCTGGTCACCGGCGCAGGCCAGCACCAAGGCGGGCTCGATCTCCCCCGCCTCGGTGGCGGCGGCCAGACCGGCCAGGTCCGTGAAGGCCCGGACCGGAACGCCGGAGGCCTCCAGCGCCTCGGCCAGACCGAAGCGGTCGGCGCCGATCAGCGCCCACGCCCCGGCCGGAGCCTCGGCAGCGCTCACCGCGGCCCACTCGACGGTGAACAGGGAATCCGCCACCCCGGCATCGTTCGACCGGAGTTGCTCGGCCGACACCGGACGGGTGATCAGCGACTCGACGGAGACCACCGGAGCACCCGTGGCATCCGCCGCCGACAGCACCAGACTGCCCTGCGCATCCCGGCGCAGCCGGGCCCGCAGCACGGACGCACCCGCCGCGTGCAGCTCGACACCCGTCCACGCGAACGGCAACCGCACCCGGCCCTCGTCCTCGGCCCCGGCGACCAGGGCGCTGGCGTGCAGCACACCGTCCAGCAGGGCCGGGTGCAGACCGAACGCACCCGCATCGGCGGCCACGCCCTCGGGCAGTGCCACCTCCGCGAAGAGGTCCTCGCCCCGGCGCCACACCGCGCGCAGCCCCCGGAACGCCGGGCCGTAGCCGTAGGACGCCCCGGCGCCGGCCTCGTAGATGCCGGTCACGTCGACCGCCGTGACCCCGCGCGGAGGCCAGACCGCGAAGTCCTCCTCCGCGACCGGCGCCTCCCCGGCGGGAGCGACGACGCCACCGGCGTGCTGCGCCCACTCCTCCTGCCCGTCGGGGCGGGAGAACACCTCGACCGTCCGACGGCCGTCCGCATCGGCAGCGGCCACCACGACCTGGACCTGCACACCGGAGCCGTCGGCAGGCAGCACCAGCGGCGCCTGGAGCGTCAGCTCCTCCAGCAGGCCGCAGCCCACCTGGTCACCGGCCCGGACCACCATCTCGACGAAGCCGGTCCCCGGCAGGAGCACCACCCCACCGATCGCGTGATCGGCCAGCCACGGGTGCGTCCGCACGGACAGCCGCCCGGTGCAGACCAGCCCCGCACCACCGGCCAGTTCGACCGCCGCACCCAGCAGCGGGTGACCGACCGCACCCAGACCCAGCGACACCGCGTCCCCACCCAGAGCCGGTCCGGCCGCACGCGGCCAGTACCGCTCGTGCTGGAAGGCGTACGTCGGCAGCTTGACGAGGTCGGCGGAGGGCAGAACCGTCGTCCAGTCGACCGCCACGCCGTTGACGAAGGCCTCGGCAAGTGAGGCCAGCAGGCGCTGGGCGCCGCCGTCGTCGCGGCGCAGCGTGCCGCAGACGGCCGCCGGCAGCGCGGCGGAGTCCAGCGCGACCTCTTCGAGCGTGTCGTTCATCGCGCCCAGCAGCACCGGGTGCGGCGTCACCTCGACGAACAGCTGGTGGCCCTGACCGGCCAGGGTGCGCACCGCCCGGTCGAAGTGGACCGTGGCGCGCAGGCTGCCGTACCAGTAGGCGGCGTCCAGCTCCTCACCGGTCAGCGTCTCGCCGGTCATCGCGGACACCATCGGGATCCGGCCCCGGCGCGGCGCGATACCGGCCAGGACCTCGGTGATCTCCGCTTCGAGGCGGTCCACCTGCGCCGAGTGCGAGGCGTAGTCCACCGCGACCATCCGGGCGCGCACGCCCTCCGCCTCGAACTCGGCCTTCAGCTCCTCCAGGGCCTCGGGCTCACCCGAAACCACCACCGCCGAAGGCCCGTTGACGGCTGCCAGGGCAACACGCTCACCGAAGCGGGCGATCCGCTCCTCCACCACCGCGGCGCTCCGGCTCACCGACAGCATCCCGCCGAGACCTGCCAGCACCTTCAACGACCGCGAACGCAGCGCCACCACCCGGGCGCCGTCCTCCAGCGACAGCATCCCCGCAACCGTCGCCGCCGCTATCTCGCCCTGCGAATGACCGACCACCGCAGCAGGCTTGACGCCCGCGGCCTCCCAGACCGCCGCCAGCGACACCATCACCGCCCACAGCGCCGGTTGGACGACATCCGCCGCCTCCAGTGCGGGGGCACCCTCGGCACCCGCCAGGACGTCGCTCAGCGACCACTCCACATACGGCGCCAGCGCCGCCTCACACTCCGCGAGCCGCGCCGCGAACACCGGGCTGCACGCCGCCAGTTCACGGCCCATGCCGACCCACTGCGAACCCTGACCGGCGAAGGCGAAGACCACCCGCGCACCCGGGCGGGCCACACCCGACACCACCGCACCCGACGGCGCACCGGCGGCCAGGCTCTGCAGGCCCGCGACCAGCTCGGCGCGCTCGGTGCCGACCACCACCGCCCGGTGCTCGAACACGGACCGCGTCGTCGCCAGCGACCACGCCACCTCCGCCGGATCCACCGACGGCCGTGCGACGGCCCAGTCGTACAGCCGGCCCGCCTGAGCGGTGAGGCCGTCGGCCGAGCGGCCCGACACCAGCCAGGCGCCCACCGCGCCCGGCTCGACCACCTTGTTCGGGACGTCGCCCCGGCCGTCGTTCCCGGCGTCGTTCCCGGCATCGGCCGGCTCGGCGACCGCCGGGGCCTCCTCCAGGATGACGTGCGCGTTGGTGCCGCTCAGACCGAACGAGGACACCCCCGCTCGCCGCACCCGGCCGTTGCTCGGCCAGGGCGCCGCCTCCGTCAGCAGCTCCACCTCACCGGCGGACCAGTCCACGTGCGGCGACGGCTCGTCCGCGTGCAGCGTCCTCGGCAGCTCC
>NZ_JBEXYC010000149.1:0-2510 GCF_040630835.1 Kitasatospora sp. NPDC005751
CCCGCGCGGCCGGGTCGGGCGCGCGCACCGGCGCCGTGGTCGGTGGGTCTTCCACCGGCTGCCTCCCGTCCGTGTGCCGCTCGCTCGTTCGTGCCGCTTGTTGTCCCTGGCCCGGGTGCGGACCGTCCGTTCTGCGGGGCGAAGACTACCTTCCCTTCGAACACCGAAGAATCTGTGCTGGCTGAAGTAGACATCGCCCTGTGTCGTGGTTAGTGTTTCTCCCGTAGACGCGGTCAAGCGGTACCCGCCAGACACGAACTGGCGGGCAGCAGGACAGAAGTTCGCAGGTAGGCACGGTTGTGGGGCCCTGAAGCCAGAGCAGGTGCAGGACGGTGACAGGACCGGCAGCCGGGCCGGGCGGCCCGCAGTGATCAGGGGCCGCCACCGCGCGGTACCGCAGTTCAGCAGATGCAGTACCCAGCAGGTGGGCAGTACGCAGGACGCGCCGTGCAGGTGGGCGTGGAGCAGTGACGCAAGCAACGGTGCGGCGGCAGAGTTTCGAAGCCAGGGTTGGCGCAGGTCGGCGACGGGACTGGCAGCCGGGCCGGGTGGCCCGCAGTGATCAGGGGTCACCACCCAGCGGTACCGCGGTAAGTGCAGGTGCAGTACCCAGCAGGTGAATTGAATTGAGTTGAGCGGTCCCAGCAGTCGCGGTACGCGGGATCCCAGTAAAGGCGCCAGGACTGCGGGCGCGCGTGCTGGGAGGTGCGGCAGTGGGGTTCCAAGCCGAGCAGGTGAGCAGGACGGGCGACGGGGCTGGCTGCCGGACCGGACGGCCCGGGAGGGCCGCCGCAGCAGTACCAGGCAGTTGAAGTTCAGCAGTACCGAGAAGTACCCGTGTGAGTAGTGCCAAGCAGTTCGCAGTCCCAGTCAGTACAGAGGATGAACGGAGGGGACAGAGCGCCATCAGGATCGCCCGGCCCGTGAGGTCTTCACCCGGGCGGACACCGCAGACCCCATTGAGTACGAGGACGGTGGTTTCCGGTCACGCATACGCGATCCCCGCACATCCCCTCTCCCGGGGACTTGCGGAACAAGGAACCCGGCTACAGCCGGTAGATGGTGATGTATCCCTTTCGGGGCCCCGGAGCCGCAACGGCGCCGGGGCCCCTCGCCGCGTCCCCGAACCAACACAGAAGAGGTGCAGTGACCACGACGACCATCCGACCCCACACCCCCCACACCCTCGACGACGACGACTACCCCGCCTACACCATGGGCCGCGCCGCCGAGATGACCGGCACCACCGCCGGCTTCCTACGGGCCTTGGGCGAACACGGCCTGATCACCCCCCTGCGCTCCGAGGGCGGCCACCGCCGCTTCTCCCGCTACCAGCTGCGCATCGCGATGCGAGCCCGCGACCTCGTCGACCAGGGCACCGCCATCGACGCCGCCTGCCGCATCGTCGTCCTCGAAGACCAACTCGAAGACGCCCTGCGCCTCAACGAACAACTGCGCCGCCCCACCACCGGACAGCCGCCGCCAGCCGACACCTGACGCGTACGGCCCCCGCCCGGTGGGTTCCGCCTCGGGCCGTCGGCACGACAGAACACCGGAAAGCCGCCACCCCGCTGGGCGACGGCTTTCAGTGCTTCTCACGGCACCCCGGATTCCTTGGTGGCCTCCGGACACCTTGATGCCGCCGTCCGGACCGGCACCGCTGCAGGTTGCTGCTCCTCTAAAGCTCCCAGGCCCCGCACTGGCCCTTCGTGTGGTCGCCGATGGAGTGCCACACCGGGGCGTTGACGCCATGCTGCTCCAGGTCGGCCAGGCGGGCAGCGCCTGCCTTCACGCGCATCAGCGTCAGCATCCGGGTGACCATCGGGTGGGCGGCGGCGATGGCCTGCAGGTCGCGCAATCGCCGTCGGGCTGCCTGCTCGCCGGTGTCGGCCAGGACGAACCGCAGCCTGGGGAAGGCCGGGTAGCGCTGCTGCCAGGCCGGCAGGACGCTCTGCGAGTGCGAGGTGCGGCGCAGGTGTGCCGGGGACCGGCTGGTGCTTGTGGAAGCGGGCGTAGGCGATCAGTTTCGAGGCGAGCCGGCCACCCACCCTCTGGCCACCCAACGGACCGTACGGATCGGGCAGTTGGCGGGCTCACCCTTCGTCCTGTTGCCCCGCACGGTCGGCCCGCCACTGCACGACCAGATCATCGGCCTGTGCACCGCGGCGGGTTTCATGCCGCAGGTAGTCCAGCACGCAGTGGAGTGGCAAACCGTGTGCGCCCTCGTGGGAACCGGTCTGGGCGTCTCCCTGGCCCCGGCGAGTATCCGACGCATCCGCCTCAAAGGCGTCGTCTTTCGTAGGATCGAACCCGGTACTGCCCGCACACGAGTGGCCGTCGCTTGGCATGAGGACGACGATAGTCCCCTGGTCACAGGCCTGTTGGCGACCATCAGCCAAGTTCCGCCGGATAGGCCCTAGGGCACGTATTCGGTCGTGATCAATGGGTTCGAGTGAGGTCCTTGATCCAGATCATCGCGCCACGGAGGTGGAGGCCGGCGAGGTAGCTTT
>NZ_JBEXYC010000150.1:0-2274 GCF_040630835.1 Kitasatospora sp. NPDC005751
GTTTTGTGGGGTTCTACCGGGGCGAGGGCGCTGGGGGGCCGGTCTGCATTCTGTCCCTTGCCGCCGCCCGGGCCCTGCTGCGGGGGGGGCCCTGTCAGGACCAGGCACGACGATCGGCCGGGGCGCGGCGGTCGTGCGGGGGAACCGGTCGGTCGGCCCGGTCCGCCGCCGGGGCGTCGCCGGCCGGGCGGCCGTCGGCCCAGGTCAGGGTGGAGACGAGGGAGCGGAAGGCCGCCCGGTAGGTCCGGGGGCTGGTCCCCGTGTGGTGCTGGAAGTGGTGGCGCAGATTGGCGGGCGTGCCGAGCCCCGTGCGGGTGGCGATGCGTTCGACCGGCTCGTCGCCGCGCTCCAGCAGGCGCTGCGCGAGCCGGATGCGCGCGCGGAGCAGGTACTGCAGCGGCGGCAACCCGGTCTCGGCCCGGAAGCGCCTGGTCAGGCCGCGGACGGTGAGTCCGGCGTGGTCGGCGAGGTCGTTCAGCGTCAGCGGCCGGTCGAGGTGGGCCTCCAGCCACCGGAGCGTCGGCCCGAGCCGGGAGCCCCCGGGACCCGGTGCGCGAGCGGTACCGGTGGTGGCCGCCGACGCGGTGGTCGCCGCCGCCCCGCTGGAGGCCGCCGACCCGGCAGGCCCGTGCAGCTCCAGGAAGACCTGCCGCTCCGTCTCGATGGCGACCGGCTCGCCGTGGTCCAGGGTGATCAGCCGCAGGCAGAGGTCGACCCCGCCGAGCACCCCCGCCGCGCTGTGGAACGGCGCCGCGTCCGTGACCGAGCCCTCCGGGTCGACCTCGATCCGGGGGTGGCGCCCGGCCAGTTCGGCGGCGTACCGGCGGCCGGTCGCGGCCCGCCGCCCGTCCAGCAGCCCGGTGGCGGCGAGGGTGAACGTCCCCGTCCCGATCGCACCGATCCGGCTGCCCCCGGCCGCCGCGGCCCGCAGCGCGTCGACGACCCCGGGCGGCGGCTCCGCGCGGAAACCGTCGTGGCCGGGCACCAGTACGGTGTCCGCACCCGCCAGCCCCTCCAGACCCCACGGTGTGTCGAGTCGGAACGGTGCCGGCGCCCCCGTCGTACGGAACCCGGGGCCCGCGCAGTACCGCACCTCGTACCCGACAAGCGGGTGGTGGCGCGCGGCGGCGCCGAAGGTGATCCCAGGCGCGGTGAGCTGGTGGCCCGGTACGCCGTCGAGGGCGAGGACAGCGATCACTGGCATGTCCAGAATTTAGCCCAGGGTGACATCGGGGCCGCTGTTGCGGGCGCGGGCCGGTGCGAAGGATGGGCGGTACGCGACACCCGCACCGCCGGGGCGTCCGCGCCACTCCTGATCCGAACACCCGAAGCGCGCTCGCGCGCACCCCGAACGAAGGACCTGCCATGCCCGCTTTCAGCTCCCTGGCCCGCCGAGCGGCCCGCATCGCCACCGTCGCCCTGGCCGCGACGGTGTGCGCCACCGCCATGACCGGCAGCGCCGGAGCCATCGTCAACGGGACGGACGCCAACGGGCGCTACCCGTACATGGCCTCGATCCCGCTGACGGCTCCGACGCAGGGCCTGGCCGACGGTGTCTGCGGGGCGACACTGATCCACCCGCGGTGGGTGCTGACGGCGGGCCACTGCCTCGACCCCGAGATCGGCGTGGTCCTGGACGGCACCGTCCGGATCGGCTCGGACCGGCGCACGTCCGGCGGCACCGTGCGCACCATCGAGCGGACGATCATCCACCCCGGCTACGGGATCGGCACCGGCGCTGGCGGTGCCAACCAGGACGACCTCGCGCTGATCCGGCTGGACCGCCCGGTGAGCGAGCAGCCCGTCCGGATCGCCGAGCGCGCGGCCCGGCCCGGTACGCCGACCCGGCTGCTCGGCTTCGGCAGCGTCGCCGACGTGGACACCCCGCAGCGGGCCGAGTTCGCGAACCGGCTCCAGCAGTTGGAGACCCGCCGGGGAGCCGTCGACGAGTGCGCCCCCGGCCGGGCGGGGTGGCTGCGCCTCTGCACGGTCAGCCAGGTGCCGGGCGCGATGGCCTGCTTCGGGGACTCCGGCGGCCCGCAGCTCCAGAAGGGCCGGGGCGGCCGCTGGGAACTCGTCGGCACCACCTCGGGCGACGGTGACACCGACCCGACCTGTTCGACCGGCCCGGGCCTCTACACCAGCGTTCCGGCGTACGCGGACTGGATCCGGCAGACGATCCACCAGAACAGCTGACTCCCGGCGGCGGCAGCGCCCGGCGTGCGCATCAGACCGACCCGGTCCGCCACCGGCCGGGGCATCACGTCCTCGTGG
>NZ_JBEXYC010000151.1:0-2183 GCF_040630835.1 Kitasatospora sp. NPDC005751
GACTACCTGCCGTCGCACTTCGTGCCGGAGGAGGTCGAGGGGTATCTGGGGACGGGTGGCACGGGTTCGGTGGCCTCGGGGCGGGTGGCGTATGCGCTGGGGCTGGAAGGTCCGGCGGTGACGGTGGACACGGCGTGTTCGTCGTCGCTGGTGGCGCTGCACCTGGCCTGCCAGTCGCTGCGCTCGGGGGAGAGTTCGCTCGCGCTGGCGGGCGGTGTGACGGTGATGTCGACGCCCGGCACGTTCATCGACTTCTCGCGGCAGCGCGGCCTGGCTCCGGACGGGCGCTGCAAGGCCTACGCGGAGTCCGCGGACGGAACCGGCTGGGGCGAGGGCGTCGGCGTCCTGGTGGTGGAGCGGCTGTCGGACGCGCGCCGCAACGGGCACAAGGTGCTCGCGGTCGTGCGGGGTTCGGCGGTCAACCAGGACGGCGCGTCCAACGGTCTGACGGCGCCGAACGGGCCGTCGCAGCAGCGAGTGATCCGGGCCGCGCTGGCCAACGCCGGTCTGTCGGCGGCCGAGGTGGACGTGGTCGAGGGCCACGGCACCGGGACCAGGCTGGGCGATCCGATCGAGGCGCAGGCGTTGCTGGCGACCTACGGCCAGGAGCGGCCGGCCGGCCGGCCGCTGCTGCTGGGCTCGGTGAAGTCGAACATCGGGCACGCGCAGGCGGCCGCCGGTGTGGCGGGTGTCATCAAGATGGTTGCCGCGATGCAGCACGGGAGCGTCCCGGCGACGCTGCACGTGGACGAGCCGTCCTCGCACGTGGACTGGGCGGCGGGCGCGGTCCGGCTGGTCACTGAGGCGCAGCCGTGGCCGGAGACGGGTGAGCGGCCGCGTCGGGCGGGCGTGTCGTCGTTCGGGTTCTCCGGGACCAACGCGCATGTGATCATCGAGCAGGCTCCCGAGCAGGACATTCCGCGCCCCCGGGCGGACCACCGGACGTTCCCGGTGGTGCCGTGGGTGGTGTCGGGGCGGTCGGCGGAAGCGCTTGCCGGTCAGGCGGAGCGGCTCGCGGACTTCGTACAGCAGTCTGACGCTGATCTTCTGGACGCTGGTTGGTCATTGGCGGTGTCGCGGGCGGCGTTGGAGCAGCGGGCGGTGGTCCTCGGTGCGGACCGCGAGGAGCTGCTGGCCGGTCTTGCCGCGTTGGCCGAGGGCCGTGAGGTCCCCGGTGTGGTGACCGGAGCCGTGGGCGGTGCGGGCAAGGTCGGGTTCGTGTTCACCGGCCAGGGTGCGCAGCGCGTCGGTATGGGGCAGGGCCTCTACCAGGCGTTCCCGGTCTTCGCCGACGCCTTCGACGCGGTGTGCGCGGGTCTGGCCGAGCACCTGGACGGTTCCCTCGCCGCCGTCATCCGGGGTGAGGGCCCGATCGATGACACGGGGTGGGCGCAGCCCGCACTGTTCGCCGTTGAGGTGGCCCTTCACCGCCTGCTGGAGTCCTGGGGTGTGAGTCCGCAGGTGGTGGCCGGTCATTCGATCGGTGAGCTGGCGGCGGCGCATGTGGCGGGGGTGTGGTCGCTGGAGGACGCCTGCGCGGTGGTGGCCGCGCGTGGCCGGCTGATGCAGCAACTACCGTCCGGTGGTGCGATGGTGGCCGTCGAGGCCACGGAGGAGCAGGTTCTCGAAGCGATCGCGGGCCGGACTGGTGTCGGTATCGCCGCGGTGAACGGCCCCAAGGCCGTGGTGATCTCGGGCGTCGAGGACGAAGTACTGCAGGCCGCCGAACAGTTGGCCGCGTCCGGCGCACGTACGAAGCGTCTCCAGGTTTCCCACGCGTTCCACTCCCCGCTGATGGAGCCGATGCTGGATGAGTTCGCCCGCGTCGTCGCCGCCGTCAGCTACCGCACGCCCAAGCTGACGATGGTCTCCGCCCTCACCGGCCTCCCGGTGACGGACGAGGTCACGGACCCGGCCTACTGGGTGAAGCACGTCCGCGAGGCCGTTCGCTTCCACGACGCCGCGCAGTCCCTTCGCGCCGCCGGCGTCCGGACGTTCGTCGAGATCGGCCCCGACGGTGTGCTGTCCGGCATGGGCCCGCAGACCCGGATCGACACCGAGGGCGAGGCAGCCGCCGAGGTCTGGCTCCCGCTGCTCCGTCGCGGCCGTGACGAACCCCGCGCCCTGTTCACCGCGCTCGCGAAGCTCTTCGTGCGGGGCGTGCCGGTCGCCTGGGAGCAGGT
>NZ_JBEXYC010000152.1:0-2061 GCF_040630835.1 Kitasatospora sp. NPDC005751
CAGATCCGCCACCGTCGCCCCCGGCAACCCACGACCCGTCGCCACCCACTCCCCCAACACCAGACCCCGCTCACGCACCGTCAACACATCCAGGGCGCCGATCCGGCGCCGCGGGTCGGCCGCGACCTGCTCCAGCAGGGCCAGCAGCCGCTCGACCAGGGCCTCGGCGGTGGTGCGGTCGTAGAGGTCGGCCGCGTACTCGAAGGCGATGTCGATCTCCTCCGTGGCGGAGGTCTCCTCGAAGTTGAAGTCGAGTTCGAACTTCGCGGCGCCCAGCTCGAAGGGCAGGATCCGGCTCTCCAGGCCGAGCAGGCGTCCGGCCTGGCCGTCGTTGTGCTGGTAGCCGAGCATCACCTGGAACAGCGGGTGCCGGCCGGGCACGCGCGGCGGGTTGACCGCCTCGACCAGCCGGTCGAACGGCAGGTCCTGGTGGGCGAAGGCCGCCAGGTCGGTGTCCCGGGTGCGGGTCAGCAGCTCGGCGAAGGTCGGGTCGCCGGACAGGTCGTTGCGCAGGACCAGCGTGTTGACGAAGAAGCCGACCAGCCCGTCCAGCGCGCTGTCGGAACGCCCGGCGACGGGCGCCCCCAGGGGGATGTCCGTGCCGGCGCCCAGGCGGTGCAGCAGGGTGGCCACGGCCGCCTGGAGCACCATGAAGGTGGTGGTGCCGGTCGCCCGGGCGGCCTCGCGCAGACCGCGGTAGACGGCCGGGGGGACCTGGCCGCGCACGGTGTCGCCGCGGTAGCCGGCCACCGGACGGCGCGGGTGGTCGGTCGGCAGCGGCAGCTCCTCCGGCAGCCCGGCGAGTGCCTGCTTCCAGTACCCGGCCTGACGGGCGTGCAGGCTCCGCTCGTCCTCGGGCGAGCCGAGCAGCTCCTGCTGCCAGAGCGTGTAGTCGGCGTACTGGACCGGCAGCGGCGCCCAGTCGGGGGTGCGGCCGTCGGTGTGCGCCGCGTAGGCGCCGGTGAGGTCCTCGATGAAGGGGAGCATCGACCACTCGTCGCCCGCGATGTGGTGGAAGAGCACCACCACCACGTGGTCCTCCGGGCCGAGCTCCAGCAGGCTGACGCGCAGCGGCAGTTCGGCGGAGAGGTCGAAGCCGTACCGGACGGCGCTCCGGAGGTCGGCGTCCAGCGTCGACTCGGAGGAGCGGACCAGGTGTACGGCCGCCTCGGCCGCCGGGGCCTCCAGGATCCGCTGGTGGACGTCGCCGTCGCGCTCGGTGAAGACGGTGCGCAGGCTCTCGTGCCGCTGCGTCACCGAGCGGACGGCGGCGCCGAGGGCGGCCCGGTCCAGCGGGCCGGTGACCCGTACCACCAGGGGCACGTTGTAGGTGGCGCCCGAGTCGTCGAGGTTCTGCAGGAACCACATCCGGCGCTGGGCGTGCGAGAGCGGCAGTTCGGCCGGGCGCTCGCGGCGGCCCAGGGCGGGGCGCGGGTCGTCGCCGGCGCCGGCCCGGTGGGCGAGGCCGGCCGGGGTGGGTGCCTCGAAGAGGTCACGGACGGTGAGCTCGGCGCCACCGGGCAGCGCGCGGACCCGGCCGATCAGCCGGGTGGCCAGCAGGGAGTGGCCGCCGAGGTCGAAGAAGTGGTCCTCGGGGCCGACCTCGGCGAGGCCGAGCACCTCGGCGAAGGCGCCGCAGAGGATCTCCTCCCGGGCGTCGCGCGGGGCGCGGCCGGGGCCGGTCCCGGTGCCGGCGGGCGCGGGGAGGGCCTTGCGGTCGAGCTTGCCGTTGACGGTCAGCGGCAGCTCGTCGAGCACCACGAACGCCGACGGCACCATGTACTCGGGGAGCCGGGCGGCGAGTTCGTTGCGGACGGCGGCGAGGTCCACGGCCGTCGCGGCCGGGACGAGGTAGGCGACCAGGCGCTTGACGCCGGGGGTGTCCTCACGGACCACCACGGCGGCCTGGGCCACGGCCGCCTCCAGGGCAATGGCGTCCTCGATCTCGCCGGGCTCGACCCGGTAACCGCGGATCTTCACCTGGTCGTCGGCACGGCCGAGGAAGTCCAGCAGACCGTCCTGACGCCAGCGCACCACATCACCGGTGCGGTACATCCGGCC
>NZ_JBEXYC010000153.1:0-1616 GCF_040630835.1 Kitasatospora sp. NPDC005751
AGAAGCCGTTGTCTTTCCGATAGTGACGGGTGCGTTTCCGCTGGTCAGGCATAGTGCCGGTGCCTCGGTGGCAGAGACGGGGTGTCGTGTCGTCTCTTCGGTGGAGGTGTCGGATGCCGTCGGTGATGGGGCTGCTGGAGGAGCGTGAGCGTGCTGCTCGGCAGCGGGTGGAGGTCCTGCAGGCCGAGCTGCGGGAGGCGGAAGCCGCGTGGGAGCGGTTCGTGATCGCCCGTCAGACGGTGGCCGAGGTCCTGGCAGAACCCCGTGCAGGCGAGGAGGCGCCGCTGGCCGGGGTGGCCGGTGAACGGCCTGCGCGGGTCGCCGGGGCGGTGCCCGGATCGGTGGTTCCCGCCTGGAGGGAAGGGCTCGCTCTCGACACGCTGGCGCCGGAGTACCAGCGGCTCGTGGAGGTCCTGGCGGGAAGCGGGGAGGAGATGGACTGTCGACAGCTCGCGGCGGCCCTGGGTCTGGAGGTGGTCGCGGCGAAGGTGGAGGGAGTGCGCTCGAAGGCGAAGCGCCTGGCCGCGCGGGGCTGGCTGGCCGAGGAACGCCCGGGGATGTTCAGCGTGCTCGCCGGGCGAGCCGGCGGCTCATGACCATGCTCATCGACCACCGGATCATCGCCTCGGAGGTGTCGGTGCGGGCCTCGTAGTCGCGGACCAGACGGCGTGAGTGCATCAGCCAGGCGAACGTCCGCTCCACCAGCCATCTTTTCGGCAGCACCACGAAGCCCGTGGCGTCGTCGGTGCGTTTGACCACTGTCAGCGCGATCCGCAGGACATCGCGGGCGATCTCGACCAGGCGCCCGGTGTAGCCGCCGTCGGCCCACACCAGCGAGATGCGCCAGTGCCGCTCACGCAGCCGCTCCAGCAGTGTCCAGCCAGCCTCGCGGTCGGTGACGCAGGCGGCGGTCACCACCACGACCAGCAGCAGCCCGAGGGTGTCCACGACGATGTGCCTCTTGCGGCCGTTCACCTTCTTCCCGCCGTCGAACCCCCGGCTGGCAGCCGGCACCGACGCGGCGCCCTTCACCGACTGCGCGTCGATGATCCCGGCGGTCGGCTCCGGATCCCTGCCCGCCGCCTCGCGGACCCGCTCGCGCAGCCGGTCGTGGAACTCGGCGACCAGGCCCTTGTCCCGCCAGCGCCGGAAGAAGGCGTAGACGCGGTCCCATGCGGGGAAGTCCGCGGGCACCGCCCTCCAGGCGATGCCGCCCGCGACCAGGTAGCGCACGGCGTCGACCAGCTGCCGTTGGCAGTAGCCCTCCGGCTGCCCGCCGCGGCCTTCCAGCCAAGCGGGCACGGGCATCGCGTCGCGCACGACTGCCCACTCCGCGTCGGTCATGTCCGAGGGGTACCTCGGACGCCTGTGCGGGTGGTCCCCGGCGTTCCCGAACCGGTGAGCGAGGCAATCACACGACAGGGGTGCGGAGTTGGACGGAAACGTCACGGAGACGGAAGACTGCGGCACCAGGGGCCTCCTGCTGCTCGGCTGGATTCGACACCCACGAGCTGTGCGGAAGGCCCCACTTTCATGCCCTGCCGACCAGAAGATCACCCGACCGAGTCGGCAGACTCGAACTCACGATCACCAAGATCGATAGAGCAACGGCTAGT
>NZ_JBEXYC010000154.1:0-1609 GCF_040630835.1 Kitasatospora sp. NPDC005751
AGCAACGGGCCCCACACCACAACGTCGGCAAGACGGCCAAACGAGCAGACTCGATCAAGGAACATCAAGGCCGACGAGGATAAACGCCAAGCTGAACCTGGGTCTGACGAGGTTGTGTGCTGCGGTACCGGCCTCGTCAGGCTTGCGGCGGCGCTTCCAGGCGGCCTCGTCCCCTTCAGAAGCCGCTACTTGAGCCCTTCCGCGATTCGGATCAGATCCTGGTCGGAGAGCAACGACGGAGTGCCCGTTGAAATGCTGTAGGTGAATGTGCCATCGGCCCACGTCAGCGTCCGGGGACCGAGCTTGGGGTCAGCGTTGCTCAAGACCGCCGGATGGCCGTTGACCATAGTGGGTCCTTGGCCGGTCGACTCCACAAAGGTCCCCCTCGCTTGGCGAATGAGCAGCGAGGAGCCGGGATGGGTATCGGACGCGTAGCGATAGCCAGTTGCCCAGTTCGGGACGTCGGCAGGGAACGGCGGCAAACTGGGAAGCTGGGCAACCTCGTCGGCGCTGAACGGTTGGTAGTGGTCCGGGAGGTAGGTCGGCTGGGCAAGGTTTCGGCCGTCGAAATGGACGATGGCACCGCCTGTAGTGGCATCTACGAGAGATTTAGTGCCGAGTGGAGAGTGCAGATGCGCGGTAATTCGCGCGTACCCTCCAGGGTCGCAGAGGCCTGAAAGCTTCTTGTGCCGCAATGAGACTTTGACGGATTGCGAACTCTCTCGAACCGCCAGTTCGGGCTTCCGTTCACAGCTCCAGCCCGCTGTGAATGTGATGGTTTGGCCGTCGGCGCTCACCAGTAGCTGGCCCTGGATGGCGCTTTCGTATACGTCTGAGTCTGAGGACTGTGATGCCCACGCCGTTACCGCGAGGCCAGCGCCGGATATGCTGGCTGCTGTGATCATGGCCAGGCGCTTGTGCCGTCCGAGCCGCACTGGGCGGCGGGCAGATCCTTGCTTCACGGGCCCTCCCGGGGTCGTTGCCATGCTCGCGGCCGGGCAGCGGTCAAGTCAAGCGGCAAAGGGCCGCGCTGGCTCATCTGGGTAGCGTCTTCACAAAAGGGCCCGGCGGACTCGTCATGAGGTCGTAAAATTCTGGCTGCGAAATGCCCCAAATTTACCCGTAGTGGCGCAGAGTGTGGCTTTAATTCCGCTGCGCAGGGCGGCGCCTGCTCGTTAAGATTGAGTGTGTACTCGCCGGGGGTGAGCCCATGGCGGCATTGTATAGTGGGGGGATTTCTGCATGGCCAAAAGGAAGATGTTCAGCCGTAGCCATTTGGTTTTGGCTACTGTCGTCCTCGCGTCGTTCTCGGCTGCGGTTCCGGCCATGGGCGCCCAGGGAGGTTCCGCTTTCACCAAGCCGGGCGGCCCGACGTATCGTGCACCCAAGCCGACAGCCACCCAGGGGCAGGGCGCGGCCGTACTGTCTGCAGCAGTAAGCCCTCAGGTCATCGAGCTGATGAAGAAGCAGGAGATCCTCGACAAGCTTGTCGACCGCATCACTGGTGGGCGCTCACTAGCCGTTGCTCTATCGATCTTGGTGATCGTGAGTTCGAGTCTGCCGACTCGGTCGGGTGATCTTCTGGTCGGCAGGGCATGAAAGTGGGGCC
>NZ_JBEXYC010000155.1:0-1606 GCF_040630835.1 Kitasatospora sp. NPDC005751
CGCGTACACCTTCGCCGGGCTCGCCGGGATGGGCGACCTGGTGGCGACCTGCTCCTCGCCGCTCTCCCGCAACCACACCTTCGGCACCAACCTCGTGGCATCAGCCAGGGCAGTGTCCCGAGCCCGACGCCCGCGGCTCGGAGCGGGTCCCTCCGTCGGCCGGCCAGTCGGCCCAGCAGGGCTGGTGCCGTCACGGTGCCGAGCCAGATCGGCAGCAGGCCCAGCATGGGCAGCGGCAGGTACTGCGCCGTGTACCGGTCGGCCGCGATCGCGGGGAGCGCGACGGCGAGCGTGAGTGCGGCCATCTCCCACCGGCCCCGCCGGGTGATGTCCACGAGTGCGGCCGGTGCGAGCAGCACCAGTGCGCCGACCAGTGCCATGCCGGCCAGCTGACCCGCCGAGTACGGGTCCGGCATGAACAGGGCCTGCACGCCGCCGCTGAGGAGGGCGGCTGCCACGCCCGTGATCCGGGCGGCCCGCCAACGGCCGGTCACGGCGATCCCGAGGGCGAGCAGCCACGGCGCGGTGCGGGTCAGTTGGAGGACCGCGGCCAGCACCGCGTGGCCGAGGCCGAGGTTGGGGTAGGGGTACCGGATCCGGTGGATCAGCTCACGCAGCCCGGGCAGCAGGAAGTACAGGGCGCAGCCGGCCGCGAGCGCGAGCGCGACCGGTGCCGCTCCCGCCAGCACGCGGCCGGCCCAGTCCGTGGGGCCGATCCGCAACCGCAGCCGCAGGGCGTGGGTGGCGAGGTCTCGGTACTCCCGGAGCACCGCCCCGCGGGTGCGGCCCTGGGTGGTCTCGGTGAAGGTGGCGTGGATGTCGTCGCCGTGTGCGGAGCGGTACCGGGCGGGGTAGAGGCCGATCAGCAGGCGGGCCGCCCGTGGGGCGTCGTGGCCGGTCGTGACACCGTTCATGAGGTCGCCCCCTGGGGTCGCGGACGGAAGGCGCCCAGCCGGCGTTCGGCCTCGGTGGCGGCGGCCCGCAGGCGGGTGGCCTCCTGTGCCAGCGCGTCCTGTCCCTGGTCGGTGAGGGCGAACGTGCGGCGCAGTCGTCCGCTGACCACCTCCTCGCTGTCGATCCGCACCAGGCCCTGCTGGAGCAACCGGTCGAGCGCGGTGTAGAGCGTGCCGGTGCTCAGGCGGCTGTGCCCGTCAAGCCGCAGCACAGCGACGGCCGACTCACGAAGAACAACCTCGCCCTGGAGGCTGGCGTCAGCCCCGCCACGATGTTCCGCGCGAAGGCCGTCCTGGCCGACTGGGACGCCCACATCGACACCCACGGCAGCCGCACCGCTGGCGAGGCCCGCCGGGACGCAGACAACGACGAACTCCGCCGACAACTCGCCGCAGCCAAGAAGGAGATCACCGAACTCAACCGGCGACTGACCGCCGCGACCACGGTCATCGCCGGTCTGCACCACGACAACCAGCTCCTTCGAGCCGAACACCATGCTGCCGGGGTCATTACCGAGCTGCTGCCGCGACCGCGCGAGTAGTCGCGCCCGACGCTCCTAGTACTGCAACGGTGCTTAGCGTGACGGTTGTTGGGTTCGCTCGTTGGGCTGTTCATGGGTGGGGACATATCCGAGGTCGATGCTCGTCGCTGG
>NZ_JBEXYC010000157.1:0-1563 GCF_040630835.1 Kitasatospora sp. NPDC005751
ACGACACGACACCCCGTCTCTGCCACCGAGGCACCGGCACTATGCCTGACCAGCGGAAACGCACCCGTCACTATCGGAAAGACAACGGCTTCTGAGCGGTCCGAGGTTGGCGTGCCACTCCCGCCGGCTGCGGTTGTACTCGGCTCGTGCCGACGGGCTCAGAGCCCTGAGTTGAGCGCTCGTCAGTGCGTCGGGTTGGGTGCGGCGTGGTCTGTCGGCGAAGGCTTTGAAGTCCTCCTTCCGGGACAGCGCCAGGTTCGCCGGGCTAGGCGGGCTGGCCGTGCTGGTCACACGTCCTCCAGGGCGTCCGCATAGAAGTCGTCCACGTCGGCGAGGTCTTCCAGGTCGGCTTGATCGTCATCGCCAAGCTCCGTCGGCTCCGGTCGCTTGCGCTCCACCATCTCCGGGTCCGCCCCAATGGCCTTACGCACGGACGGAAGCGAGATGACCGTCTCGGCCTCGGTCTCTGGCAGTTCGATCGCAGCCTGTTCACGGGAGAGCCGCAGGGCCATGCGCCGTTCGGCCAGCGTCGTGCCCAGCCCGAGATTCCACCGTTCCAGCAGATCGGCAACCGCGAGCCGGTCGTCGGGGAAGCGATACTTCGAGGCCGCCAGCCGGCGGGCGAACATCAACGCGTCCTCGCTCAGCGGCATCTCGGCCGACGGTGCGTGCTCCCAGACCAGCGTGTGCCAGGACCCGGTCGCCGGATCGCGGAAGTAGATCCGGGTGATGTCGTCGGGGTCCACCTGGAACGGCCAGCCGTTCTTCATCGGCGAGTCGTAGGGACTGCGGATGCCCGACTCCGGCAGGCCCGGGCCGCTGTAACGGCGGCGGCCGATCTCCACCCCGTAGTGCTGGACCGTGCGCCACTCGGTCTTCAGGAACTCAAAGGCCAGGTCCCGGTCGCGGGGTGCTTCGATGTAGCCGGCCCGCGCCATGCCGTGCTCGAACATCTTCGCCGGGGACATCCGCAGCCCCGGCAGCCCTGGATCGACCAGACTGGAGTGCGGCCTGCAGTGATAGACCGTCGCGGTCCATTCCCGGATGATCGCCTCCAGCTCGTCGAGGAAGAAGAACGCATCATCCTCGGGGCTCTCACCCCGCGAGTGGATGTCGGGCCCCTTGTAGCCGGGCAGCACCTGCAGCAGCCCTTCCCGCAGGGTCCGGAAGTAGCGCTCTACCGGTCCCTTGTCGCGGCCCGTCCGCAGGCGGGCCGGCTGGATGGAGATGCCCATCCGGCGGCAGACGCTGGTCAGATGCTCCGAGACGTAGACCTTGCCGTGGTCGACCACAAGCGTCTCGGGAACCAGGGGCGGCGAGGCCAGCCCCGGCCCGGTGACGCCCTCGACATCGACCAGGACGGTGCGGGGAATGCCGTGCTCGGGCCAGACCGCGTGCCGCGGCCAGTCCCGTCCGGCCAGCCTCGGCCGAAACGACTGGAAAAGCACCGCGCTGACATCCACCGCCTTAGGGCACGTATTCGGTCGTGATCAATGGGTTCGAGTGAGGTCCTTGATCCAGATCATCGCGCCACGGAGGTGGAGGCCGGCGAGGTAGCTTTCC
>NZ_JBEXYC010000158.1:0-1559 GCF_040630835.1 Kitasatospora sp. NPDC005751
CACCAGGTATGACAAGACAGCCAAGTCCTACCAAGCAGCCGTCACCCTCGCCGCACTCCTTATGTGGGCGTGACCCCTTTGACGACATGTCCTAGAGGGGAAGACACGTCGGCACATCCCGGACTATCTCCTGCTCACCGGGCAAGTGCCGGTGGTTGTCGACGTCAAGCCGTTGCAGCGGTTGTCCAGGCCGGAGGTGGCGTTCACCTTCGACTGGACCCGGAGGGCGGTGGAATCTCGGGGATGGGAGTACGAGGTCTGGAGCGAGCCTCCGGCCGCAGAGCTGGAGAACATCCGGTTCCTCGCGGGTTATCGCAGGGATTGGCTGTTCAACCCCGAGATTTTGGAAGCGCTGCGGGATGCGGATCTCGACGGGCTGCCTCTGGGACAGGCCATGGGGTGCCTGCCGGATCATCCGGAACCTCAAGTCCGTTCCGCTATCTACCATTTGCTCTGGAAGCAGGCTTTCGTCACCGATCTCGACCAGCCTCTCGGCCCTTCGCACATCCTGCGGAGGTCAGCGTGAGCAGGGCGGCGACCCGAGTCGGAGTTGGTACGCGCTTCCGCTACGACGGGGAGTCCGTCGAGGTGGTGGAGATGGCCGTGACCACGGCGGGCAACGAAGTCGTCCTGAAGGATGGTCACGGGCGGCTTCTGCGGCTGTCGCTCAAGGAGTTGCTTTTCTCTGACCGAGCCGCGATCAGTCCTGATGGCCCGGGACCGGCCGCAGATGACGAAGGCGAGATCGCCTCCGTGGTCCTCGGGCAGCTCGATGCGGAGGAGAGACAGAAGGTCCTGGAGCGAGCTGGGCACGTCCGCGAGGTACTGACCGGCTACCGCTCCGGCAGCAGGGAGTTGGCGGCCGACGACGAGCCGAAGGCCGCCTACGTCACAGCAGTGCCGATGGAAGCGAGGAAGGCTGCCAAAGCGGCGGAACTTGGCGTGACGGCCCGCACCATCGAGCGCTGGGTCGCTGGATTTCTCCAGCATGGCGAGGCCGGCCTTGCACCGGGGAGGACGCGTTCGGAGCGGTCACAGAGCTCGGTCGATGACCGGTGGGTGGAGACTGCGGTGGAGGTGATGGTCGAGCACGCCGACCAGTCGCGGCCGTCGCGGACGATGGTGATCGAGCGGACCCGGGCCCGGGTGATTGCGCGGTTCGGTGAGGGAGTGGTGCCACAGCCGAGTCGGGCGACGGCGTTTCGGCTGATGGAGGAGCTGGAGCGACGCCATCCACTGTTCCGGCTGAGTACGAAGCGCAACCGGGACATTGCCGGTCGGCCGGAGGGCCCCTACGGCAAGCTGCGGCCCACGCGGCCGGGCGAGTACCTGGTGATGGACTCCACCCGTCTGGATGTCTTCGCGTTCGATCCGCTGACGCTCAAGTGGGTGCAGGCCGAGTTGAGTGTCGGGATGGACTGGTACACCCGCTGCATCACGGGGATCCGGCTCACGCCGGTCTCGACTAGGGCACGTATTCGGTCGTGATCAATCTTGGCGATTCACCTTCGCGGCGGGTCCTGATCCGGTAGACCGTGGTGTGTGACGCGAGCGCAACT
>NZ_JBEXYC010000159.1:0-1535 GCF_040630835.1 Kitasatospora sp. NPDC005751
CAGCGACGAGCATCGACCTCGGATATGTCCCCACCCATGAACAGCCCAACGAGCGAACCCAACAACCGTCACGCTAAGCACCGTTGCAGTACTAGCCGCGGCGTCGATCCGTTCCACCCGGCGGGCCCCGCCGGCCGCCGGGTGCGGAGCCCACGACCGGGTTCCACCACGACTCCCGGCTCGCCGTAGGGCCCGTCTCCGGGGACGGGGGCTAGGGTCTGCGAATGGACGCACCCACGGAGCAGGACCAGGACTCCCCGCCCAAGCCGGACCGTCGCCGCCCCCGGCGCTGGCGCGAGGTCTCACCGACCCGCCGCGGGCTGGTCCTGGCGTGGTGGGGATTCACCCTCACGTTCGCCTTCCTGCGACTGCTGACCTGGCTGATCCACATCGACGCCGCCGGCGTGGGCAACGTCTCGGCGGGAGGTGTCCACATCCACCACTACGTGTGGGGCATCCTGATCCTCATGATCGTCGGAGCGCTGGGCCTGGTGGAGCGCTCACCGCGCTGGCGCACCTGGATGGGCCTGGCCTACGGCATCGGCGCAGCCCTCGTCATCGACGAGACCGCCAACCTCATCGACCTCAGCGACGTCTACTGGCAGCGCACCGGCGGCATCAGCATCGCCGTCGCCCTCCTCGTCATCGGGCTCACGGGCAGCATCCTGGCCCTGACCCGCAGGGACGAACCGTAACCCTGGGCGCGGACCGACGGCCGCACTCCTGTGGTCTCCAGGTGACCCCACGCTTCGCCCGTCGCCCGATCCGGCCCGCCCTCGTCGTCTGAGCCGTCGTCCTCGCCGCCGCGACGGCGGGCGGTGGCGCAGCGGTTCGACCGGGAGGGACGGCCGGTCAACGGAGGCGGTGGGCGCGGAGCCGGCGGGCGCGGAGCCGGCGGGCGCGGAGCCGGAAGCCGTCGTTCCGGAAGAAGACCACGGCGATCACCGCACCGAACAGCCAGAACACCGCCGAGAGCAGTAACGCGAGCCAGGACGCACCACGGCCCGTCAGCAGCCCGGTCACCGGCCAGAGGGTCCAGACCCCGAACCACACCCAGGCGAACGCGCGGTGACCCATGATCCCTAAGAAGGTGATCGCCCGTCCCCCGCCGAACACGGCCCACAGGCCCAGCTTGGCGAGGCTGGCGTCGAAGGCGCGCAGCGTGGCGTCCTGGCCCTGGTCGGCGTTCCACCGCTTGGTGATGACGAACAGTTCCTCGCGCGGCACACCGCCGGAGGCCAGGGCCCGGCCCACGCCGGTCTCATTGCCGTAGATCACGGCGGTGTCGATGCCGCGGTAGCCGGCCCCAGGGCATGGGAGACCGCTGTGGCGGTCTCGTCGTCAGGGACCTGGAAGACGCCGAAGCCGAGCTGGGGGATCCGGGTCGTCGGGGAGGACGGACGGGACCGGGCCGTCGGCGGCATCCGTGCAGAACCGAGCCGGGGGCCGGCGGGGAAGGGCTCCGACTCCCCGACAGCCCCCGGCGGGCACCCCTTTTCACCGGATTCGACGGCCCGAGCGAGACCGGCCGAAGA
>NZ_JBEXYC010000160.1:0-1532 GCF_040630835.1 Kitasatospora sp. NPDC005751
TGCCTCGAGAACGGCCTCACCGTCGAAGGCATCAACTCCTTCTGGCAGAACGTCGCCCAAGGAGCCCTCCTCGTCGCCGCCGTCGTCATCCAGCAACGCCGCAACGGCGAACGCGCCATCGGCCTCCCCGCCTGAGGCCTGCCACCCTCCAACCCCCTGATCCTCCGCCCCCTCGCGGAGCCGGACAGCGGCCGCCCCATGGCTGTGGCGTCCGCGGCTTCCCGGGAGGGCGGACCGGCGGCGCGCCGCTGAGGGTCGGCCGCGCCGCCACCGGCTGCCGGTTCCCCCGCCTCCTTACGGGCGGGCGGGGCCGGCAGCCTCCTTTTCTCAGCGCATTCCCAGGACCTGGGCCGGTGGCCCCGGGCGGCGCACCGTCTACGATGTTCACGCAGACACGAGAGAACGGACCGGTATGGACCACAGCGTGACGCCCGGCAGCACCACCCGCGGCAAGCCGCGCCCGCCGTCCCAGGCGGACGTCGCCGCGCTCGCGGGCGTCTCCTCCCAAACGGTCTCCCGCGTGGCCAACCACCGCCCCAACGTGGAGCCCGAGACGCGTGACCGGGTCCTGTCCGCCATGCGGATGCTGGGCTACCAGCGCAACAGTGCCGCCCGGGCCCTCACCCTCGGGCGCTTCCACGTCCTCGGTGTGGTCACCTTCGACATCGCCGCCCAGGGCAACGCCCGCACCCTGGCCGCCATCTCCCGCGCCGCCCAGGCGGCCGGGTACTCGGTGAACGTGGTCTGCGCCGAGGCCCAGACCGAGGACGCCGTGCAGCAGGCCGTCCGCCAGCTCACCGACCAGGCCGTGGACGGCCTGATCGTCATCGAGGCGCAGATCCTCGACCGGCGTGGCTTCGACATCTCCTCCGGCGTCCCGGTGGTCGTCGCCGACGGCGACCCCGAACGCCGCTTCCCCTCGGTGGACACCGACCAGGCCGCCGGCGCGATCGCGGCCACCCGCCACCTCCTCGACCTCGGCCACCGCACCGTCTGGCACATCGGCGGCCCGCAGGACTCCTACGCGGCGCGCCGGCGCGCCGCCGCCTGGCACAGCACGCTCAAGGAGGCCGGCGCCCCCGTCCCGCCCCTCGCCCTGGGCGACTGGACCGCCGCCTCCGGGTACGAGCTCGGCCGGGAGCTGGCCGCCCGCCCCGAGGTCACCGCCGTCTTCGCCGCCAACGACCACATGGCCCTGGGCCTGTCGCTGGCCCTGCGCGAGGCGGGCCGCCGGGTCCCGGAGGACGTCAGCGTGGTGGGATTCGACGACGTCCCGGAATCGGCGTACTTCGCGCCCCCGCTGACCACCGTCCGCCAGGACTTCGAGGAGGTCGGCCGCCAGTGCGTCGCCCTCCTCCTCGACCGGATCGACCCGCCGGGCGGACAGCGCGCCGGGACGGAGCCCGTCTCCGTCACACCCCACCTGCTCGTCCGGTCCAGCTCGACCCGCCCCCCGGCCACCGGCCGGGCCTGAGCACCGCAGGCCTCCCGGGCGCACCACGGGTGCCGGGCCGCGGACGGTGATCACCGTC
>NZ_JBEXYC010000161.1:0-1517 GCF_040630835.1 Kitasatospora sp. NPDC005751
CCCACTTTCATGCCCTGCCGACCAGAAGATCACCCGACCGAGTCGGCAGACTCGAACTCACGATCACCAAGATCGATAGAGCAACGGCTAGTGAGGCATGCCCGCCCCGTCAGGTTCTCACCGCTTCCGTCAGCCCTACCAGAGAACCCGGTAGCAGCGACCGACGAACCGTCAATTCCCGGCCCGCCACGTGGGGCACTACTCAACCCTCCCGACGGCCAACCGCCCTCGCCGGTCCATCTCCGCGATCGATCACCGCTCGATTGCTAGTGTCCTGCGCCCGAGATCCGTCGTTAGATCTTGCGTGAGTGATTCTTCGGATGTGCCGGTGCGTCGTCGTGGTCCTGCGTTGGAGCCGTTGTCGTTGTCCGACGAGGAGCGGGCGGTGCTGACGCGGTGGGCCCGCAGGGCGACGTCCGCCCAGGCGTTGGCTATGCGGGCTCGGATCGTGCTGGCCTGCGACGGCCTGGATGTACCGTCGATCGTCGGCGTCGCAAGGCAGTTCGGGATTACTGCGGACACGGTCCGCAAGTGGCGTCGCCGGTTCCTCGCGGATCGGCTGGACGGCCTGGTGGACGAGCCGCGTCCGGGCCGGCCGCCGAGCATCGCGGTGGACGAGGTCGAGGCGGTGGTGGTGGCGACGCTGGAGGAGATCCCGAAGAACGCGACGCACTGGTCGCGGAGCTCGATGGCGGCCCACAGCGGCCTGTCGAAGTCCACGGTGGGACGGATCTGGCGGAAGTTCCAGCTCAAGCCCCACCTGGCGGACACCTTCAAGCTCTCCACCGACCCGCTGTTCATCGAGAAGGTCCACGACGTGGTCGGCCTCTACTTCGACCCGCCCGAGGGGGCCGTGGTGCTGTCGGTCGACGAGAAGTCCCAGATCCAGGCCTTGAACCGGTCGCAACCGGTGCTGCCGATGATGCCGGGCATGCCCGAGCGCCGGACCCACGACTACGTGCGCAACGGCCTCACCACCCTGTTCGCCGCCTTCGACACCGGCAGCGGGAAGGTCATCAGTTCCCTGCACCGACGGCACCGCGCGGCGGAGTTCAGGAAGTTCCTCGTCAAGATCGACCAGGAGGTTCCCGACGGCCTCGACATCCACCTCATCTGCGACAACTACGGAACCCACAAGACCCCGGCCATCAAAGCATGGCTGTCCCAACACCCCAGATTCCACATGCACTTCACCCCGACCGGGTCATCGTGGATCAACCAGGTCGAGCGCTGGTTCGGCTTCCTCACCGACCAGATGATCCGCCGCGGATCCCACAAGAACGTCCAGACCCTCGAACGCGACATCCGCAACTGGATCAAGACCTGGAACGAGGCCCCCACACCGTTCACCTGGACCAAGACCGCGGACGAGATCCTCGATTCCCTCGCCCGATTCTGCCGACGGATCTCGGGCGCAGGACACTAGGGCACGTATTCGGTCGTGATCAATCTTGGCGATTCACCTTCGCGGCGGGTCCTGATCCGGTAGACCGTGGTGTGTGACGCGAGCGCAACTG
>NZ_JBEXYC010000162.1:0-1503 GCF_040630835.1 Kitasatospora sp. NPDC005751
GTAGTAGGTGAGCGATGGGGTGACGCAGGAAGGTAGTCCAGCCCGGGCGGTGGTTGTCCCGGGGTAAGGGTGTAGGCCGAGTGATAGGCAAATCCGTCACTCATTAAGGCTGAGACCTGATGCCGAGCCGATTGTGGTGAAGTGGATGATCCTATGCTGTCGAGAAAAGCCTCTAGCGAGTTTCATGGCGGCCCGTACCCCAAACCGACTCAGGTGGTCAGGTAGAGAATACCGAGGCGTTCGGGTGAACTATGGTTAAGGAACTCGGCAAAATGCCCCCGTAACTTCGGGAGAAGGGGGGCCATTCCTGGTGATGAGTCTTGCACTCTGAGCTGGGGGTGGCCGCAGAGACCAGCGAGAAGCGACTGTTTACTAAAAACACAGGTCCGTGCGAAGCCGTAAGGCGATGTATACGGACTGACGCCTGCCCGGTGCTGGAACGTTAAGGGGACCGGTTAGCTTGGATTCGTCCAGGCGAAGCTGAGAACTTAAGCGCCAGTAAACGGCGGTGGTAACTATAACCATCCTAAGGTAGCGAAATTCCTTGTCGGGTAAGTTCCGACCTGCACGAATGGCGTAACGACTTCTCGACTGTCTCAACCATAGGCCCGGTGAAATTGCATTACGAGTAAAGATGCTCGTTTCGCGCAGCAGGACGGAAAGACCCCGGGACCTTTACTATAGCTTGATATTGGTGTTCGGTTCGGCTTGTGTAGGATAGGTGGGAGACTTTGAAGCAGCAACGCCAGTTGTTGTGGAGTCGTCGTTGAAATACCACTCTGGTCGTGCTGGATGTCTAACCTGGGTCCGTGATCCGGATCAGGGACAGTGTCTGGTGGGTAGTTTAACTGGGGCGGTTGCCTCCTAAAGAGTAACGGAGGCGCCCAAAGGTTCCCTCAGCCTGGTTGGCAATCAGGTGTTGAGTGTAAGTGCACAAGGGAGCTTGACTGTGAGACTGACGGGTCGAGCAGGGACGAAAGTCGGGACTAGTGATCCGGCGGTGGCTTGTGGAAGCGCCGTCGCTCAACGGATAAAAGGTACCCCGGGGATAACAGGCTGATCTTCCCCAAGAGTCCATATCGACGGGATGGTTTGGCACCTCGATGTCGGCTCGTCGCATCCTGGGGCTGGAGTAGGTCCCAAGGGTTGGGCTGTTCGCCCATTAAAGCGGTACGCGAGCTGGGTTTAGAACGTCGTGAGACAGTTCGGTCCCTATCCGCTGTGCGCGTAGGAGTGTTGAGAAGGGCTGTCCCTAGTACGAGAGGACCGGGACGGACGAACCTCTGGTGTGCCAGTTGTCCTGCCAAGGGCATGGCTGGTTGGCTACGTTCGGGAGGGATAACCGCTGAAAGCATCTAAGCGGGAAGCCTGCTTCGAGATGAGCACTCCCACCTCCTTGAGAGGGTAAGGCTCCCAGTAGACGACTGGGTTGATAGGCCGGATATGGAAGCCTCGTAAGGGGTGGAGTTGACCGGTACTAATAGGCCGAGGGCTTGTCCTCAG
>NZ_JBEXYC010000163.1:0-1448 GCF_040630835.1 Kitasatospora sp. NPDC005751
ACACCCCACGACTCCAGCAGGCGGTGAAGGGCCACCTCAACGGCGAACAGTGCGGGCTGCGCCCACCCCGTCTCGTCGATCGGGCCCTCACCCCGAATCACACCCGCGAGGGAACCGTCCAAGTGCTCGGCCAGACCCGCGCACACCGCGTCGAACGCCTCGGCGAACACCGGGAACGCCTGGTAGAGCCCCTGCCCCATGCCAACGCGCTGCGCACCCTGGCCGGTGAACACGAACCCGACCTTGCCCGCACCGCCCACGGACCCGGTCACCACACCCGGAACCTCACGGCCCCCGGCCAGCGCCGCAAGACCGGCCAGCAACTCTTCGCGATCCGCACCGAGGACCACCGCCCGCTGCTCCAGTGCCGCCCGCGACACCGCCAACGACCAACCCACGTCCAGGACATCAGCATCAGCACGCTCACCGAACGCCGACAGCCGCTCCGCCTGACCAGCAAGACCCTCCGCCGACCGCGCCGAGAGGCACCACGGCACCACCGGCAGGTCAACACCACCGGAACCGGAGCCCGAAGTGTCCTGGTCCGGCGCCTGCTCGATGATCACGTGCGCATTGGTCCCGGAGAACCCGAAGGACGAAACACCCGCGCGCCGGGGGTGCCCGGCATCCGGCCACGGCACCGCTTCGGTCACCAGTCGGACGGCGCCCGACTCCCAGTCGATCCGCGAGGACGGCTCGTCCGCGTGCAGCGTCGCCGGCACCACGCCGTGCTGCATCGCGGCGACCATCTTGATGATCCCCGCGGCACCGGCGGCGGCTTGCGCGTGACCGATGTTGGACTTCACGGACCCCAGGAGCAGCGGCCGGTCGGCCAGCCGGTCCTGGCCGTAGGTCGCCAGCAGTGCCTGCGCCTCGATCGGGTCGCCC
The DNA here is from genome assembly GCF_040630835.1 of Kitasatospora sp. NPDC005751. Taxonomy (NCBI): domain Bacteria; kingdom Bacillati; phylum Actinomycetota; class Actinomycetes; order Kitasatosporales; family Streptomycetaceae; genus Kitasatospora; species Kitasatospora sp. NPDC005751. The sequence continues at coordinate 889 of NZ_JBEXYC010000163.1, forward strand.
AGCCTGGTCCCGGTGCCGTGGCCCTCGACCACGTCCACCTCGGCCGCCGACAGACCGGCGTTGGCCAGCGCGGCCCGGATGACCCTCTGCTGGGATGGCCCGTTCGGCGCCGTCAGACCGTTGGACGCGCCGTCCTGGTTGACCGCCGTACCGGCGACCACGGCCAGGATGCGGTGCCCGTTGCGCAGCGCGTCGGACATGCGCTCCACGACCAGGACGCCGACGCCCTCGCCCCAGCCCGTACCGTCCGCGGACTCCGCGTAGGCCTTGCAGCGCCCGTCAGCGGCCAGGCCGCGCTGCCGCGAGAAGTCGATGAAGGTACCGGGCGTCGACATCACCGTCACACCACCGGCCAGCGCGAGCGAACTCTCCCCCGACCGCAGCGACTGGCAGGCCAGGTGCAGCGCCACCAGCGACGACGAACACGCCGTGTCCACCGTCACCGCCGGACCTTCCAGCCCCAGTGCATACGCCACCCGCCCCGAGGCCACCGAACCCGTGCCACCCGTCCCCAGATACCCCTCGACCTCCTCCGGCACGAAGTGCGACGGCAGGTAGTC
>NZ_JBEXYC010000164.1:0-1321 GCF_040630835.1 Kitasatospora sp. NPDC005751
CCGCCGGTGAGGAACTCCGGGTGACGGGCTACGGCCGCACCAGGACCGAGTGGGTGCCCGACAAGCTCCACAGCGCCCTCTTCACCGTCGGCGCCGTCGCCCCGACCGGCCTCGCCATCACCGCCAAGGCCCCGGCGGACGCCACCGTCTGCAAAGGCGACACCGGCGGCCCCGCACTACGGCAGGTCGGCGACCACTACGAACTCGCCGCCCTCAACAGCCGCTCCTGGCAGAACGGCTGCCTAGGCTCCACCGAAACCACCCGCACCGGCGCCTACAACACCCGCACCGACGACCTCGGGACCTGGATCCAGCAGACCCGCGCCGTCGACTGGAAGATCCCCCTCGTCAACACCAACAGCGGCAAGTGCCTGGAGATCGACAGCTCCCTCACGACCGATGGCGCCCCCGCCCAGCAGTGGACCTGCCACAGCCTGCCAACCGCCCGCTGGATCTTCCACTGGGCCGGTGACGGCTGGGAGGTACGCAACTCCAACAGCGGCAAGGCCCTGGAGATCGAGGACTCCCTCACTGCCGAAGGCGCCCGCGCCCAACAGTGGACTTTCCACAACATCCCCACCCAGAAGTGGGACCTCGTCAGCGCCGTCGGCGGCTACGCCCTGAAGAACCGCAACAGCGGCAAGGTCCTGGAGATCGACGACTCGCTCAAGACCGACGGCGCCCGCGCCCAGCAGTGGACCTTCTACAACATCCCCACCCAGAAATGGTCCTTCTCGTACTGACTCCCCGGAAGCGTTCAGTGCGTGCCGCACGGGGCCGGCCGGGGATATCGACGTAGGAGGGGGCGGCGGCCAGGCGCCCGCCGTGCAGGTTCAGCAAGCCCGTCCCAGTGACCGAGGCCCACACGCTGTCAAGGCCGCCAGGGCCGACAAAGGGGGAGATCCTGATGTTCCGCTCACGCCCACGCGCCACGTGGATAGCCGCGCTGGTCACTGCTGCCACGGCCACGTGTGTCCTGCCTGCCGGTACGCCGGCCGGTGCTGTCGCCGGTGACATCGCGACGGCGGGTTCCTACGCCTTCACCGCCAAACTGGACATCGGCACCGGCGCACGGTCCTGCAGCGGCGCGCTCGTCGACCCGTACTGGGTCGTCACCGCCGCCTCCTGCTTCGCCGACAATCCCGCCCAGCCGGCAACCGTCCCCGCCGGCCCGCCCGCCCTCAGAACCACCGTCACCGTCGGCCGCACCGACCTCACCACCACGGCGGGTCAGGTCCGGGACATCGTCGAACTCGTCCCCCGTACCGACCGCGACCTCGTGCTCGCCCGGCTCGCCACTCCCGTCACCGACATCACCCCC
>NZ_JBEXYC010000165.1:0-1225 GCF_040630835.1 Kitasatospora sp. NPDC005751
GCGGTGTAGGCGTACGCGCCGTCCGACGCCGGGTCACCGACGACGGCCCCGGCGGGCGCGGCGGAGAAGGTGGCGAGCGCGCCGACGACGGCGGTCGCGGCGGCGAGCGCCCCCGCGCGGCGGGTGCGGGCCGTGGTGGTGCTGGGCATGGAGGCCCCCCTGGGATCGGAATGGAGCAGGTAGGAGCGGTGGGGTGAGTGATCGGTCCGATCACTCACCCCACCGGGTCAGGCGAGGTGACGCGAGGTCAGTTGGTGCTGGTGGCGGTGATGGCCTTGACGCCGCCGGCGCCGCCGGGGACCTCGTCCCAGCTGGTCCAGCGGCCGGCGTTGTAGTCGGCGTCGATGCCGTACACCTTGTCGTCCTCGTTCACGGCGTAGACGTGGACGACGTTGTTGGAGGTGCTGCTGGTGACGGCCTTCAGGCGGTTGTCACTGATCTTGGCCCACTGCGGGTCCCAGTAGCCGGTGTCGTAGTGACCGCTGGTGGTGTAGAAGGCGTTGGCACCGGCGATCGCCAGGTCGATCGTGGCGCCGTGGGTGCTGGCGCTGATCGACTTCACGTTCGGCAGGCTGCCGGGCAGCTCGGCCCAGTCGCTCCACCCGACGCCGTAGTCCGCGGCGCGGGTGTACACCTTGTCGTCCTCGTTGATGACGAAGACGTGGGTGGAGTTGTTGTAGTACGCGCTGGTGACGGCCTTCAGGTGGTTGTCACCGATCTTGTCCCAGTACGGGTTCCAGGCACCGGTGTCGTAGTTCCCGGTGGTCGCGTACAGCGAGCCGTCGCTGCCGATGATCATCAGGTCGGCGAGGTTGCCACGGGCACTGACGGAGATGTCCTTGACGCCCGAGGCGCCGCCGGGGACCTCGTTCCAGTTGCCCCAGGTGCCGCCCACCCGGCCGTCACGGCCGTAGACGTGACCGTCGCCGGCGACCGCGAAGACGTGGACGACGTCACCGATGGCGACGCTGTCGACCTTGAGGAGCCGGCTGTCGCCCATCGGGGTCCAGGTGCGGGTCCAGCGGCCGGCGTTGTAGTCCGCGACCGAGTCCGACAGGGCATCGTCGGAGCCGACGATCTGCACATGCGTACCCGCCTGCACGTCCGCGGTGCGGAACCGCAGCTCCTTCACCCAGGCGGTGAGGTCGTCGACGCGGGTGTTGGTGGCGCCGGTGCGGGTTTCGGTGCTGCCGAAGCAGCCGCCCTGCCAGGAGCGGGAGGCGAT
>NZ_JBEXYC010000166.1:0-1207 GCF_040630835.1 Kitasatospora sp. NPDC005751
GGCCCCACTTTCATGCCCTGCCGACCAGAAGATCACCCGACCGAGTCGGCAGACTCGAACTCACGATCACCAAGATCGATAGAGCAACGGCTAGTTAGGACCTCTTATGGAGTGAGCGGGCCCGTCCTGCTACCGCCCCGGACCTCCGAAAGGCGCCACATGCAACTGCTGCGTATCGGGCCCGGCTTCCTCGGTGACTGGCAGCGTGCTCTCGTCACTATCCCGGGCGGCGGCGGAGAAGGTGGTGGTCTGGCTGTATCCGTGTTCGTCGGGGAGATTGAGCAGCTCGGTGGCCCGGCCGAGGTTGAGGCCGGTCTCCTCGGCCAGCTCGCGGAGGATCGTCTCGCCGGGGTCGCAAGCCACCGACGAGAAGGCTCCAGCGCGCCGGCCGCGCGTTCCCGGGCGCCGGCCGGAGGTCAGCCCAGGATGATCTTTTCGTTGTCGAAGTCGGCGACGAGCTCCAGCCGTCCGCCGAGCGCCGCGATGTAGGACTGGAGGGTGGCCAGTTCCGCGCGGTCTATGCCACCGCGTTCGATTGCGCTGACCCTGGATTGGGTCACGCCCATGGCCTGGGCCGTCGCCTGCTGGGTCAGGTCGCGGAGTCTGCGAGTGGCAGCTAGCCCATGGGTATGTACGGGCGGCGGGGCCGCTGGGAGGACATGCGCTCCGGCCTGGAGGCGCGTGTCTGGGCAGGGGTCCGCGGGCAGGACCTGTCGATTTTGTTCCATGCCGGCTCCCTTTCCCGCCCGCGCTGTCGTGATCTGCAGCCGATGTTCCCACGCCTGCGTGGGCCGTGTCATGGCGGCGCGTGTCCGGTACCAGGGAGAGGTGCGGCCGCGTGGGACCGGTGCCGTCTCGCCGGGCCGATGAGTTGCATGGTAGAACGCAGTTGCACTACAACGCTTGTGTTGTCTCGACTGATGCGCGGCTGGACAGGCCTCGACGGATCCGCAGGACGCCAGGGGCGCCCTGCGGATCCGGACGCGAACGGGGGAGTGGCAGTGGGATACGCGCCGCTGGAGTCGGAGGCGGCGGGCAAGGGTCTGAGCCGCCGAGTCAAGGCGTTGGCGTGCACCCGCCCGCTGCATGACCTCGACGCGCACAAGGGCCTGTTACTGAGGTTTTCAGGGTGGAGTCGGTGGGGTGAGCGGCAGGCCGGTGCCGGCCAGGCATCCATCGATAAGGGCGGGTCGAAGTTGGATGTGTC
>NZ_JBEXYC010000167.1:0-1196 GCF_040630835.1 Kitasatospora sp. NPDC005751
CCGCCGCGAACGGAGCGATCTTCGCCTCGGCCAGCGAACGCACCGCCTCACGCAGCATCTCGTGCTCCTCGGAGATCCGGAAGAGATCGAAGTCCTGGCTCATGATCGGCACTCCTGTTTCGCGACGGTACTCAGTACCCTTCATTATGCATGCGCGTAGCAAAAAGGGAACTCAGTGCCTTCCCAGGGCGGTACTGAGTTCCCTATCCTTTTGCTGGCGTACGGAGGCCGTATCGCGGACGTACGCCGAGGACACACCCCGGCTGCCCGCCGGCCGTACGCCGGCGGCGCACAGCGAGCCGGCAGCCCAGTCCGAGTGCAGGGAGATGACACCGTGGTCCACTCAGCCATCGACGCCGACATCGACAGCACCCCGCTGTACTTCCAGCGCTGTACGTGGTGCAGCAACCCGACCTTCCAGCGGCTGCTCTGCCCCACCTGCGGCTCCACCGACCTGCGCCTGGAGCGCAGCCAGGGCACCGGCGTGGTGCGCCGGTGCGCCGTCGAGCAGGCCAGGACGCCCCTGGCCCGGCAGAAGTCGCTGATCCGGATGGCCGAGGGCTTCGACGTCTGGTGCATCGTCAGCGGTCTGCGCAGCACCGTCCCGGTGGGCACCCGGGTCCGGCTGACCCCGGCCCCCGACTCCGACCAGCCGGAGCTCACGCTGCTGCCGCAGGAGGAGCCCGAGCGGGTGCAGCCCGTCGAGCCGCGCCCGCTGCCGCCGAACCAGGGCGGCTTCACCCAGCACCTGGCGGCCTGCGCCGAGTAGTCCGCACACATGCCGCGGGCGTCGCGGAGCAGGCCTGGACCACCTGCGGGACGCACGCCGCGCGGGGCAGCAGCGGATACGCCGGAGGGCGTGGCACCGGGTACTCGGTGCCACGCCCTCCGGCGCGTCGTGCTCGGTCGTGCGGTCAGCCCTTGCGGGCCTGGACCTCGCCGGTGAGCTGCGGCAGCACGGCGAAGAGGTCGCCGACCACGCCGTAGTCCGCCAGCTCGAAGATCGGGGCCTCCGGGTCCTTGTTGACGGCCACGATGGTCTTCGAGGTCTGCATGCCGGCCCGGTGCTGGATGGCACCCGAGATGCCGTTGGCCACGTACAGCTGCGGGGAGACCTGCTTGCCGGTCTGGCCGACCTGGTTGCTGTGCGGGTACCAGCCGGCGTCGACGGCGGCGCGCGAGGCACCGACGGCCGC
>NZ_JBEXYC010000168.1:0-1101 GCF_040630835.1 Kitasatospora sp. NPDC005751
AGGTCGTCGATGCCGGCGGACGCGGAGGTCATGACGGCTTCGGTGCGCAGGGGGTTGATCTCGGAGACGGCGCCGACGAGCGTGGTCTTGCCGACGCCGAAGCCGCCGGCGACGACGATCTTCGCGGAGGTGGTGGCGCGGGTGGGGGCGGCCGCGTTAGAGCTTGCGAAGTCCACTGAGGACCCTTTCGAGCAGCGTGACGTCGGGCTGGTTTCCGGATTCGCCGCCGGAAGCGGGCTGGTGGATGGCGACCAGGCCGGCTTCGGCCAGGTCGGCCACGAGGATGCGGGCCACCCCCAGAGGGAGGGAGAGCAGCGCCGACACCTCGGCGACGGACTTGACCTCGGTGCACAAGGTGCAGATCCGCTGGTGCTCGGGGAGCAGGGTGGCCAGGCGCTGCGGGTCGACGTCGGCCGAGACGAGCGCCTCCAGCGCCAGCTCGTAGCGCGGTCTGGTCCGCCCGCCGGTCATCGCGAACGGCCGGATCAGCGGGCCCGAGTCGTAGTCGTCCTCGAACTCCTCGACGTACCCCGGCTCCTGGGCCGGCTCCTGGCCGGGACCGGAGTGGTGCCGGCCGGGCTGCGGGGCGGGGGCGGAGTGCCGGCCGGGGAGGTGGCCGTCCGTCCTGCCCGGGGCCGGCCAGCCGGCCGGGGGCGCGTCGTACGACGGCTGCTGCCGGCCGTACTGGTCGTACTGCTCCTGCGGGTACGGCTGGCCGTACTGCTGCTGGCCGTACTGGCCGTGCTGCTGACCGTGGCCGGCGACGCCGGGTGCTCCGAAGGCGTCATGGCCCGTGCCAGGGTACGGAACGCCGTACTGGCCGCTGCGGTCGTCGGGCGGTGTCACGGTTCCTCTCCTCACAAGGTGCGGCGGTGCGGTGCGAGCTCCGGACGGGTCCGGAGCCGGTGGTGCGAAGGCCGTACAACGTCCGAACCCGAGCCCGCCGAAGCGGGCCCGGGACGGGCGTGGAGGTGCTTCGAATACCAGGACGGTATCCGACGAACCGTCAGTGCAGGAGACTGCCCTGGAGTTCTGCGCGGAGTGCGGGGGTGAGGACGGCGCCGGCGCGGTCGACGAGCAGTGCCATCTCGTAGCCGACGA
>NZ_JBEXYC010000169.1:0-1098 GCF_040630835.1 Kitasatospora sp. NPDC005751
TAGGGCACGTATTCGGTCGTGATCAATCTTGGCGATTCACCTTCGCGGCGGGTCCTGATCCGGTAGACCGTGGTGTGTGACGCGAGCGCAACTGACAGATGCGGAGTGGGTGTTGATCGAGCCGTACTTGCCGATCGGCGAGTACGGCCCGTACCCGGAGCGGCTGCGACAGCAGTTTGAGGGCGTGATCTGGCGATTCCGGACGGGCGGGCAATGGCGGGAGATGCCGACGGAGTTCGGGGCGTGGTCGACCGTCTCCAACCGGTTCCGGCAGTGGAGGGATGCCGGCGTCTTCGAAGCCCTGATGGAGGGCCTGATCACGGAAGCCGCGAGACGCGGCGATGTGGACTTGTCCCTGGTCAGCGTGGACTCCACCACCGTGCGGGCCCACCACGACGCCGCCGGGATGCACCTCGACTCCGACACCATGGCCGCCCTGGAGAAGGCCGCCGAGGAGGCGGAGAAGGCTCGACAAAAGGGGGAGGCCCGAAGGAACAAGACGGGCGGGACGCCCCATGCGACGCGAAACGGGAAGAACGTCGACGCATCCGGCGTCGGCGCGGGCTCCGGCTGAAGGCCGCCCTGCTCGGACGCTCCAGGGGTGGGCAGACCAGCAAGGTCCATTGCGCTGGCGACCGAAAGTGCCGCCCGCTGGCTCTCATCCTGACCGAGGGCCAGGCCGCGGACAGCCCGCAGTTCATCCCCGTGCTGAAGAAGGTCCGGGTCCGCGGGCCCGTCGGCCGTCCCCGCACCCGGCCGGACGCGGTAGCCGGAGACAAGGCCTATTCGTCACGCGGCAACCGCGCCCACCTGCGCAAGCGCCATATCAAGGCGGTCATCCCGGAGAAGAAGGACCAGAGCGCCAACCGGAAGAAGAAGGGCCGCCAGGGCGGCCGTCCCGTCAGCCACGACGCCGAGCTCTACAAGGAGCGCAACACCGTCGAGCGCCTGATCAACAAGCTGAAGGCCTGGCGAGGCATCGCCACCCGGTATGACAAGACCCCGGAAAGCTACCTCGCCGGCCTCCACCTCCGTGGCGCGATGATCTGGATCAAGGACCTCACTCGAACCCATTGATCACGACCGAATACGTGCCCT
>NZ_JBEXYC010000170.1:0-1077 GCF_040630835.1 Kitasatospora sp. NPDC005751
CAACACCTCGAAGCGTGGAGAACGGCCGCCTCTGCTGTCCCGGGAAGAACCGCAGATCAGCAGGTCGAGTGACGTGCGTGGATAAACGCCAAGCTCAGAGAAGGTCGCCTTCCAGTCGGGCCGGGATGGTCAGGAGGAACAGCCGGCCGGCCGTGGCGGCGGCCGGGAACTCGAAGACGCTGGTGAACGGGCCGGTGATCAGCAGTAGCGACCGCTGGCTGCGGACAGCTCGGCGCCATTCGCGGGCCGCGGCGATCTCGCCGTCGAACCAGAGCAGTCCGCCGGGACGGTGAACGGACAGGTGGCAGTGGGTGAGCACCGCCGACCAGGACGGCTCGGGCCCGGCGAGCGCCCGGCCCGTATGCCGCTCCGCCCAGCCGTCCTCCCCCCGAAGGACACGGTCGGGGGCCGACGGGACGATCAGCGCGGGGCGACGGTCCAGGAACTCCGGCCAGGGCCGACAGCCGAGCCCGGTGCCGCTGATCATCTCCATGCGCGCCCTGTTCCCCCTGCCCGGAGCACTCACCCAGCCTCTGGGCATGTCACATCATCGGCCAAGCCGCGGCCCGGGCGCGGGCGAATCGACGAACGGGAACACACCCTGGGCAAGTCGGTAAGCCCCGGCCCGGATCTCCCCGGCTGGTCCGGGCCCCGGCCATCCGCACGACCGCGAGAACGACCAGTCCCCTGGCCTTCGCCAGGCAGCGGCCGGCCCGTGGGGCGGGACCGCCTCTGGGCGACGGCCTGGCCATAATGATGATCGCCGCCCGTGCCCTCAAGGCCGCCAGCAACCGCCCTGGGCGGACCCAGCCGCCGTCCCGGACCCCAACCGACCGCCCCACGGCCCGCCTACCCCTCGACGCCATCACCGCGCCGCCACGTCCGCACCCCCGCCGATGTCCGCAAAGCCGCCCTCCGCCATGCCCCTGCCGCCGCTGGCCTCGAAGCCGCGACCGCTGTAGGCCCGCCTGCCGCCCCCGCCGCCCGCGACACCCAGACCCGCCAGGACCTCACCTGCCGCCGCCTTGCCGAACTGGCCGAACGCCTCCACCAGATCCCGACCTGGAAGGAGCAGGC
>NZ_JBEXYC010000171.1:0-1012 GCF_040630835.1 Kitasatospora sp. NPDC005751
AACCGCTGCTGCGGATCCGTCGCCACCGCCTCACGCGGACTGATCCCGAAGAACTCCGCGTCGAACTCCCCCGCGTCGTAGAGGAACCCGCCCTCCCGCGAGACGCTCCGGCCTGCGGCCGCCGGATCGGGGTCGTAAACGTCCGTCGCCCAGCCCCGGTCGGTGGGGAACTCCCCGATGGCGTCCCCACCCGAGGCGAGCAACTCCCAGAAGTCGCCCGGGGACGACACGCCGCCCGGGAACCGGCACGCCATCCCGACGATCACCAGCGGGTCGTCCTCGACCCGTGCGCGCCCGGAGGCCGGGAGCGCGGTACCCGTCGAGACGGGGTCGTTGCCTCCGACCAGCTCACCCAGCAGGAAGCCGACCAGGGCCGCCGGGGTCGGGTAGTCGAAGACCGCCGTGGCCGGCAGCCGCAGGCCGGTGGCGCTGTTCAGTCGGTTGCGCAGTTCGACGGCGGTGAGCGAGTCGAACCCGACGTCCCGGAAGGAACGTTCGGCGTCCAGACTGCCCGGTCCGGCCATCCCCAGCACCAGAGCGGCCTGCGACAGCACCAGCTCCCGCACCACCTCCCGCTGCTCGTCCGGCCCCAGCCCGGCCAACCGCGCGGCCAGGGCGCTCCGACCGTCGGCACTCGGCAGTCCGGCCGTGCGGCGGGTACGCGAGCCTGCGCGTGTCGCACGGACGAGGCCGGACAGCAGCGGCGGGACCTCGCCGGATCCCCTCAGGGCAGCCAGGTTCAACTCCGCTGCCACGAAGAGCGCTTCGGGCCGGCCGACGGCCGCCTCCAGGACGGCGAGCCCGCGTGCGTCGGAGAATGGCCGCAGGCCCTGCCGGCCCATCCGGCGGCGGTCCGCCTCCGAGAGCTCACCCGCCATGCCGTTCTCCCACGGACCCCACGCCAACGACACCCCCGGCAGGCCCTCGTGCCGCCGGTGAGCGGCCAGCGCGTCCAGGAACGTGTTCCCCGCCGCGTAGTTCGCCTGCCCCGGATTGCCCCAGACGCCGGCCA
>NZ_JBEXYC010000172.1:0-1010 GCF_040630835.1 Kitasatospora sp. NPDC005751
TAGGTCATTGAGTGTGGCATCGGTGGGCGCGTAGGCGATGTAGTAGGCGATCTTTGTGGGGTCGGTGATGCTGCGGCGGGCCAGGACCCAGTGCCTGCGGTCGGGGCGGTGCCAGGGCCGGACCTCGATGCGGGCCCAGTCGTAGATCCGCAGGCCGTGGGCGCCGTCGCCGCAGGAGCGGCGCTTCCACTTCTGCCGGGGCAGGTCCGCGACCAGGTCGTGCAGCCGGTGGTCCATGGCCCGCCAGGTGACGACGGTGTCGTGTCGGGTGGTGGCGACGACGTGGAAGACGTCGGCCTGCTCCAGTTCGTAGCGCCAGCTCTTGCTGTAGCCGTAGCCGGCGTCCGCGGTCACCCAGCGGAACGGGATCCTGTCGTCGATCGCGCGGCGGACCATCGCCCTTGCGAGCTGGACCTTGGTGGCGAACTCGACCTCGTCGCCGATGCCGGCCTCCCGGCACCGCTCACGGTCGTCCGTCCAGGACTTCGGCAGGTAGAGCGCCCGATCGATCAAGGTCCGCCCCCGCTCGCCGGAGTAGGCCAGGAACACTCCGACCTGGCAGTTCTCGGTCCGGCCCGCGGTTCCGGAGTACTGCCTTTGGACGCCGGCCGACCGCACGCCCTTCTTCAGGAACCCGGTGTCGTCCACGATCAGCACGCCGCCCGGGTCGGCCAGGTGCTCGACGACGTACTCGCGCACGTCGTCGAGCACCTCGTCCGCGTCCCAGTCGATGCGGTTCAGTAGCCGCTGGATTCGGTCCGGGCCCCCGTGGCCGGCCTCCTCGGCCACCGTCCAGCCGTTTTTGCGCTCCAATGGGGCCAGCAAGCCGCGCATGTAGGCCAGCGCCGACTCCCGCGACTCACTCCGCGCGAACCGGTGAGCAAACCGCTCATGCAGCCCGACAAGCCCGTCCGACCAGCGACGAGCATCGACCTCGGATATGTCCCCACCCATGAACAGCCCAACGAGCGAACCCAACAACCGTCACGCTAAGCACCGTTGCAGTACTA